>DATLQC010000187.1:0-30114 GCA_035535395.1 Propionibacteriaceae bacterium | reverse complement strand
CATGATCATCACGAGGTATCCAACAAGTCCCGGCGTGAGCTTCCTGGTGATCACCTTCACATCGTCATCGGCTATGTCAGTCCGAATCAGGCCCTCGCGTACCGCGTAACGCCAGAGCAGAGACAAAAGCATCGCCGTTAGAAGCAGATTGAGGCCAATAGATCGTAGCCGCTACCCGCTCCGGCCGATCCTCGTCGACGTACTCGGCCAAAAGCTTGGTCGGAAATGGCAGAAACGACACCACCATGAGCAAGAGCAGATTCAGGCGGATCAGAACCGGGGTGGCACGAGCCAAGCACTCGGTAATCACGGTGTGTCCAACCCAAACTGCGCCCACAGTTGAAAAGCTCACCAGGTACGCCAAGTACGACGGCCACTCATGCACGACAGCGCCCCACAAGTCGTGCTCAGACCCGGCCGGTACCGCAATCTCTAGCACGAGCAGTGTGATGGCGATGGCGAATACGCCGTCGCTGAAAGCCTCCACACGACTCGTCCTAAAGGCCGGTGCTTGAGCCGGCTGTGCCTTTTGATCAGTCATTTTCAGATTCTTATCTTCAATGCCTATCTGTGGAAGACGGTACGTCTCGCAGCACAGCCGTCAAAAGAACCGCCTCGCCGACTACGGATCGGGTCGTTTCGCGGCACGGCCGCCAAACGCTCAGGCGAATGGGCACGGTGTCTTCTCGGCGGGAAGCCCCAGACTGTACTTAGTCGACTCGACTCCGCGAGTCAGAACTCATGAAGGAGTCAACGATGAGTAGAGCGCTCCGCTTCTCCGACGAGTATTACGACGGGCAGATGGAACGGACGCTGGCCGCTGCGTACGTCGATGCGGCCGATTTCGGCGAAGCGCTCGCCGTAGCCCGTCGGATTCGCCGGCCCAACCCTCAGCGGTGGCATCGGGCCTGGTCCGAACGAGCACGGACGGTCGCCGCGCGAGCGGATGAATCATTGCGGTCCGGAGAACTGGCGAGCGCCCGGACGGCGTTCCTCCGGGCCAGCGAGTATCACCGCCAGAGCTACTTCTTCCTGCGGCATGATCTTGCTGATCCTCGGCTACAAGCTGCCTATCGCGCGCACGTCGAGACGTTTCGATCAGCACTGGAGTTGATGAGCCACCCGGCCGAAACCGCTGCAATTCCCTACGCGAGCACGCAGCTGAAGGGATACTTCTACGCGCCCGACAGTTCCGGCGAGCCACGGCCAACCGTGCTCTTGCCATGCGGGTACGACTCGACCGCCGAGTCCGGGTGGTCCAGTGTTCCGGCGGCGCTACAACGGGGTTACAACGCCTTCGTGTTTGAGGGACCCGGCCAAGGTGCCGGTCTTTACGAACAAGGCCTGGTCTTTCGACCGGACTTCGAGCACGTGCTCACTCCGACTATCGACTGGCTGATTCAGCGGTCCGATGTCGAGGCAGATAAGTTGATCTTGATAGGCCGGTCGTTCGCCGGCTACCTCGCCCCGCGCGCCGCGACCGTCGAGCACCGGATCTCTGTTCTTGTTTGCGACCCTGCCCAGCCAGATCTGGCCGCCCGTCTCCCGGGTGGCTGGGTCGGCCGCTTTGTCGCTCCGATCACCGCACTGCAGATGCGCCTCAGCCAAGATCGGGCCGAGTTCTTCGGGTCCCGCATGGCCGCACACGGAATCAGCGACGTGGCCGCCTACATCGATGAGATGCGCCGCTACACCATGTTGGACAGGGCTTCGGAAATCACCTGTCCCACCTTGGCGATCGAATGCGAAGGCGATTTTGTCGGCGGCGGCGGCCAGTCGCTGGTCGACGCGGTTTCGGGCCCGGCCGAGTTGATTCGACTCAGCGCCGATAGCGGTGCCGGCGGGCACTGCGGTGGCCTCGGCCAACGGGTCTGGGAGGCGGAGGTCTACGGCTGGATCGGCCGAGTCATTCACAGGGCAGAGATGACACCCGACACGGCGCGCGTCTAGACGGTGACCTCAGCTGTGCGCCGGCTGCTGATCGCAACCAGTCCGGACGCGATCATGAGCATCACGGCAAATCCCAGCATCAAGCCGCTAAAGCCGATCGGCAGCTGAGCTGCGAGGGGACCACAGGAGGCGCCGGCAAATACGACCAAACCGTTGAGCGCGAGGGCACCGGCGCGAGATGAGCCGCCCCGGCTGCCGACTAGCGCGATAGTCGAGGGGATGATCGCGGCTACACCGAGAACGAAGACCACGCTAGCGATCACGAGTGCCCACAAAGCGCCGACGGAGATGGCTTCCGCGACAAGCCCTGTCGCGGCGAGGAGGAATCCGACAATCGCAACCCGCGTCGGGCCGTGACGTCCGATGAGCCAGCCGGCAACCGGCGCTAGCAACATCGCCGGGAGTCCTGCGAGGCGCACGAAGAGCACAGCGGTTTGGTCGAGTCTGAAGTGGGTCTGCAATAGCGGACCCAGGGCGGCGTACATGCCAACGAGGCTGAGCAACACGGGAAAGGAGGAGGCATTCACCAAGTACAGTTCGCGCCGGACTGCCAATGTCCTGAGAGCGCGATACTTCTGACCCAGGCTTACCGGTTGACCAGGGCGGGGTGGCTCCCTCAGGATCGTCGCCAATGCGACGGCCAAGATCACAAACGCAGGCGCTGCCAGGCCGAACACCCAGCGCCAGCCAAGGGCATCGGCCACCGCCTGCGCGTAAACCTGACCAAGAATGCCGGCGGACAGGAAGGCCGTCGACATGGCACCGATTCCGGTGGGCCGCCAACGCGGCGGGAAAGCTTCGCCAACGTATGCCAAGGCAGCAGCGGAGAAGCTCGCCGCCACCAGCCCCTGCACGGCTCGCAATACAGCGACGACCGGCAAGGACGATGCCGCGGCCAGCCCTCCAGTAATGACAGCTAGCACGGCCATCCCAGGAACCAAGATCGGCTTGCGCCCATAGCGGTCGGACAGTGGCCCGAAGATCAAGAATCCAAGGCCGTAAGCCAATGCATATGTTGTGCCCATAGCGGCCGCCGCGGCAGACCCATCAGCCCGGAGCACGTGACCAATCACCGGCGCCAGGGGAATGGCCAGGTAAAGCTGGGACAACACCAGCAACGCAGAACTGACAAGTACAGCCAGCGGAGCGAGGACCGGCGAATGCTCGCCGGCGCTCGGCCGCGTACCTGGTGTCATGGTCCCCCCGATCCCGATCATCGCAGACCGCGAACGGTTTGCCACCGGTCAAGCGGTCGCTCAGTGCACGGCGTTTGCCATCGACATGATCACCTCGACGTTCTGCGGGCCGAAAACTCGGCTGCTGACGTCACACCGTCGTTGACCCGCGCAAAGCCATCCATGGCCTAATCCACGCCAAAGTGCGCGCCGCCCTGCTAGCCGCAAAGGCTTCACCCGCTTTGAGGTACGCCGCGTACGCCCGCTCTTGCTGCGCAATCGCGCGCGTGTATTCGCGCTGGAGATAGAGTGCCTGGCCAAGTCCTTCTCGAGCGACACCTGACTCGCCTTGCTCGAGCGCTCGCTCGAAGGCGTCTCGGGCAGCCTCCGCGTCGCCAGCCCGAAGCGCCGCCCAACCTTCTTCGATCACGGACGCGTTCATCAAAGCCGTGCATGACACGCAGCTTCCTTTCTCGGGTATTGAGAGGACTCGGGCGACTCCACGTCAAACTGGGGCTGTGGATGGCGAAACGAATGTCTTCGGTACTGAACTGCAACCCTGCGGTACGGATCCGCTCACCGGCTTCTATCGCGACGGCTGTTGCAGCTCGGGAGCAGTGCAGGCCCGCCATCTGGTGTGCGCGGTGCTGACATCGGAGTTCCTTGATCATCAGCGCAGCGTTGGCAATGACTTGATCACGCCGCTGCCGGAGTACGGCTTTCCCGGCCTGCAACCCGGCGATCGGTGGTGTGTGATTGCCGAACGGTGGGTTCAGGCGTACGAGGCCGGCGTCGCTCCACCGGTCGTGCTGGCGTCCACCAATTCCCGCGCGTTGGAAGTGATCGACTTGGCTGTGCTGCGGCCGTACGGAGTCGATGTTCCAGAGGACATCAGCTCGCTAGAGTGACCGTGTGCCACCGTGTGTCCATTCTCTCGAGGACGGGAGAACGCACACACATAGAAGTGACTAAGGCTGTCAGGTCAGCGCAGCAGGCGTACCCGAATCGGTAGGCCAAGATCAGCCCACGCCTGATCGGCGGTAAGGACCTCTGGTGGTTGCTGTGCCATATTTCGTGAAACAGTGCCACATGTGGCTTTAGACCGCAGCACGGCCAAGGATTCATCGGTCAGGGTCTGCCGGCGCGTGCCGTTCGAGGAAAGTGAACACCTCGGTATCGTCGACGCCGGGAAACGTACCCGGCGGCAGCGCTGCCAACAGATGCGAATGCGCCCGAGCGCTGGGCCACGCCTGCTTGGACCAGCGAGCGGCGAGCGCGGCCGGCGGACGCCGGCAGCAGTCCGGATCAGGACACGCCGACTTCGCCCGCGCAGTAGTCTCCCGCCCCCGGAACCACTTCACGTGCGCGTACGGGACACCAAGGCTGACCGAAAACACACCGTCATTCGTCGCTTCTGCTTGAGCGGTGCACCAATAGGTGCCGCGGGGCGTATCGGTGTACTGCGAGTACGCGCCTGACCGGTCAGGCACGCCGAAGACCGCGTACGCGGTCCACTTCCGGCAGACCGGCTGGCCCTCGATCGCGCCCAGAACGTCGGTAGGAAAGCTGACGCCGTCGTTCTCGTACGCCTTGTAGATCACGCCATTCTCATGAACCCGCATGAAGTGCACCGGCAATCCGAGGTGGTGCGTCGCCAGGTTGGTGAACCGGTGCGCAGCCGTCTGATGCGAGACCGCAAACGCATCCCGCAGGTCCTCGATTGCAAGTTGCCGCTCCTTCTTAGCTGTCTGCAAAAGATCAACGGCGGCGTGCTCGGGGACACGGAGCGCCGCGGCGAAGTAGTTGACCTCGACACGTTGCCGGAGAAAGTCTGGGTAGTCCTTAGGCTCAGCATGGCCAAGAGCAACGTGACCGAGCATTTGCAGAACATGGAGTCGTACGTCATGACCTCCGGGCGCTTGCACCTGAGGCAGATAGATCCGCCTGTTGAGCAGGTCCGCAACTGAACGCGTCGACAACGGCAGGTCAGGCACGTAGTGCAGCTCGAAGCCCAGGTATTCGGCCATCTCGATCATGACGCGTTGGGAGAGCGGGCCGCCATGGTGGCCGACAGCGTTGAGCACCTTCTGGGCGGTCGCTTCGATCTCTGGGTAATAGTTGCCGCGCTCCCGCATTTGCGCGCGCAGTTCCGCATTGGCACGGCGCGCTTCCTCTGGCGTGGCTGCATGCTCACTGGCTCGGCGTAGCAGCTCTTCGTACAAACCGACAAGCGCCTCGAGGGCCTCGATGGGAAGCCGACGACCGGTGTGGACGTACGGCAAACCCAGTGACTGATACAGCGATCCCTGTTGGGCGCGTTCCAGAGTGATCTCCAGCGCCGCTCGGCGGCTGGGCGGCTCGGCAGCCAGCAGGTCCGAGAGCGGCACGTCGAGGGTTGTCGCGAGTGCCCGGAGCAGCGACAGCTTGGGTTCCCGGCGGCCGTTCTCTATGAGCGACAAGTGACTGGGAGCCCGCCCTACTGCGGCGCCGATCTCGTCGAGCGTCAGGCCCTTCGCCTGGCGGTAGTGCCGCAATCGGCGTCCCAGAGCCAGGGAATCCATTGGAGCTGCTGCGAGGTCAAGATCGGTCATTCCTTCACGATAGCGAAAGAACTCGCATTCTTTCCTGGCCATTTCCGTTGAAGACCGCACTGAGTTCCCGCAATCGTGAGCTGTAGGGCCAAACCGAGGAGAAGGGGCCATGACTGAGACGCAGACGTTCACAGGCACTCTTGCACCATTGCCAACCGCGGAGGACATCGCTCTGGAATGGATGACCTCCCCGCGCTGGCAAGGCATAGCGCGTACGTATTCCGCGACAGACGTAGTCCGCTTACGCGGCACCGTTCAAGAGGAGCACACGCTGGCCCGCCGCGGCGCAGAAAGGCTCTGGCATCTGCTCCAAACTGAGGACTACGTCGCCGCACTCGGGGCACTTACCGGCAACCAGGCCGTACAGATGATCAAGGCCGGGCTGCAGGCCATCTACCTTTCCGGCTGGCAAGTGGCGGCCGATGCAAACCTTGCTGGCCACACGTACCCCGACCAAAGCCTCTACCCGGCCAATTCGGTTCCGGCGGTTGTGCGACGCATCAACAATGCGCTGCTGCGCGCGGATCAGATCGCATCGTCGGAAGGAGATGGCGAGCGAGACTGGCTCGTTCCCATCGTCGCCGATGCCGAGGCCGGGTTCGGCGGACCGCTCAATGCCTTCGAACTCATGAAGGCCATGATCGCGGCCGGCGCGGCAGGCGTGCATTGGGAGGACCAGCTCGCCTCCGAAAAGAAGTGCGGACACCTCGGCGGCAAGGTCCTGATCCCGACCGGACAACACATTCGTACGCTCAACGCCGCACGCCTGGCCGCGGACATCAGCGGCGTTCCGAGCATCATCATTGCTCGTACGGATGCACTCGCTGCGACGCTGTTGACTAGCGACGTAGATGAACGAGACGTTCGGTTCTGTACCGGGGAACGCACCGCGGAAGGTTTCTTCCGCGTTCGGGGCGGAATCGATGCGGTGATCTCCCGCGGTCTGGCATATGCGCCATATGCCGATCTGATCTGGGTCGAAACCGGCACTCCAGACCTGGACTTCGCGCGAGACTACGCTGAAGCGCTGCACCGGGAATTCCCGGACAAGCTGCTCGCGTACAACTGCTCACCATCGTTCAACTGGAAAGCTGCACTCGACGACTCTGCGATCGCAAAATTCCAACGCGAACTGGCCGCCATGGGTTATGCGTTCCAGTTCATTACGCTGGCGGGCTTCCACGCACTCAACTTGTCGATGTTCGATCTTGCGTATGGTTACGCACGCGAGGGCATGACCGCGTACGTCGACTTGCAGCAGGCCGAGTTCTCAGCCGCGGAACGCGGCTACACCGCTGTCAAGCACCAACGGGAAGTAGGTACGGGCTACTTTGACCTTGTGACCTCGGCCCTCAACCCAAACAGCGACACTCTCGCTCTGGCCGGCTCCACGGAGGCCGAACAGTTCCACTAACAGTTTCGACGACCGTGGCTGTTTGACGCGACGTTTGAAAGGCGGCATGCCACAACGGCGTGTCGCCTTGCGCCGATTTCCCGGCGTCTAGTTATGTTGGCGCGCTCCCTCTCAAGTTTTTTATTCCTAGGAACTCCCCACTTCCCCGTGCCAGGAGAGTCATGAGACCGCGTCTGTGTGCGCTAGTTGCCCTGCTTACCCTCGGAATCGCTCCGATCTTCACAGCGACTGCCGCGTACGCCGATTCCATAGAGGAAATAACGGTCGCTCACCGGGGCGCTACGACATCGCAATTGGCTGAAGGCACACTGCCCGCCTATCAGTACGCGGTGAAGAACCACGCGGACATGCTGGATGCCGATGTTCGCTGGACGAAGGATGGCTCCGACCCGGACAACCTCGGGACCATGGTGGTCTTGCACGACGCCACACTTGACCGGACAACCAATTGCACCGGCGCGGTCTCGTCATGGTTGTGGTCGGCGATCCGCGACAGATGTCGCACCGACATCGGCGACCAGAAGCTGATGCGCCTGGTCGACCTGCTCAAGTACGGCAACTCGGTCGGGAAGTCATTCGCCCTAGAGATCAAGACTTCCCCAATCACCGACGCCCAGGCAAAGCAGTTCTGGAATGCGATCAAGAACTCCAGGGTTCAGCTGGCAGCGATGTCTGGCCGGCTTGCCGCACTGAACAAGATCAAGAAGCTGGATGCTGCCGATGCCAGCCACAAGATCAGCTACGCGCTGGCGACATCGGGAACTGGCGGCTGGCCGTCGGTGTCCACGATCAAGGGAACCGGGAGCGCTGTTTACGCCCAACTCACCATCCCCGCCGATGTCGCGCGCAGCTACCGACAAGCCAACATCAAAGTGTTTCTGTTTACTAGCAGGAACGAATCCGACGATGCGAAGATGATCGCGCTAGAGCCGTACGCGGTGGTCGTGAATGACGTGGCCCGGTTCCAGCATTGGCGCGACACCACAAAGGGATCGGCATAGCGGTTCTCCACCGGTCATTGTCGCTCGCTGGCGGCCTGCTCGTTGCTGGTAGCCGGGGCGAGCTGATCAAGCAGATCGGCCAGCTCAGCTGGCCGGGCAACAAATGGTGAGTGACCACCCGGAATCTCAATGGGCTCGACACCGAGACGTGGCCGGGTAACCGCTCGGCTGAACTCAATAGTCATAGCCGTGTCATCCAATGCAGCGATGGCTACCCGTGGGGTTTCGGGGAGCTGCCGTAGCGGGTATGGCCTATCCCAAAGGCTCGTCGAATTCTGTGGGCGCAGTCGGCCAAAGGCCCAGCTGGCATCCTGCAGGTCACAGTCGGCGTAGAAAGTGAATCGTGCCGACTCAAAGGTCGCAAAGACGCTCGATCCGTCATCCAGCGTCTCGGTTTGGTAGGCGCCAGGTCGACCCATGGGTGGAGCACCGTCCCACGGCCGACCGTCGACATTGGGGATGAGGCCACAAAGGAACACCAGCCGGGACGCCGGGCGCGATGCCGCAACCAGCGGTATCACCATCGCACCGAGCGAATGCCCAACGAGTACCACGTCTTCCACAGCTGCCGGGTATGAGGCAAGGACGATGTCTGCATAGTCGGCGAATGTCGCGTTGGCATCGTCGACGGGTAGATCCATGGTGACTGACCGATGACCTCGAGCCTGCATTTCCGGCAGCAGCCGGCTCCAGCACCAGGCGCCGTGCCACGCGCCGTGCACGAACACGAATGTGCTCATCTAGGCGATCCGGGCTCCACATCGGGAGAGTATCTCGGACCCCGCCGGACTGAGCATGACGGAGTTATTTGCCTTTCTTGCCTTTGCCGGACTTCTTGATCTCCTCGCCTTTGCCCTGGTCTGATCCGCCTGTCTCCGTCTGGTGGCTGCCGTCGCTTAGTCGCTCCTGCCGGCGATCGGCACGATCAGAGCCGGTGTCTAAGCTCGATTGGCCTTGACGGGCCACGCTCGGTTGACTGGTCCACGGTCGGAAATCCACATCGTGATAGACCAGGCTTGCCGGGACGGCCTCCCGCAGCGGACCGATGTTGATCACGACTGTCACGGTGCTATCAACGGTGGCAATCTCGCCGCCTTCGGGGCTCTGCCGGATCGCGGTATCGAGTGACGTGCCGTCGGCACCATGCACGTACTCGAAGCGCGGTACAAGATCAGCATTTCGCAGCAGGCTCTCAACGCCGACCGGGCCAAGGCCCAAGACCGCAGGGACTTCTGTTGTCGTCACGGCAGCGGCCTGCGGCCGGTCGGATTTGTAGATTCCGAACGCGCTGGCGCCCGCCACGACGAGAAGCAGCGCCGTCATGCTTGCAATGAGGTGCCTCGCCCGCGGCTTCGCGACGGCCACCATCTCGACCCCGTGTCGATCGGCTGAATCGTCGTGCCCCTGGTGAACTGCGGTGAGCGAGGATGCGCTGGCCGAGTCGATCATCGACGTTGGGAGCAATGTAGTGGCTGCAGGTGGCCGCCCGTTGAGGACGTTTTCGACGTCGGCCTTCATCTCCGGGGCTGACTGATAGCGGTCTGCCGGGTCCTTCGCTAGGGCCCTCAGGACAATGGCATCGATATCAGCTGAGATGCCGCGGTTCGCGGCACTAGGCGGACTTGGCGGCTCGGAGATGTGCTGGAAAACGATGCTCACCATCGAGTCGCCAATAAACGGCGGCTCACCGATGAGCAGCTCGTACAGCATGCAGCCCACGGAATAGAGGTCGCTGCGAACGTCGGCGGTTTCTCCTCGCGCTTGTTCGGGTGACAGGTACTGGGCGGTTCCGGTCACTGTGCCCGCCATGGTGGCCGTGCTTGACGAGTCAGACACTGCGCGTGCGATACCAAAGTCGGCAACCTTGACACCGCGGGCCAATGTCAGCATGACATTTGCGGGCTTTATGTCGCGGTGAATGATGCCAGCCGCATGACTGCAGGCAAGCGCGTCAAGTACGCCGGCAGTCAATTCGAGGGCCCGTACTGGTGAGAGCTTTCCTTCCTGACGTAGCACATCCCGAAGGGAGCGCCCCTCGACTAACTCCATCACGATGAAAGGAATCGATGGCCCGGTCGCTTCGCGGTCCTCGCCGGTGTCGTACACGGCCACGATGGCCGGATGGCTAAGCCTACCGGCCGCCTGGGCCTCGCGGCGGAAACGGGCTCGGAAGACAGGATTCATGGCCAGATCTGAGCGCAGACGCTTGATAGCCACGGGTCGCCTGAGTTGGGCGTCGAAACCGCGGTAAACCTCCGACATTCCTCCTCTGCCAAGCAACTCACGGGCTTGATACCGATGCTGAGAGGCGGCTTGAGAGGCCCCTGCAGAGGCCTGGGCCAGCTTGCCGGTCGTGCCACGGCCTGCCGAGCCCGCTACTCGATAGGTGGTCATTGCTGCCCGATGTGAAGGCTTCGCGCGCTTTGAAACTGAGCCTGTGCCGCGATTCGGAGAGGAGGAAATCGTTTGCATATCGCTCTCATCCATTTGTCATTGGGCATAGAAATCTCTTCATCTTTTGGAGATGGATGGTCCGGTATTGCTCAAAGGCAATACCGGACCACGAAACCTTCACTTCGGCACGGGTCGGATGCCAGGCGGAAGGTCTGAAGAGAAATCAGTGCGGGATTCAGACCCGAATCTCGATTAGACCCGAGTGGTTGTGTTCCGGCCAGTGACGGTAGAAGCAATCACAACAAGTACTGCTGCGACTGCGATCGCAATGAGCCAACGCACCCAGTCAATTCCGGGGCTGCCATTGCCGCCGAAAGCCGTATAGATGAACCAACCGATGAGAACACCGCCGATCCCGCAAAGGATGGTGAGCCAGAGGGGCGTGTTGTCTCTACTGCCTGGAGCGACAAACTTGCCCAGCAACCCGATGATGATCCCTGCGACGATCACTCCGATTACTTCCATGGCATCTCCTTTTCTATGAGCCGGCCGAAGGCCACCCTCGGCCGGCTTTTGCCACAGTCAGTCCCGTACCCGCGGCCATACCGGCCAAACTCCAGGACGGAAATCGGTACCTGATCGTCGCAAGAGTTGGCCGGGATATCACCGCGGGAGTTGCGACCCTGCGATCGTGGACGTCCCCTACCACAACCAGTCGGCACGGTGGGACATTAGGTTGAGGCCAGCTGGCGATTGCAGGCCCGAGTAGCGCAGGAGGTTGCCGATGAGCATCTTTACGAGAGGCTTCAGCGGACGGAGACGTGACAGTGGTCGGCAACTGCCGCCAGGGCAGTACCTCACCAACGACTTCCCGGTCCTGTCCGCGGGACCGACACCGCGGATTCCCCTCGATGCCTGGCAGTTCACCGTGACCACCGAGCTTGGCCAGACACATCAGTGGAGCTGGTCAGAGCTGATGGCTCTGCCGGCGGAGGCAATAACAGTCGACATTCACTGCGTGACGCGCTGGTCCAAGCTGGACACTGGCTGGCGTGGTGTCTCACTCGACACACTCCTTGCCGACGTCGAGACCGAAGCGGACTACGCGATGGCCCACAGTTATGGCGGTTACAGCACCAATCTGCCGCTAGAGGATTTGCTCGACGGCAAAGCCTGGGTTGCCTACCAGTACGACGGGGAAGAGCTCGCTCCCGCGCACGGTGGGCCGGCACGCTTGCTGGTTCCGCACTTGTACTTCTGGAAGTCCGCCAAATGGGTGCGCGGCATCGAGCTGATGCTGCAGGACTCCCCCGGATTTTGGGAACAACTTGGCTACCACGACTATGGAGACCCATGGCGCGAGCAGCGGTATCAGGGGGACTAAAGCTACGTCGCACCTGGCGGCGCGCTGTTTTGGTGGAGCGGCGGACGGAGACGCCGAGCGCCTGCACATTGGTGCTCGAGGTGCCGGGGTGGCCGGGGCACTTGGCGGGGCAGCATCTTGATGTACGCCTGACCGCGCCTGATGGTTATCAGGCTGCGCGTAGTTACTCGCTTGCGGCACCGCCAGACGGTGAGCAGATTGAGATCACCGTGCAAGGTGTCCCTGATGGCGAGGTGTCGAGCTACCTCGTCGGTGATGCCCGCCCCGGTGATTCGGTCGAGGTGCGGGGACCGGTCGGCGGCTGGTTCGTGTGGAAGCCTGAGCAGAGCGGTCCGGTGTTGCTCGTGGCCGGCGGCTCGGGCGTCGTACCACTCATGGCCATGATTCGGACGCGTGCCATGCAGACAAACTCAGCGCGCATCAGCGGCGCGCCCTTCCGTCTGATCTACTCCGTACGCGGGCCCGAGGACCGGATCTACGACGACGAGCTGCGGCGACGTGCCATCGAGGACCGTGGGCTCGAGGTGACATTTGTCTACACACGGGCAGCTCCGGAGGACGAGCCGCGACCCGTCGGTCGGATCAGCCTCGATGACCTGGTCTCGTACGGCTGGCCGTCGGAGCAGGAGCCGACCTGCTATGTCTGCGGGCCGACCGGGTTCGTCGAGACCGTGTCGGACTTGTTGATCTTCTTGGGACACGATCCGACCAGGATCCGGACCGAGCGGTTTGGACCTAGCGGTCCATAACACAAAGCCCATAACAGAAGGCCAATATCAGAAGGCCCATAACAGAAGGAAGGTGGTGGCTGGAGATGGATGCGCAGACCGAAGCGGCGTACGACGGCAACACAATGGCGGGTCCGCTCTCGGAGGTGTTTGCCGTTGAGGTAACGACGGCGGTCGGGCGCTGCCACGGGTGTGGCACGTCGTCTCAGCTGGCCACCTTTCGGGTATACGGCCCAGACCCAGGATTCGTGGGCCGCTGTCCCGGGTGCGAGAGCGTGCTGGTGCGGCTGGTGCGTACGCCCGACGCCCTCTGGCTCGATCTGAGCGGGATGTCCGGCCTGCGGATTCCAATGGCGGCCGACGCTGCGGCGGAGTAAAACCAATGACTCCGAAACCGATACGACCTAGCGGCGGCGAGTCATCTGATGAGGAGCAGCATCGTGATCATCGAAAACTTCCGTGAGTACCTCGACGAACTCATTCGTGACGGCTACAGCGTCCGACACGACGAACATGGCTCAGATCCGGATCTGATCGATCCTGGCGGCAACCCAATCGAAACCTGGCGCGCGGACTATCCGTACGAGGACCGGATGGACCGCGAGGACTACGAACTCCAGAAGTACGCACTTCAAATCGAGCTGCTGAAGTTTCAGGACTGGTCGCAGGAGACTGGAGCCAAGCACGTGATCTTGTTTGAGGGTCGTGATGCGGCTGGCAAGGGCGGCACCATCAAGCGATTTATGGAGCACCTGAACCCGCGTGCAGCCCGAGTCGTCGCTTTGACCAAGCCAACCGAGACTGAGCTTGGCCAGTGGTATTTCCACCGCTATGTCACGCACTTACCAACCGCGGGAGAGATCGTGCTTTTCGACCGGTCATGGTACAACCGGGCCGGCATCGAGAAAGTGATGGACTACTGCACAAGCGAGGAGTACAGCCAATTTCTCCGCCACGCGCCCTTGTTTGAGGAAATGCTGGTCGAAAGCGGCTTTTCACTAACAAAACTTTGGTTCTCTGTCACCCAGCAAGAACAACGCACGCGGTTTGCCATCCGTCAGATCGACCCGGTGCGACGCTGGAAGCTTTCACCGACCGACATTGACTCTCTGGACCGCTGGGACGACTACACCAAAGCTAAAGAAGCCATGCTTTTAACCACCGATACGGACTACGCACGCTGGACTTCCATAAAGAGCAATGACAAGAAACGCGCTCGAATCAATGCGATGCGTTTCTTCCTTGACCAGTTCGACTACGACGATAAGAATCCCGAGATCGTCTACCCTGCTGACCCTTTACTCGTCCAACGCGGACGTGATGCCGTCGACTAAGGCGGGCCCCGTAAGAGCTCGCCTCGTTGCGCAGGAGTGACCTGGGTCGTCCGGCGGAACTAGCGCAATCCACGCGACTTTTGTAAGCTGGCACTGATCGGTCGATCGACCGAACGAGTCAGCAAGCCCTGCGAAGTAGGAGGCTGAGAGTGGCTGAGCTCGGGACGCGGGCAACCGACACGCGGACGGCCATTCTGGATGCGGCGAGACGCCGGCTGCTTGTTGACGGTTACGGCGGATTGTCAACACGGAAAGTTGCCGAAGAGGCCGGAGTGCCGCTGAGTCAGCTGCACTATCACTTCGGCTCGAAGCAAGGCCTCATCCTCGCGCTGCTGGAGGACGAAAATCAACGCCGCCTCGGCCGCCAGCAAAAGATGTACGCCGAGGATGCGCCCTTGTGGCAGCGCTACGAGCGGGCCTGCGACTTTCTTGACGATGACCTGGACTCCGGATACGTACGGGTGCTCCAGGAGATGATCGCGGCTGGGTGGTCCAACGCCGAGCTCGGCGACGCAGTTCGTGAGCTGGTGGGCGGGTGGTTTGCCCTGCTCGCAGAGGTGTCACGCGAAGCAGAGCAACGCCACGGCCCGCTTGGCCCTTTCCCCGCGGACGAGATCGGCACGCTCGTTGGAGCGGCGTTCATTGGTGCCGAGGCGCTGCTGTTGCTCGGCTTTGATCGGGAGCTACTGCCGATCCGCTCGGCGCTGCGGCGGTTCAGCGTTGTGATCAAGAAACTTGACGAGGGCCAGCCGGGACAAGGGAGGACGGACGATGAGGGCATGCCAGCCGACTTATGACGGCTACGTCGAGCGCGATGGCGTCAAGATCTATTACGAGGTGTTCGGCGAGGGCGAACCGACCGTGCTGCTGCTGCCAACGTGGTCGATCATCCATTCCCGACAGTGGAAGATGCAGATTCCTTACCTCGCGCGGCATTCCAGAGTGATTACCTTCGACGGGCGGGGCAACGGTCGTTCTGATCGGCCGGCGGAGCCGGAGGCGTACGCGGAGAGCGAGTTCGCGGCCGACGCCATTGCGGTAATGAACGCGACGGCGACCGAGCGTGCGATCATTGTCAGCTTCTCGATGGGAGCCCAGCGAGCCCTGCTGCTTGCCGCAAATCACCCGGAGCGGGTCGAGGCAGCCGTCTTCATTGGTGCGAGCTACCAGGGCGGCGGAGAAGCACTGCCCGAACGCACGGTCTACGAGTGGGAAGATGAGCTCGAAACCGAGGACGGCTGGGCGAAGTACAACCGGTGGTATTGGCTGCGCGACTACCGCGGCTTCCTGGAGTTCTTCTTCTCTCAGATGTTCACCGAGCCGCATACGACCAAACCGATCGAGGACGGCATCGGCTGGGGCCTCGAGACGACAGCCGAGACGCTGGCGCTCACCCGTCTGGCACCTGAGCTGGAACCTGATGAGCTACGGGAACTCGCGCGAGGCGTCCGCTGCCCCGTTCTGGTCATCCACGGCGAAGCCGACGCCATCCACTCCGCGAGCCGCGGCATTGCCCTTGCCGAACACACCGGAGGCCAACTAGTCCTGCTGGAAGGCTCCAGCCACGCACCGCATGTTCGCGATCCGGTGAAGATCAACTTGTTGTTGCGCGACTTTATCAAGCCGGTGCCGCCGCCGCGGCGCTGGGTGCGCGGCAAGTCCCGGCGGAAGCGGGCACTCTACATCTCGTCTCCGATCGGATTGGGCCACGCCCAACGTGACGTGGCGATCGCCGACGAGTTGCGCAAGCTCCATCCTGATCTTGAGATCGATTGGCTCGCCCAGCACCCGGTTACCGCGGTCCTGCAGGCGCGAGGCGAACATATCCATCCAGCAAGCCGATTCCTGGCCAACGAATCCAGCCACATCGAAAGCGAATCCGCAGAGCATGATCTGCACTGCTTCCAGGCGATCAGACGGATGGATGAGATCTTGCTCTCCAACTTCATGGTGTTCCATGATGTGGTGCGCGACGACGCGTACGACCTGTGGATCGGCGACGAGGCTTGGGAACTCGACTACTACCTCCACGAGAACCCGGAGCAAAAACAGGCGGCGTACGTCTGGCTGACTGACTTCGTCGGCTGGCTTCCGATGCCAGATGGAGGCGAGCACGAAGCATTTCTGACAGCCGACTACAACGCGGAGATGATCGAACACATCGCTCGCTTTCCCCGGATCCGGGATCAAGCCATCTTCGTCGGAAACGACTCCGACATCGTCCCGGAAGCGTTCGGGCCTGACCTTCCACTCATCCGAGACTGGACGCGTGAGCACTACTCCTTCGCGGGCTATGTGACCGGCTTCGACCCCTCCGACTTTGCGGACCGGATGCGGCTGCGGCGTGAGCTCGGCTATCGCGACGACGAGCAGGTCTGCCTGGTGACCGTGGGCGGCTCGGGTGTCGGCGGTCACCTGCTGCGCCGGGTCATCGCGTCGTTTCCTGAGGCGAAACGGCGAGTGCCTGCACTTCGGATGGTCGTCGTCACGGGCCCGAGGATCGATCCCGAGACGCTTCCAGAGGATGAAGGCCTTGAGGTGCGCGGGTTCATTCCTCAGCTCTACCGACACCTCGCCGTGTGTGACCTCGCAGTCGTCCAGGGAGGCTTGACTACCTGCATGGAATTGACCGCCACCGGAAGGCCATTCCTGTACTTCCCGCTGCGTCACCACTTTGAGCAGAACTTCCACGTCCGGCACCGTCTCGACCGGTACGGCGCCGGACGCATGATGGACTTCGAGCTCGCGACGCCGGAGATGATCGCCGAGGCAATAGCCCAAGAGATCGTACGAGAGGTCGATTATCGACCGGTGGAGCGCGACGGCGCTGAACGCGCTGCCGCACTCATTGCGCAGTTGCTCTGAATGGAGATTCGCGGCTAGTTACTAACGCTGAACTGCGCTGTCAGCTTGTCCATCAGCCCATCAAGATCAGCATCGACCTTTTGCCGCGACGGATCTTGATCATGCCAGGCGATGATCTCCGGCGCGGCCTGCTCGAGGGTGATTGTTGCGACGTAGTCCGGCACGACGCTGCGCAGCTTGGAGTTGTCAAAGATCATCGAGTGAGCGCTATCTCCGAGCAGCGCGGGACCCCAGTCCGGGTCGGCGGCCGCGATCGCATCGGATGGCACATGGACGATCTTGGCCTCCGCTCCGGCGGCCGCGGCCAAGATCGTTGTGATCTGGTTCCAGGTCAGTACGTCATCGGAGGTGATGTGGAAAGCCTCCCCAATCGTCCTGGTGTTACCAAGCAGCGGAACGAAACCCTTGGCGAAGTCGTCGCTATGCGTCAGCGTCCACAGCGACGTGCCGTCACCGTGTACGACGACTTCCTTTCCCTGCCTCATACGCTGCACCAAGGTCCAGCCGGCGTACGACGGCACAGCGGTGCTGTCGTAGGTGTGTGAGGGCCGGATGATCACTGCCGGGAAGCCTTCCTCGCGGTAGGCGCGGGTCAGCCGATCTTCGCAAGCGATCTTGTTTCGCGAGTACTGCCAGTACGGGTTGCTTAGTGGTGTGGATTCGGTCACCGGTACCCGGGACGGCGGAGTCTGATAGGCCGAAGCTGAACTGATGAAGACATACTGGCCAATCCGCTCGCGGAACAGCTCAAGATCGGCCTCAATATGCTCCGGTGTGAACGCGATCCAGTTGACCAATACGTCAAATTCTCGATCACCCAGCGCCTCTTTCACCGATGCTTGATCACGGACATCTCCACGCAAGATCGTTACCTCGGAAGGCAATGGTCGAAGGTGGGTGGAGCCCCGGTTCAGCGCGTACAGATCGATACCGCGCTGCACCGCCACCCGGCAGCACGCCGAGCTGATAATTCCGCTACCGCCAATGAACAAGACTCGCAGCGCACTCACGGCCGGAGCCTAACCCCACCTGCGCCGGGCTCCTGCCCTGGCGCCGCTGGACAGACCGTCGATGGCCGCCACCTCCTCCGCAGTCAGCGTGATTCGTGCACCAGCTGCGTTGGAGACGATGCGTTCCCGGCGTACGGATTTCGGAATCACCACGAAGCCGTGCGCGATATGCCAGCCGACGATCACCTGCGCAGTCGTCGCATCGTGCTGTGCGGCGATCGAGACCAGCGTCGGATCGTGCAAATTGCTCACCTTGAACGGGCTGTACCCCTCGAGCACAACTCCACGCTGGTCCAGACCTGACACCACCGCCGGGTCGTAGAGCGATGGACCCCAGCGGATTTGGTTCACCTGTGGCACCACCCCGGTCACATGGATCAGCTCATCGATCTGGCGCAGCGAGTAATTGCTGACGCCGATGGCCTTCGTCAAGCCCTCCTGCTGGGCCCGGATGAACTGGTGCCACACCCGTGGCGCGGCTTGACCGTTCGGCGGCCAGTGAATGAGCCATAAATCGACGTAATCCAGTCCCAGTTTGGTCAGGCTCTCCCCCAGCGTGCGGCGCTCTCGACCGGCGTGGCTGGGCGGCAACTTGGTTGTCACAAACACCGATTCCCGCGGCAGCGCAGCCGAAGCCAGGGCCTTACCGATCCCCGATTCGTTCTGGTACATGGTGGCGGTGTCGATATGCCGGTATCCCGCTTGCAGGGCGTAGGTAGTGGCTTGCGCCGCCTCGCGATTGCTGATCTGCCAGGTGCCGAATCCCAGTAGCGGCATGCGGCCGCCGCTCGTCAAGGCCGCTGCCGGCTCCCCGTAGTCGTTCGTCGCCATAGTCGCACGTTAGCCAAACGGCTGAAGAATCAAACAGCGGGGCGCCGGAGCAATGCCCATATATGCGGCCCTTCCAGTCGGCAGCCTATGTATTTCGTATTCCGAGCCGCTTTGGATTGGTGCATCCCTTCATTGCTTCGCACATTTGCGCGTACCGGAAGACGCTGTAAAAAGTACCCATCCACATATTCTGTCATGACGAATAGCTGGCGTGGATATCGCAAGAAATCAACCCATACGCCGCAAGCTTGTTATTGGCGCCGCTTCGGTGCTCATTGCGATGGGCGCTTTGGCGGGCTGCAGCGCTCAAGCCCAGTCGTCGGCAACAACTCCGTCAACCATGACGTCCACGCCGGCAGGCCCAGTGGTCAACCTCAGTTCGCTGATGTTTCATCCCGCGATGACCACGGTGAAGGTCGGAACCACCGTTACCTGGCGTAACGACGAGCCGATCACGCACACCGTGACATCCGGACGCTTCGAAGGAGTCGACGAGACCACGGGCCTGCGCTCATCGCAGGATCCGGACGGCACCTTTGAGGCAAAGCTCGACGGAAAAGGAAAAACGTTCAGCTTTACGTTCACCAAACCCGGCACTTACACCTACTACTGCGACATACACCAAGGCATGAACGCCACAATCACCGTCGTCGCTGACGACACATCCCCAGAAGGCAATAAGAAATAGCGCCGCTATCTCTTCACCTGCTCAAGCCCAGCGCAATGTGCGCGATTCAAGAAAGGTCCACCATGAATAAGCGTTTGGCTCGCTTTTCCATTTCCGCAGCAGCGGTACTTGTTCTCGCTGCCGGCTGCAGCAGCTCCGGATCTCCGGCGGGCGCGCCAGCTCAGGACATGTCGCCGCAGGCAATTCCGTCCACATCGAGCATTCATTCACCAGCTCACTCCCCAACCACCGCCGCCGTGGCACCGGATGCGACCCAGGCAGCCGAACTGCGGGCGACCCTGAGCAGCCTGTTGTCTGATCACGTCTGGCTGGCCGGAAATGCGTTGGAGACTGCCGTACAGAAGAAAGGCGATCTGAAGGATCCGCAGGTCGTCGGCGCGGTCAAGGCTCTGGATGCCAACTCCGTCGCACTCGCCAAGACGATCGGATCGGTCTACCCGGACGCCGAGAAGCCGTTCCTGGCCTCCTGGCGGCAACACATCGGGTTCTTTGTGAATTACACCCTCGGCAAGGCGACCAAGGACGACAAGCAAGTGACCAAGGCCAAGGCCGATCTTGATGGCTACCGCACCTCCTTCGGTCAGCTGATCAACTCCGTGGTCCCCGAACTGCCCGCCGATGCGGTTGCTGAGGAACTGAAGCCGCATGTCAAGTCCCTGTACGCCGCAATCGACGCGAGCGTTGCCGGCAAACCCGACTATCAGACCAAGCTCTCCATGGCGGCTGATCACATGGCCATGACCGCTGACATCCTGGCTGGCGGAATTGCGAAGAACAAGGGGCTCGAGGGCGACGTCGATGGCATGGCCTCGACCGTTCGAGCCACTCTCACCAGCCAGCTCTCGGCCCACGTCTGGCTGGCGGGCAATGCGCTGGATACCGCGGTGCAGAAGAAGGGCGATCTGAAGGATCCCGAGGTCGTCGGTGCGCTCAAGGCTCTCGACGCCAACTCCGTGGCACTAGCCAAGACACTCGGATCGGTGTACCCCGACGCCGAGAAGCCGTTCCTGGCCTCCTGGCGGCAGCACATCGGATTCTTCGTCAACTACACACTTGGCAAAGCCACCAAGAATGACGAGCAGGTCGCCAAGGCCAAGGCCGATCTTGATGCCTACCGCACCTCCTTCGGCGAGTTGATCAACTCCGTGATCCCCGAATTACCCGCCGACGCGGTCGCCAAGGAACTGATCCCCCACGTCGACACGCTGTACGCCGCTATCGACGCCAGCGTGGCCGGCAAGCCGGACTATCAAACCAAGCTCAGCATGGCCGCTCACCACATGCCGATGACCGCGGCAGTCCTGACCAGCGGCATCGTCGCCAATAAGAAGATCGATTCCTAGTACCCGTCGCAATCCGCCGGCCGGGCCATTCACCCGGCCGGCGGTCTTTCGCCTATTTGCCTATGAGCTTGAAGGCATGGTGGGTCTTTCCGGTGCGATGGGAATAGACAACCCAAGCAAGGCTCAGAGCTTCCAGCCAGCGGGCGCTCTCGATGTCACCCATGTCGATCACCGGCCAGCCGAACTCTGCGAGCAGCTGGGTGACCGTTTGCTTGGCCTCATCGTTGTCGCCAGCGATGAACATGTCCGGTTCATCGCCGGTCAGGCTTGGGTTGATCGCGACGTCTGCCTGGACGACATTGAGGCCCTTGACGACGTACGCGTTGGGAACCAGGCGCTGGATGCGCTCACCCAAAGAATCAGTGGTCCCGATGAACAATCCTGGCCGTCCCGAGGAGAAGTCGAGCGGATCGCTGGCGTCGATCACGATCTTGCCTGTGAGGCTCTCCACGCCGGCGAGCCGGATGACCTCCTCGGCGGCACTGCCGAGGACCGACAACACGACGAGCTCGCCGAACTGGGCAGTCTCGGCAAAGGTCCCGACCTGCGCCCCAGGACCGGCGTGACGTAACCACCCCCGCAACTTCGCCGAGTCACGGGAGCCGATCATGACCGGGTGGCCCTTTTCCAGGAATCCCGTGGCAAGCGTCTGCCCGGCCGGTCCGGAACCGAGGACGCCGATCTTCAGTGCCTGAGTCATGATCTTTCTGTTACCCGCTGGGGATGTGGGTCCATCGGTTCGGCTTCTCGTGCTTCGGCGCTCAGCGTGCGTTATATCCGGCAGCCGCCCGCAGTAGCGGCAACATCACCTCATCGACGATCTCAACGATCACCTGATCAGGCACGGGACCGCTGTGGGTCAGAAAGTAAAAACGCATCACCGATAGTCCGGCATCTAGCTGGCGCGCGGTGACCGTGCCTGACGGCAGCTCGCCGCGTTCGCTGGCCTGGCGCACTATGTCCGCCATCGCCGCCACGCTGCGCCCCCGGGTGTAGTTGCGGAGCTGAGAGGCGAGCTCCGGATTCCGCAGCGCATCGCTGATCAGGCCGCGAATCGCCGCGCCTGCTGGCCCAGCAAGCATCTGAGCCGCACTCCGCAGCAGCGCCAGCAGGTCTCCACGCAGGCTGCCAGTATTGGTCGTGGCGGCCGGATCAGGGAGCAGGTCATAAACCGCAGCCAGGACCAGCTCGACCTTGGTCGGCCAGCGGCGGTAGAGCGAGGCCTTGCTCGCCTTTGCCCGCTCAGCTACCCGTTCCATGCTCAGCGCTGCATAGCCGTACTTATCGATCTCGACGATGGTGGCTTCGAGGATGGCTATGTCGAGCGCGCGACCGCGCCTGCGAGGGCGCGTACGGTGATCACCGTTTGGTGCGGCGGCAGTCAGTTCGGGCACGGTGTCGGAGCGCGACTTAGCAGGATGGATCCTATGCAGCGGTAACCCGGCCGGTGTCGCCGTCAACGCTGATTTGCTGGCCCTCGGCGAGCACTGTGGTTCCGGTGACCGTGCCCATCACCGCCGGGATGCCGTACTCGCGCGCAACGATCGCGGCGTGTGAGCCGATCCCACCCGAATCGACCACTACCGCTGCCGCCCGCTGGAACAGCGGCGTCCAGGCTGGGTTGGTGTACGGGCAGACCAGCACGTCGCCGCTGCGCATTGAACCAAACTCGGCTGGTTCCCTAATGATCCGCACGGGTCCGGAAGCGCGGCCGCGACTCGCCCCGACGCCGCTCACCAGGGTGTCGCTATCCGCAGCAGTCGGATCCAGCAGGCTTGCGGCCGAGAGCATCGGTACGCCGGTCAACTTCGTACGCCGGGTTGCGCGATCTCGGGCCGCGGCGCGGAGTCGGTCAGCCTCGGCTGCGGTGAGCCGATCAGGGTCTGTCACCGCCTCGAGCTCCTCTAGGCGCAGATGGAAGACGTCCTCCGAGTCGGAGAGGACGCCGGCCGCGGTCAGCCGGCGACCCGCCTCCAGCAATGTGCGTCGCAGGATCGGGATCGCCCGGGTCGCGTGGAAATGCGAGTCCTCCCGGAACGCGACTCCTGCGCGGGCGGCCTCGACCAGACGCAGCACAGCTGCGCGCCGTTGCGGTGACCGCAGCAGACGATGATCAAGCCGGCGTCGCTCCGCCTCGGCCGATGGCGCCGATGCCGTCGATTCCGGGCGCTCCTCGACGAGCACCTTGATCACTCCTAACGGCAGGGCGGGGTCCTCGCTCCAAGTCGGCGCCGACATCACCAGCGGGCTGACCGTCTCGCGTTGGCCGTATTCGGCAAGGAAGTCATCCAGCGCCTTACTGAAGCCGGTGAACTGGGGGTCTTGATCCAGCCGCCTACTCAGGTTCGGCGGATCGAGCTGGTTGAAGGCATCCCAAAGCGCCGGATCGGCTCGTACTGAGGCGGCCAGCTCCTCCAAAGCGCGATTGGCGTCTTGGGTACGTGTTCTGGCGCCCGCGCTGAGCAGCCCGAACAACTCCTTCAGGCCGAGCACTGAGAGTGCGGCACGTAGCTGCAGTAGGGCGTAGCCGGTTCGCGGCAAGTAGTCCAAACGCAGGTCGGTGATCAGATTCGTCGCAACGAGGGTACGGCGGACGACCTGGAAGAGCTGGCCCCAGCTCAGTGCCTTCGGGTGAAGGGCAGACAGCTCGCGAAAGGCCTGCTCGAATTGCTGGTACCGCGCGTCCTCGGTCCAGCGGGCCGGGTTGTAGCGGCGTATCCGATGCGGAATCCGGGCGAGGGCGATAGGTGTCCTCCTCGTTGGACGAGGAATGGGCGGCACGAACCGCTCGACGACGCCGTTGCGCTCGGGAAGCGCCGCAGTGATGTCGACGCGGATCCCAGCGATCTCGGACAGCATCCGCTCCACCATCAAACCGATGCCCGGCTTGATCCACGCGGTCATGTCGAGCGGGTACGGGCGGACGCTCATGTAGTCCAGGAGCTGCAGCCCGACCTTGCGTTGTACGCGACTTAGCTTGAGTGGAGCCGGCGGCAGGGCCGTCATCGGCCGAGCTTGGACCAGCCAGATCTGGCCGCCCGCGTAGGCCCATTCGATGTCCTGAGGTCGGCCGAAGTGCGCAGCGACTGCGCGGCCTAGGGCGGCGAGCTCCCTGAGGACCGAATCAGGCAGGGTGACTGATGCCGGATCGGCTTCGCGGGAGCGAATGACGCCACCATCTTTCGCGCTGCGAATGATCAGCTCGCGTCGTCCCGGCGTGTGCTGCTGGACATGGCCTTCGGCGTCCAAGACGTAATGATCCGGCGTCACCAGGCCTGACACGACGGCTTCGCCCAGCCCGGGATTGGCGTCGACCACGACTTCATCGCGATCGCCCGTGACCGGGTTGGCCGTGAACATCACTCCGGCGAACTCTGCGTCCACCATCCGCTGGATCACCACCGCGATCCGAAGGTTGCCCGACTCGACCTGTTGACGGCGGCGATAGGCAATGGCCCGCTCGGTCCACAGCGATCCCCAGCAGCGCCGCACGGCGTCTAGCACTGCGGCATCACCGACCACGTTCAGGTAGGTGTCCTGCAGGCCCGCGAAAGCCGCCTCGGCTAGATCCTCGGTGGTTGCGCTGGAGCGGACTGCCACCGCCCCGCCGCCGAGGTCGGTGTACGCCGCGATGATCGCCGCGGCCAGCCTGTCGCGGATCGTGGCGTCCTCGAACGCCGCCCGAATCGGAGCGCCGTCGTCGCCGGCAGCGAGGCCGTTGCCGATCACGGTGGCGAGGCCCGCCTCCTCCACAACAGTCGCGTACGCCTCGGTCGACACGATAAAGCCATCCGGAACCGGGAACCCGGCTTGCATCAGCTCGCCGAGGTTGGCTCCCTTACCGCCGGCAAGCTCCAGGTCGTCGCGCCGTACGACGCTAATCCGCGTGACCAGCCGCTCCTCACGACGGGCCAGCATGTCAACCATGTGTTGTTTCCTCCTGGTGCGAGCCGGGCTTGGACGTTTGAGTTATCTCGGCTGCGGGATCATCGGCGTACGCGGTGTCGCGCAGCGGGCGGGCGGGCAGCGCGAGCGCAAGGAGGAAGGCAACTCCGATGAGCGGTGCCACATAACCGAAGACCGGGGGGACCGCGGCTCCGTACGCCGCGGCAACCGCGGCCTGCAGATCGGCGGGCAGCGCACGCAGGCGGTCTGCCGAGAGTCCTCCCGCACCGCCCGGAATCCACTCGATGACTGCTCGAGGCAGTCGTTCGATGAACCGCAACGTGATCAATGCGCCCACGACGGCGACGCCCGTCGACGCGCCTATCTGCCGCAGGAACGTCACTGTCGAGGTGGCCGTACCGAGGTCGGCTCGTGGTGCGCTGTTCTGCGCGACCAACATCATCACCTGCATCGTCATGCCGACTCCGAAGCCGATCAGGAGGAGGAACGCGAGCATCACGGGCGTGGGAGTAGCTGGATCTACGGTGCCGAGCAACGCCAGCCCCGCAGTCGCCAATGCGGTACCCATGATCGGAAAGATCCGGTAGTGCCCGGAACGGCTGATCAACTGTCCCGAGATGATCAAGGTGATGATCACGCCTGTCATGAGGCAGGTCACCACTAGTCCAGCACGCGTCGAAGAGGACCCGGTGGCGATCTGCAGATAAGAGGGCAAATAGCTGACTGTCCCGAACAGCGCGAACCCGATCAAGAAGCTGATCGCCGCCGGGATGGCGAAGCTGCGATCGCGGAACAGCCGCAATGGCAGGATCGGGTCTACCGCGCGCCGAGTGGTCAGCAGCCAGGTCGCGGTGGCAGCGATGGCCGCAATGATGAGCGCCGGCACAACCCAGACCGGAACTTGGCCGGCACGCCCGGTAATGCTGGCAAGTAACACCACGGCAAGCACCGCGATCGCCAGCAAGATCGCGCCGGCGTAGTCAATCGGCGGTCGCGCTTGCGGTACCGGCAATCTGAGCGTACGGCGCACCATGATCAACGCGAGCAGGCCAAGTGGCAGATATCCGGCAAAGATCCAGCGCCAGCTGAGGTGATCAACAACCAGGCCGCCCAGCAGCGGACCACCGACCGCGGCCAGGATGTAAACGCCGCTCAGCAGTCCCAGGTAGCGTCCGCGTTCCCGCGGGCTAACGACCTCGCCGAGCACCGCCTGTGCACCGATCATCAGGCCGCCGCCACCGGCGCCCTGGATGATCCGCGCCACTACCAGCACGGCAATGGATTGTGCGATGCCGCAGACAAGTGCACCAGCCATGAAGATGCCGATTGCGACGAGCAGCACCCGGGGCCGACCGAAGCGGTCCCCCAACTTTCCGTATACAGGCATTACCACCGTCGCTGCAGCCAGATAGGCAGTGACAACGGCCGGTATTTGGTTGAGCCCTCCAAGATCACTAGCAACCGCAGGAAGAGCGGGCGCCATGATCGTCTGGTCCAGCGCGCCGAGCAGCATGACCAGCATCAGGCCGGGCAGGACTCGCATGATGGGTTCGCGCTTGCTGCAGGCTATCGCCTCTTGCCGTGCAGACATCCGGGCCATGGGGTACCGATGCTAACATAGAGAACGGAGCGTTCTCTATTCACCATAGAGCCCGGCGTTGGTTCATGCAACCCCCACTGTGGGCCTGGCAAGGCGCGTCGTCAGGACCGCAGCGCTCGCGCCGACTCCCGATCGTTCGCCTTCTGCAACGCCTCGACCAGCTCGGCCTTGGTCATCGTCGAACGGCCCTTCACGCCGAGCCGAGTGGCCAGCTCGTACAAGTGCTTCTTGGAAGCATTCGCGTCGACCCCGCCGGCGGTCGGACGGTCCGTGTCGACACCACCCTCGGCCTGCTCGTCGGAGGGGCCGGGGCGCTCCTTGGGTTCCCAGCGGTCCCCGACCTTCTCGTGCGTGTGCTTGAGCGCGCTGAAGGCCACCCGATGTGCCCGCTCCTCGTCCCCGTACTGCTCCGCTGCGGAGTCGTGCGCCTTGGCGAAGGTGCGCTGGGCCTTGGCGTCCGATCGTTGCAACGTGCTCGGCAGTTCGTCCTGGTCCACCTTGCCGGACTTCGTGGTCTTGGGCATCTGCCCTCCTTGGCTGACTGCGGACAAGCGGTACCTGGCGTAGCGGCCGTGAAACGTACGCTCACCCGCCACATCAGCACGATAGGTGCCGCGCTCAGATGGTCAAGGTGAGCGGGCTGCGATGAGTTCTGTCGATCCATCCGGTCCTAAGAACACAAGCACTCTGCAAACAGGAGGAGGAACTGTGGGAAAGCTGGTCGTTAACACCTTCACCTCGCTCGATGGCGTCATGCAGTCCCCGGGCATGCCTGAGGAGGACCGCGAAGGCGGCTTCGATCAAGGCGGATGGCAGGTGCCGTACTTCGACGAGGAATCGGGTCAGGTCATGACCGAAGCCATCGCCGCATTTGACGCCTTGCTGCTCGGCCGGAAGACGTATGAGATCTTCGCCGGTTATTGGCCGTACGCCCCCGCCGACGACCCGATTGCGGTAAGGCTGAACGAGGCTCCCAAGTACGTCGCTTCGCGGACGATCGACGGCGTTGGATGGAACAACTCGACTCTGCTCAAGGGTGATATTGCCGATGAGGTGCCGCGGCTCAAGGAGAGATACGACCAGATCCACACTTCCGGAAGTGGCAACCTGGTGCAAAGCCTGATGCAGGAAGGCCTGGTCGACCAGTACAACCTGTGGATCTACCCCGTACTGCTGGGAAGCGGTAAGCGGATGTTCGGCGATGGCACTGTGCCCACTGCTTTGCAGCTCGTTGAGTCGAGAACATTTGGTAACGGTGCCGTGTTTCTGTCCTACGAACCGACGGGTAGGCCGGAATATGGTACGACTGCGCTCAGCGGGTGATGGAATCAAGATCATCAATAGAGGGATAGTTCCTCCGCTTCCGACATCGCCCATGCGGCATTGATCAGGCCGATGTGGCTAAAGGCCTGTGTTGGCCATGAGGGCTCCTGCGACAGGTCATCGGTTGACGTTCGAGGGCCCTCCACGATGCAAATGAGCGGTTGCTCGTCGGCGACCTCGGCGCATAGCGTCCGAAGCTACACAACTTTGGGAGGCGGTTATGAGCATGACGGAGGTTCGCGGCAGCGATGCGAGCGGGGCCGGGAGCGCCAAGAACGATTTAAAGCTTGAAGTGGTTGTCATCCCCGTCTCAGATGTCGACCGTGCGAAGGAGTTCTACACCAAGCTGGGATGGAGGCTCGACGCCGACTTCCCCTTCGATAACGGCTTCCGAGTCGTCCAGTTCACGCCACCGGGTTCGGGGTGCTCGCTCCAATTCGGCACGAACATCACCTCGGCCGCGTCCGGCTCAGCGCAGAACATGTACCTGATCGTCTCCGACATTCAGGCTGCCCGCGACGAGCTCGCTACCCGCGGTGTCGAGGTCAGCGAGGTGTTCCACCCCGGGGCACCAGGCGCTCAGTTCCAGCCCGACGGCACGAGCGATCGCGTCAGCGGGCCCGCGCCCGATCATGCAACCTACTCTTCCTTCGCCATGTTCAGGGATCCGGATGGCAACGCCTGGCTGCTGCAGGAGATCACCACGCGCCTGCCTGGTCGCGTTGACGCCCAGACGACGTTCGCCTCCGCGAACGATCTGGCGAGTTCGCTTCGGCGCGCGGCAGCCGCGCACGGTGAGCACGAGAAGCGCATCGGTCAGAGCGACGAGAACTGGCCCGACTGGTACGCCGATTACATGGTCCGCGAGCGGGCCGGGACGGAGCTCCCGACGTGAGCGACTACGACGCCATCGTCGTTGGTGCCGGCTCGCCGGGCGAGCACTGTGCGGGAACCGTCGCCGCAGGCGGCTTGCGTGTCGCGCTCGTCGAGCGCGAACTGGTCGGCGGCGAATGCTCATACTGGGCGTGCATTCCCTCGAAGACCCTGCTGCGCCCTGGTGAGGCTGTCCACGGCGCTCGCGAGGCGGCGGCCAACGCCGAGGTGGACATCGACGCGGCGCTGGCATGGCGCGACTTCATGGTCTCGAACTACTCCGATGCCGGCCAGCAGCGCTGGTTGGCAGAGAACGGCATTGACCTGCTTCGCGGCACCGGCCGACTGGCGGGCCCAGGCCTCGTCGACGTAGACGGCGTTAGCCACAGCGCCGACCACATCGTTCTCGCCAACGGTGCCGATCCCGTGATCCCGCCCATCCCGGGCCTGCGCGAGCTCAAGGGGCTCTGGACGAACCGCGAGGTGACCGGGATGAAGGCTGTGCCTCGCCGACTGCTGGTACTCGGTGGAGGGCCTGTCGGTGTCGAGATGGCGCAGGCAGTCCACCGCCTCGGCGGCGATGTCACGGTAGTCGAGGGCGCTCCGCACCTGCTGGCCCATGAGCCGGCGCGGCTCGGCGATGCACTGGCCGAGGTGCTGCGCCGGGAGGGCATCGAGCTCTTCCTTGGCGCCACGGCGTCCGCCGCCCGGCTCGAGGGCGACGAGTACGTCCTCGAGCTGGACGACGGCAGCAAGCTGCGTGGCGATCGGCTGCTGGTCGCCACCGGCCGACGGCCGCGCGTGGAGAACCTCGGCCTGGACACGGTCGGCGTGCAGGCCGACGGAGGGGGCGTCCCGGTCGATTCACGGCTTCAGGCGGGCGAGCGCCTTTGGGCGGTCGGCGACATTACCGGCATCTGGCAGCTGACCCATGTCGGCAAGTACCAGGGCGAGGTCGTCGCATCCAACATTCTCGGCGAGCCACGCGAGGCCAACTACGATGCCGTTCCTCGGGTTGTCTTCACCGACCCGCAGGCAGCCGCTGTCGGGGCGACCGAGGCTCGCTTCAGCGGGACCGCGCGCCTCTCTGAGATTCCGAAGACCGAGACATATACCCGCGCGTACGCGGAGAGCAACGGATTCCTGACCCTGCTCGCCGACCAAGAGCGCCTGACCGGCGCCTACGCGCTCGGCCCCGAAGCCGGTGAGTGGCTTCAACAGGCGACGCTGGCCATTCGCGCTCGTGTGCCGATCGAAGTGCTGCGCGACACGATCCAGCCATTCCCTACCTTCTCCGAGATCTATGTCGAGGCACTCAAGGCGCTACGCGCGCAAATCGCGGCCGCGCAGCAGCCGGTGGAGGTAAGCGCGAGATGAGTTGTCATCGGCAACGAAGAGTCCCCATAACGACTCGACCCTCGAAGATGCCATGGTGACCTCGACCACTCTTTCGTCCGCGCAAGAGCAGGATCTGCTCGGGCAGACCGTCGTCGTGATCGGGGGCAGCGCCGGCATCGGTCTCGAAACTGCCCGCCTTGCCCATGCCAAGGGAGCTGACGTCATTCTCACGGCGCGCAACCCGGTCCGCCTGCACCGGGTCGGCCTTGAACTGGGGGCCAGCATTGCGGCCTTCGACGCCACCGACTTCGACCGGCTCGAGAGGTTTTTCGACAAGCACATCGACGGCGGCCAGCAGCTCGTGGA
>DATLQC010000186.1:0-10851 GCA_035535395.1 Propionibacteriaceae bacterium | reverse complement strand
AACTGCGAGCCAGGCGCCGGCGTGGAACACTCCATCGGCGATCAGGTTGGCGGTCAAACTTGTCCCCGGACGGGAGGACAGCAGGTGATGCCAACGCAGCAGTTGGTGCAGCACGATGCCATCCACAAAAGCGCCAAGGCCGATCCCAAGAAGCAGTCCTGGGCCCAAAACGCTGGTACGAACGGTTGCATTCACGACTTCCGACATACCCCTCCGCGACGCAGCGATAGCGAAGAGTCACTGCGACTTGCGTGGCAGCTTTCGACGGCTACTGAACCCGTTCAGGCCTGCGGAGAGACTTCGTCGGCCTCTTGTGCCTTGGCTTCGCGGGCCGTTGCCTCCTTGGCCGCGGGTGCGTACATGTCCACGTACTCCTGGCCGGACAGCTCCATGATCGCGTACATGATCTCGTCGGTGATCGAACGCAAGATGAAGCGGTCCTCACTCATGCCCTCATAACGGGAGAAATCCAAGGGCGCTCCGAACTTCACTGTCGGACTAACGATCTTGGTAATGATCTTCCCAGGTGGCGCGATGATATCTGTGCCAATGATCGCGGAGGGAATCACCGGTGCGCCGGACAGCAAGGCCAGCCGAGCGACGCCGGTCCGTCCCTTGTAGAGCCGCCCATCGTGGCTGCGCGTGCCTTCCGGATAGATGCCGAATAACTAGCCCCGCTGTAAGACCTTCAGCCCAGCCCGCAGCGCGCTTTCACTCGCTCGCCCGCCTGACCGATCGATAGGCACCTGTCCAGTGCCTGCGAAGAACCGCTTCTGGAACCAGCCTTTGAGGCCGGCCCTGGTGAAGTAGTCGGATTTGGCGATGAAGGTAATCCGGCGATCCAAGGCAAGCGGCATGAACAACCAGTCGGCAAAGGAGAGGTGATTGCTCGCAATGATCGCGGCACCCTGGTCCGGGACGTGTTGGACACCTTCGGTGATCGGGCGGAAGACCTTAGTTATTGCAGGGCCGAGGAGCACGTTCTTCAAGACCCAGTACACGGCGCGGCCAGGACCGGAGCCGGACTCGATTGTGACGTTGCCCTGTGGGTCCACCGAAACCAGATCATGGCTCGCGGCACTTCCCCGGCCCGATGTGCGGTCGGTGTCGCCCTTGGGCTTCGCAGGCGGCGCGTCGCCGTTGACGTCTGAAATCGCGTCGTTCTCAGCAGGTGGCGAGTCGTCTCGCCGCTTGCTCACGCGTTCACATCCGAAACCGGTGGAATGTCGAGGCGAGCCGGTGAAACCGGGATTGGTGGCACCGGGCGACCGCCGCCGGGACGGTGACTAGCGCTCGCCGGGGGGTCCTTGCGCTGCTCCAGTGCCGCCTTGGCCACATTGCCGTAGACATCGACGTACTCCTGACCCGACAACTCCATCACCGCGTTCATGATCTCGTCAGTAATCCATCTGAGCACGTCGCGATCATTGCCTGCCGCGGCGTATGCACTGAAGTCCGTAGGCTTGCCAATTCGGATCTTCGGTCGCCGCATGGTCGGGATCTTGAAGAACCGTGATGGCACCAGCTCGGTGTTGATCATGCCGACAGGGACTACTGGCACGCCGGCCTCAAGCACGAGGCGAGCTACGCCCGTCTTTCCCTTGTAGAGACGGCCGTCTGGCGACCTGGTGCCCTCCGGATAGATACCGAGCAGGTGCCCACCTCGCAGCACACCGAGCACGCTGTCCATGCTGGTGGCGCTCGCGCGCCCACCGGAACGGTCCATCGGGACCTGACCGACGCCCTTGAGGAACCAGGTCATGAATTTGCCGCGCACGCCCTTACCGTGGAATAGCTCGATTTTGGCCGGAAAGGTCATCCGCCGCTTGATCATCGAAGGTAAGAGGAATGTGTCGCCAGCGGAGATGTGGTTGCTGACCAGTATCGCGCCACCGGACTTCGGGATGTTCTCGGCTCCGCTCACCGACGGTCTGAAGAGCAGCCGGCACAGGGGCGCAAACGCCACGTATTTGAACACCCAATAGAGCACGACCGACCTCCGCTTTCGACCCATCGTAGGGCGGAACAACCCTAGTGGTGCCGCCTTCAGGTACGCCGAGGATGCCCTAGCTTTATCCCGAGAAGACATGCCACGATTCGCTCGTGAGTACCGCAACCCCGCTGACCCCAGGCTCGATCAGCGGGCGTCTTCGGCGTCGCAGACATCCGTTGCCGGTCACGACGTCGGTGCATCCTGACGCGCAACCCTACGAGGGTGGCAGCGGAGCTAGTGGCGTGCTGCTATGCCACGGCTTCACCGGCTCACCGAAGTCCATGATCGGGTGGGCGCGGCATCTTGAAGCAGCAGGGTTCCGGGTCTTGCTGCCTTGCCTCCCATGCCACGGCACGAGCTGGCAGGAGCTCAACCGGTCGATATGGACCGATTGGTACTCCTGCATAGACGAGGCCTTTACAGCGCTGCAAGACCGATGCGAGCAGGTATTCCTCGCCGGGTTGTCGATGGGTGGTGCGTTATCACTACGGCTAGCCGAGCAGTACGGCCATCAAGTCGCTGGCCTTGTGCTGGTCAACCCGGCGATCAACATCGCTGATCCACGGATGCGCGTGCTACCGATCTTGAGAGCGATTCCCTCGCTCGCAGGGATCGTCAACGACATTGCCATGCCTGGCCAGGACGAATGCGGTTATGGCCGGCTGCCACTTCGGGCGCTGCACTCCCAGACTGTGCTCTGGGCCGATGTACGCCGCAATCTCGATCGGGTTGATCAGCCGCTGCTGGTCTATCGATCTATTTCTGATCACGTAGTGGACCCGTCGTCGGTTCGGTTGATCAGGGCCGGCGTACGATCCAGCGACCAGACCTACGTCGAGTTGGAACGCAGCTACCATGTAGCCACTCTCGACTTCGACGCGGAGAATATCTTCGACGGTAGCGTTGCGTTCTTCCGCCGACTCACGAAGGAGGCCGATGGGACTGCCGAGTGAGGATGACCGGGACGCGATTGATCGCGCTTTTGCCGAGCTGGTCGCGGGTTACCACCTGACCGCGGACCGACCGGAGCCGCTCGCGTCCGACACTCGGGATGAGCCGACAGTTGCGTCTTCGACTTCTGACCTGGGCGACAGCACAGCCAACTGGGCCGCCGATCATCCGTTGTTCAGCTTTGTTGAATCGCCAGCTGAGGCGCCAAGGCCGGCGGCAGAGCCAACTGAGGAACGTTACGTCCCAGAACCGCTGCCACCACTGCAACGGCCGGCCATACCCGCCTTGCTCGGCTGGATCGGGATCGGATACGCGATCGTCATCGTTCTCGCAGCGACCTTCGGCTTACGCTTTCCGACTTGGGCGGGCTGGGTGGCAGTCGGAAGCTTTGTCGGTGGATTCGGCATCCTCATGACTCAGCTCCCTCGGGAGCGGCCGCCAGGCTCTGGCGACGGAGCAGTGCTGTAGCGCTGCGACGGATCTAAGGCTGAGCCCGCGATCGCAGGGATCGCGCCCTGCGCGGCCTCCGCTTGCGGCGGCGCGGCCAGAAGCCAAATTGCGCCGAGTCCGGCGGCTCGACCATGGCGTGCCGGGCCAGGTCAGCCGCCCCGATCAATCCGGCATCGTTGCCGAAGCGGGCAAGCACCAGCCTGGCCTCCTCACGGAACCCGCGGCCCGTCAACGTACGGCTGAAGGCCCGTTGCGCAGGCTGCAAGAGCAAATCACCTGCAGCGCTCACTCCCCCGCCGATAACGACAACCTCGGGATCCAGGGCAGCGGCAAGATTCGCGATTCCCTGGCCTAGCCATGTCCCGACATCGGTAAGCAATTCGACGGAGGTTGGCTCACCTTGAATCGCAGCCGCGGTGACATCGGGCCCGCTGATGTTGTCCGGATCGCCACCGACCATTTCCAACAGTCGGTAGGCGGTTGGTGAGTTCGTACGCGCCAGTGCCCGCGCATCGCGGACCAGTGCGTTGCCGGAGGCGTACTGCTCCCAACAGCCACGATTCCCGCACTCGCACCAGTGACCGTTGGGTACCGAGATCATGTGACCCCACTCCCCCGCCATTCCGTATGCGCCGCGGAAGAGTTTGCCGCCGATCACTAGACCGCCACCAATGCCGGTGCCAAGCGTGAGGCACACCATGACAGACGAGCCGCGGCCTGCTCCGTAGCGGTATTCCGCCCAGGCAGCAGCGTTTGCGTCATTGTCCACGATCAGCGGCAGCTCGATGCGACCGCTGAGCCGTGCCTTGAGCGGCTCAGACCGCCAGGCGAGGTGTGGTGAGAAGCGCACTACAGCTTGATCGTTATCCACCCACCCCGCTGCACCGATACCGACCGCTTCGACTCGATGTTGCTTTCGAAGATGCCCGACAGCGCGCACGATCGCATCCTCGACAGCCTGCGGGCTATGCGATGGGGTTGGTTCTTGCCAATGATCAAGGATCTCACCTACCTCGTCGACGACGCCGGCTGCAACCTTTGTGCCGCCGATGTCGACGCCGATGCTGAGCAACGGCACCGGCGAGGTCCGGGCCATGCTGCGACGCGTCGCCGTCCCGAAGGTGGTCAGCCTTCGACCCTTTTCTTGAGGCCCTTGAGCGCGCTATCGATGATCGTTTTTTCTGCTTTGCGCTTGAACATCCTGATCATGGGCATGTTGATGTCCACGGTCAACGTGTAGGTCACGATGGTTCCAGCCCCGTTGGGCTTCAGCGCGTACGAACCATCCATGGCCTTGAGCAAGCTTCCTTCGATGAGTCTCCAGCTGACCGCATGTAACTTCCAGTCGTAGGCGAGGACGTAATCGTCCTTGACCAGAGTGTGATCAAGCACCATGCGAACTGTTTTGGCCCTACCGCTGGCGGAGGTAAGCACCTCGGTGCTCTTCATTGAGTCGACCCAATCGGGATAGTGCTCGAAGTCGGCGATGACGGCCATGACTTCATCCGGCTTTGCCGCGATGTTGATGCTGGCGCTCGTCTGATCCGCCACAAGCCATAGCGTACGCAGGTTTGATTGCCTCGCTCGCCAAGCTCGCTCGGTGCGTGATTGCTCCACTCGCTGCGCTCGCTCCGCCGCGCTTGATTGCTCCACTCGCTACGGCGTCACCGCTTGAACATTTCGCACAGCCTCGCCCGAGCCACCTCGGTGCTGAAATGGGCAGCCACGTACCGGCGGCCGCGAACTCCCATCTCTTGGGCCAGCGAAGGGTTGTCCAGCAGCAAGATGAGCCGCTCGGCGAGTAGCGCATGATCATCTGACGGTACGACAAACCCGGTTTCGCCGTCGCGCACGGTCCCCGGCGCGCCACCTGAGTCGCCAACAATGACAGGGAGCCCGCAGGCCGCCGCCTCAAGCGCCGCCAGGCCAAGCCCCTCCGGATTGAGCCCCGCCAAACGCGTACGGACCGGGAGGGCGAAGACGCCGGCTTGCTGGAGCTGACTGATGACTCCGGCAGACGGCAACGCCCCGAGCAGACGTGTGGAGTTTGCCAGCTGCAGCTTTCGGATGGTCCGTTCCAGCCGAGGCCGCAACGGACCGTCCCCGACGACGACCAGTTCGCGCCTGGCGTCGCTCACGCTGGTCCGATCGAGCACCATCCGCCAGGCCCGAAGCAGTGTCTCCACGCCCTTCTGCGGAATCAGTCGAGCGATCGCAATGCAGCGGCCGGGGTTACGTACCTCGGCTGTCCTCGGCGGTCGGAAACGCTTCACGTCCACGGGTGGGGCCAGCCGTAACAATCGGCTGCGGGCGATCGGGCCGAGACCGCTGGCTATGCGGCGTTCGGTATAGCCAGAGATGGCTGTCAGGTGATCACAGCTATCACCGATCCCGCGGAGCATTCGACGGGCTGCAGGAACCTGCGCCCACCAAGTCTCGTGGCCGTGAGTCAGACCAATGATTTGTTGAGCACCGGCACGCCGCAATGAGGGAGCCAGCAGGCCAAGTGGAGCCGCCGCGCCGAAGATCACTCGGGTGCTGCCGAAGTCGCGCAGCAGCGCCGCCGCCCGGGCGGCAACTCGGGGGGTCGGCAGCAGTAGCGGGCCGTCACGGACAACGGGGAAGGGCCGATCGCCATCGGAGGCCGCGGCACCGGCGGAGCCTGAGGCGTACACCACAACGTCGTGATCGAGCAGTGTGCAGACTTCGCTGACAAATGATTCGATCCCACCAACACGTGGTGGGAAGTCATTGGTGATGATCAAGGTCGACGGCACTGGTTAGTACCGCGCCAAGCGATCAAGGTAGGCGCGCCACTCGGCGGTCAGCTCGGTCTCGCTGAGGTGGAGGGTTGACCGGCTCGCCTGGTCCAGGGAGTTTCCCTGGGCCAGCTCGGCGTACAGCTGGCCCAGCTGGGATTCGGAGTAGCGGTCGGCAATGAAACGGCACGCGAGCCACGCTTCCGCATAGGCCAGTTCGAGATTGCCCGCGCCGACCTCAAACCGCCGGTCAGCGGGGAAGGCGCGTGGTGCACCGTCGTTGCGTATCCGCAGCAGCAGTTCGTCGGTGCCCCCACTGCGCTGGCCTGGATGGGCACGCAGTGAAACCCACTCAGCGAGGCCTTCCTCGGCCCACATCGGCGCGGCTGTGTCGGGTGACCGGGTCGCGACATGAACCATCTCGTGCTCCAGCACCGACTGCAGCGCACTCGTGGCCAGTTGCGCCGCCCTCGGATTGACGACGATACGGATGGCATCACCTGTCACACCGGAACGATGGGTGACGGCGGCAATCGAGGCGTAACTGCCGCTCCGTTTTCCCAATACCGACTCGAAATCGCGGCGAGTGGCCGGCACCTCCATGACGACTTGGCGGTTCCAGGACATGCCTAGGCCGTTCGGTAGCTGCTCCCGTACGTTACTGAGGGCCGCTGCAGCCAACTTGGCCCAACGATCGAGTGACTGGCCCGAGCCGACGAGCGCCGTGACCCCGCCCCGCTCGCGGGCGGTAAACGGACCCAACCACCAGCTCGGCTTCTGCTCCGGAAGACCACCGGAAGGTTCATCGATGGTGCCGGCGATCTTCACTTCACCGCCAGCCTCGAGAAAGGTCAACCAGACCCGATGCTCCACCTCGTCAGCATCGCCGGCGAGTCGCCAGGTGACTATCGCACGCTGCACCCAGGCGCTCGGACCGAGAAGCTTTCGGCGCGCCTCCGAGAGCCCAATCTGGGTGGGTTCGATGCGTATCCGAAGCGTCGTCAGCGGCAGTGAGCTGAGGTTGTCATAGAGCAGCCGGGCGCGGTCGGGAAAGCTGGGATCTCGATTGCTGATCAGCCGATCGAAGCTGGGACGATCACCGGTACGAGTGGCTTTGGCCAGCGCCTCAACCGTCGCTCTGACAAGGTTGAGCCGCGAACTGTCCGGCGCCGCTGCTCTTGTCTCGATCGAGGAAGGTGCGGGCGCCTGCGGAGCAGAACATGCAACCAAGATGAGTGCCAGCGCGACAAGCGCCAATCGCCGCACAGCCGCGAAGCGGCGGAGAGACGCTGACACAAAGGGCAGGGTACGCGAGGACTCAGCTACAGGAAGCTTGAAAAATCAACCCGGGCGGCGGGCTCCCTGGTATGGCATATAGGAAATCTTGATGTACTCCACAGAGGCGCCGGGATGAGGCGCGTGGATGACCTGCCCATTCCCGGCATAGATCCCCACATGGCTGATGCCGCTGTAAAAGAACACCAAATCGCCGAGTTGCAGATCAGACCTCGCCACAGGCCGACCACGGTTGTATTGCTGTCCGGCCGAATGCGGCAAGCTGACGCCGACAGATCCCCAGGCCTTCATTGTCAGTCCTGAGCAGTCCCAGCCGTTCGGCCCGGCCCCATTGCGTACGTAGGGTTCTCCGAGCTGAGCCTTCGCGAACGCGAGCGCTTTGGCTCCCTTGCCGCTGCCGCTAACCGAGGTACGTGCGGCGTCCCGAGAGGCCGCGGCGCCAGCCGCATTGGCCCGCGCGGCCGCCCTCTGGTTCGCATCGGCAATCTTCCTGCGCTGATCTGCTGTCAGCTTGGTCAGCACCCGGTTGGCCCGGGCGAGCGTCTTGTCAGAGGCGTTGGTCAGGGATCTAAGCTGCTTCTCCTTCTCGGTCAGCACGGCGAGGTCTGTCTCGGCGGAATGCTCCAGGGCAGCGAGATTGGCTTGGGCCTGCTGATAGTCCTGCAGCACGGAATTCTGATTCTCGCTGACCTTTTGAACTGTGGAGATCTGGCTCAGAAATCCCTCGGTGTCCGCGGTGACGAACAGCTGAGCAGCGGTATCGAGGCTGCGGTTCTGGAATTGGGCAAGTGCCACCTGGCCAACCTGGAGCTTCATCCGGGCGACCTTGTCGGTCTGTGCCTTGACATCGGACTGCTTCAGCTTGAGTTGCGCCTTGCCCTGCCTGATCTGCTCCTTCACCCCCGCGTACTGCTGGTCGATCGCCGCGGCATCAGTCCGCAGTCGAGCGATCTGATCTTTCGCCTCTTCCACGGTGACTGGTGGATCCGCGGCAGCCGGCAAGCTAGTCGGAACAACGAAGAGCGCGCCCAATGCCACAGAGACAAGCCCCAGTATGGCGGTGCGTGCTCCGCGATGAATCGATGTGGTGCAGCTAGCCTCGAATGCGCGTGAAGTCACGCGCGCAGTGAAATTCACAGTCCCCCGACTCCTGTGTTCCCCGAACTCCTGCGCACAGCTCTGGCTGATGCCGACCCAGGCCTCCCCAGGCCTGAGGTCAGCGGAGAGCTGTCATGAACGTGCGTACTGTCCGATAAGTAACACAGCCGTCACCTTGTTGTCGGACAGTCGTTGACACATTAGGTCACGATTAGATCACTGGCAATCAGGATCGCCGATATTTGGTCACCGAGTCGTCACGCGTTGTTCATGCATAGTCTTGCCACTCCAGTGGTGCCTGGACGCTCCGCACGGGGCGCGCGCCTTGAATCAGGCGAAGTGGCGGCACAAGGCCGGAGTCTGCCAACGTCTTCAGCGCGGCCTGCTCGTCGGGGTCTAAATCGACGACACGAGTTCCCGATGGACTGGCCAGTGCGCCAAGCAGCACACTCACGACGCAGTCGCCACATGCCGCACCCCTCGCGACGCAGGTATCGCAATCCACGTGCAGTACGTCCATCCTGATTCCTTCCTCATTCCGTCGTGACTCCGTAGCTGATTTCGTCCTTATTCCGTACGCGTCAGACGGTGTGTTTTTAAAGCGTGGATCCGGCCCCGCTGGGCATACGATCTCGCGGAGCACTGACACTTTCTTGATGCCGAACTCCTCTCGCGAGATCTATTCGCATGGCCACCACGACTCAGTGTTGCGATCACACCGCTGGCGTACCGCTGAAAACTCCGCGGCGTACCTGCTACCCCGCCTGAAGCCTGGGGACCGGCTACTGGATGTGGGGGTCGGCCCGGGGACGATCACCGTCGATTTCGCCGAACGGCTGACAGCGGGCTCCGTCGCTGGTATCGACTCGGCTCCCGCCGCAGTCTCGGCAACACAGACATTGGCTGCTGAGTACGGTTTGAGCAATCTCAGCGTGTCTGTCGGAGATGTCTACGACCTCGACTTTCCCGATGCATCGTTTGATGTCGTTCATGCTCACCAGGTCTTGCAGCACCTCAGCGACCCTATCGCTGCCCTTCGCGAGATGCGCCGGGTGTGCCTGCCAGGCGGTCTGATTGCCGCGCGTGATGCCGACTACGCAGCGATGATCTGGTACCCGCCGAGTGCAGCGTTGACACGGTGGCTCGAGCTGTACCACCAGGTGGGCCGAGCCAACGGGGGTGAACCTGACGCGGGACGCCGGCTGGTGAGCTGGGCGCAGACGGCTGGCTTCAGCGATGTCGAGGCATCGGCCAGCGCCTGGTGCTTCACGGCACCGCGAGATGTCACCTGGTGGTCTGAGACGTGGGCCGAGCGGTTGAGCAAATCCGATTTCGGCCAGCAGGCCGTTGAGCGGGGGCTAGCAGACTCCGTAGAACTGGCACAACTCGCCGAAGGCTGGCTGAAGTGGGGCCGGCTTCCCGACGCCTGGTTTGCCATTCTGCACGCAGAAATTTTGTGCCGCCGCTAGCCGTCTCGCCTTGCAAAAGGCGGTTCGTCCAGCGCCGGATCTTGAAGTAAGTTAGGACCCCTAGGGGAGTCTTGGGGGAAATGTGGTACAAGCGCGACGGGCGAAAGTCCGGCCAGCACGCGTGATCATTCCGCTGGTGATTGCTGCAGCCCTCCTGGTGGGCGGTTCATTCGCAGCAGTCAAATTCTGGCCTAACGCAACGACGGCCGGTCCTCAGCCGGAATCCAGCGCAACAACCGAGTCGCAAGAGCCGAGCACTGCAGAGTCGAGTCCTTCGCCGTCTCCGAAGGCCTCCTCGACGACCAAGCCCGCTAACGCCGCAGCGGCGAAAGCCCTCGAGGCCTGTCGGCAGAAGGTCAAGGCAGCGGACAAGGTACGAAAGGAAGGCAAGATCGGCGTCTTGCACTGGGCGGAACATGTCCAAGCCCAGAAGGACTACTTCAACGGTAAGACCACCACCGAAGAAATGAAGGCGCGGTTCAAGAAGACTCGGTTGAAGGGCCCCGCTGATCTCAGGCGCTACGACAACGCCCTCTCGACTTACAAAGACCTCGAGGGTTCCTGCGCGAAGGTCAAAGGCGCAGAGAGTGAGGTGGCTGCGACGCTAGCCAAGTGCGAAAAGCGAAGTGAGGCCCAGAAGCCCGTGATGGAGGCCACCGCTGCGGGCATGAAGGACTGGAAGAATCACCAAAAATTCATGCAGCGAAACGCGCTGCACCGCGAGGGCACCCCATCGGAGGCACAAAGCTCTTGGCTGAGCCAGTATCGCGCCGCACCTAAGAACATCAACGCGTTCAAGAAGGCAGACCGCAACTTCGACGCCCCAAGCTGCTAA
>DATLQC010000185.1:0-31313 GCA_035535395.1 Propionibacteriaceae bacterium | reverse complement strand
GCATCGACGGCTCGTACATCGGCGGCCGACGCCCCGTACCGGCCCAACATCGCGCGGGACCGCCAACCCACTAGCCGCATCAGCGAGTCTTCGTCGCCGCCGCTGAACTTCCACATGTGCGCGAACGTATGCCGGAACCTGTGCGGATGAAGATCATCAACGCCAGCCTGGGCGCCACGCCGGCGCAGCATTTGTGCAATGCCGGATTCGGTCATCGGGCCACCACGACCGCCGACCCACAGATTCGGAAGCTTCGCCAGCGGGTGCTTGGCGCGTTCGCGTAGGTAGCGGTCGAGCGCGGTTCCGGTCTTGCTGCCGAAGGGTACGGCGCGGGGTCGGCTCCCTTTACCCATCACGTGGATCACGTCGTGCACATCCAGGTCGATGTCGGCCAGTTTGAGTCCGGTCATCTCGCCTAGCCGTACCCCGCAATCGATAAACACTCTCAGGACGGCGTGGTCGCGGCGCTGCTCGAACCCCTTGCCCTCGGTCACTTTGAGCAGCTTGGTGAGCTCTTGCTCACTGAGGATCGGCACGGGTAAGGAAAAGCGCACCCGGAGGGATTCGAACCCCCAACCTTCTGATCCGTAGTCAGATGCTCTATCCGTTGAGCCACGGGTGCGGGAGGCTCGTACGGCAATGGCCGCCGAGCAACACCGTGAGAGTGTATCGGCCCAGGCTAGTTCGACCAACCGATAACGAGCCCTGCTCAACTCAGTGCCAGCTGAGCCGCCCGTATTCCGCTGTTGAGGCTGACCTCGCTCAGCAGCCCGGGCGCAGCCACACGATCGCCAACCAGGTAAATGCCGCCGCCACGATCAATTGAAGGACGGTCTCGCCAGGACGTACCGGGAATGTCGACCGCGCCCGTACGCGCGTTGGCCAAGGACTCCAAGCGGTACGTCGTACGCTCCCGCCACTCCGGCAGCGCTTGGTCGGCGACCGCCTCCAATCGGGCGATTCCATCGGCCTTGGATGCATCCGGATCGATCGGCATCTGCATCTGTACGAGGTGCTCATCCGGCGGCGCAATGGTCGGATCGGGCACCGTGAAGTTCTCCAGCCAGCCGCAGGTATCTAGATCACTGACGACGAACAGATCGCGATGATCACGTTTCACTCCAAGATCAAGAAGAGCCGCCCGTCCAGACGGCCAGTCGAGGGAGTCATCGCCCAGCAGCAGCCGAGCCGATTCCAGCTCAGTCGCGACGATGGTGATCCCGTCTCCGATCGAGCTCACACGAGAGCCCAGCTCGATGATCACGCCCAGCCCTCGGGCGTACGCCTCGATGTCAGAAAACATGGCGCCCCAGCTGCCCTGGCGATACGACGCCGCAGGCGGTAGGGAGTACACCCGAGACAGCCGTTCTGCAACAAATGCCGCGGACAGCGAACCCGGGTCGTGATGAAAGAGCCCGACGCCCGACGCCGAGGCACCCATTGCCGCTGACTCCTCCCCGACCAGCTTCGACGCCCACTCCCGGAATGATTGATCAATCGGCGCGTCACCTCGGCGCGACACCCACACTGCCCGAAGCAACCCGATGGGCGGCACTCGTCGCACTCGGCCTTCGCGCCAGAATCGGAAACGCGTCATGGCCGGCAACGGCACTCGGCACGTGACGCCAAGGAGACCGCGTTCCTTGAGCCATGCCCAGATGGGCCCGTCGCGATAGACCACGTGTGGTCCCTCATGCGCTCGATAGACGGGCGCATCCTTGGAGGGATTGGGCTCTGATGAATTGGGCGGAATCTTCTTTCGCACTGGTGTCGAACGCCACCGTCCGCCCAGTGTTCGGTGCGCCTCATGGAGCGTGACCGCTGCTCCACCCTCGGCCGCTGTGATCGCAGCGGCCAATCCGCTGAGCCCACCACCGATCACCGTTATTGTCTTCATAATCCATACCATACCGTATGGTATGGTAATCCCATGTTTAGCCGTTCGGATTGGCTTGAGGCCGGCCTCGCATCTCTTGCCCAGGACGGTCCGAACGGACTCCGTATCGACCGACTCTGTCGACGCCTCGAGGTCAGCAAGGGCTCGTTCCACCACCACTTCGCAGGAGCCGCGGACTTCAAGCAAGCGCTCCTCGGCACCTACGAAACTCGTGTCGTCGCCGCGCTGGATGAAGCGATAGAGCAGACGACGGGCACCACGCCAAAGGCTGCCCTGGCCGGGCTGACAGCTGCCATAACAGGCAGCGAGAGCTTCTACCGGCCCGATCTGGAAGTGGCGATGCGCGCGTGGGCCTACTCCGATCCCGAAGTACGCGCGGTCCAGGAGCGGGTCGACGAGCGGCGCCTGCAGTCGCTGCAGGCCATCTGGTCAAAGATCCTGAATGATTCGGAGGCGGCGTACACTGCTGCGCTGGTTCCATATCTCGTCGGTATCGGGGCCAGTCTGATCCAGCCACCTACGCCGCAGGACCAGTTGCAGCGTGTTTACGAGCTGCTTTTAGGACTTGTACCGGACAAATGAGGAAAAAGGTCCCTAGTCTCTTGACGTGAGCACCGAGACACTGGTATCAGCCAGATTCGCAACGCCATTGCTTCACCTATTGTTGACTTGGCGGCTAGGTTCTAGCGTCATTGCCAGGTGCTCACAGACACCACACCACCCGTGCCGGATGGGGAACTGATGTGACAGAGCTGTTCGTCGTCATCACGGTCATCGCCGTAGCCCTGATCTTCGATTTCACGAATGGCTTCCACGACAGCGCTAACGCCATGGCCGGTCCTGTCGCGACAGGCGCGCTTAAGCCCCGTACCGCGGTAATTCTCGGCGCTTTCCTCAATCTCGTCGGTGCCTGTCTCTCCACCGAGGTTGCGAAGACGATCTCTGGTGGTTTTTTTGATGACTCGCTGATCACCGTTCCGATCATTCTGGCCGGATTGGTCGGAGCAATCCTGTGGAACCTGATGACCTGGCTTTTCGGCCTGCCGTCTAGTTCCTCGCACGCCCTATTCGGGGGCCTCATCGGAGCGGTGGTGGTCGGTGCCGGTCTTGCATCCGTGCACGGCTGGGTGATTGTGTCAAAGGTCTTGCTGCCGGCCATCGTTGCGCCGCTAGTCGCGGGCATCGCCGCCGCCTGGGCCACCCGGCTGGCCTACCGCATCACCAGGAAGACGCCGAGCGTACACACGAACACCGGCTTCAAGTACGGGCAGGCTTTCACCGCATCAATGGTTGCGCTGGCTCATGGCACATCGGACGGCCAGAAGACGATGGGCGTGATCACGTTGGTGTTGATCGCGGCAAACCTGCAAGCATCGGGCACCGGGCCTCAGCTGTGGGTGATCATTGCTGCGGGTGTCGCAATTGGTTTGGGCACCTACTCAGGTGGCTGGCGCATCATGCGCACCATGGGCAAGGGCATTGTCGAAATCGAAACGCCACAGGGTGCCGCGTCGGGTGCCGCGACCAGCGCGACAATTCTCGCCTCGGCTCACCTGGGGTTCGGGCTGTCGACCACTCACGTCAGCACCGGCAGCATCCTGGGTTCCGGGGTGGGGCGGGGGGCTGAGGTTCGCTGGAGGCTCGCCAGCCGCATGGTCTTCGCCTGGCTGCTCACCTTGCCGGGCGCCGGTCTCGTCGGCGGACTCGCTGCGTTGCTTGCTGATCAAGGTGTCTTCGGCGTTATCGCGCTAACAGTGCTGCTGGCAGCAGCCTGCCTGGTGATTTACGTCCTCTCTCGCCGCCACAGGATTACCCACGCCAACGTCACCGACAGCCACGAGGTTTTGGTGCTCACGGCCGCGACGCCAACTACATATCCCGACGACCCGCGGCTGGAGGCTCCCCCTAAGCCCAAGAAGGCCAAGAAACCCAAAGCGAAGAGCGCCGCCTGATGCATATCGACTGGGCTGCGTTGGGCGTGGTGATCGTCGTCTCCATCGCGACGTCGGTGATCTTTACGATCTTGCTGGCGAGCGGCATTCGTTTCGTCTCGGCTGCCAAGATCAAATCGAACGAGGGCGGTCCCGGCGCTGCGATCATTTCGATTGGCTATGTCTTGCTCGGTATCGCGGGGTTGTTGGTGCTCTTTGGGATCTATTTGATCGTTCCGCAATTCCACTAGAGAGGCCTCGCCATCTCGGCTGACGCCCCATCTTCATTTCAGTGCGTCCAGCGGAGGGCCCGTACGACCTCCTCAGCCGAGGCCTCGGCAAACAGCTCGATCTCAGACTCGCGTACGGCCAATACAGAATCGATCAGCGGCGACCCGAGCGCGGACCTCAGCACCGAGTCAGCAGCCAGCGCATCCGTGGACTCGCGCAAGCTTGTCGGTAGCCGCTGGATGCCTCGCCGGTCCAGCTCTTCTGGCCCCAGTGCCGCGGGGTCAACATCAATCGGCGCGGGCAGGCGCGCCTGTGCAGCAATTCCGTCGAGCCCGGCAGCCAGCAGGCCAGCTAACAGCAAATAAGGATTGGCCGTAAGGTCCACGCACTTGACTTCGAGATTGGCGGCCCATTCGCTGCTGCCCGCCGACCCGGTGATCATGCGCAGCGCAGCCTCCCGATTCTCAAGCCCCCAGCAGCCATACACGCCGGCCCAGTGTGATGGCACTAGCCGTAAGTACGAAGCGACCGACGGCGCCCCCAGCGCCAACAAGGCAGGCAGCCGCCGCAAGATTCCGCCGGCAAAGGCGTCGCCGATAAGCGTCAACCCGTACGGCCCATCTCCACCGGCCATCAGGCTTCGTCCGTCCTGCCACACGCTGAGATGGACATGGCCACCATTGCCGACACCCTCAGCCTCCACCTTGGGAGAGAAGGAGGTGCGGTAGTTGTAACGCCGGCCGACCGCACGAATGGTGCTGCGTACGAGCACGGAGGTGTCGGCGGCGTCGACCGGTGACTCCGCCGCAACCGAGAGCTCGAGCTGCCCAACTGCGTACTCAGGATGGAACTGCTCGACCCTGATTCCCTCCGCACTGAGCGCGTCAACGACTTCACGAACGTAATCCGATACGCCGATCAGGCGGGACATCCCGTACCCGGGCCCGACTGCCGCGGATACGAAGTCGTCTCCGTCACCAGCCGAAACGACCCATTCGATTTCAAACGCAGCCTTGATCTCCAGACCATCCGTAGCAGCGTCGCCGACCAACCGCTGCAGCAGCAGCCGATTGCAACCTTCGTGCGGCTCGCCATCTTGCCGATAACGATCAGCGGGCGTCCACGCCCAACCGGACTGCGCGGCCAGCGGGACCACTCGCCGCAGATCGGGGATGACGCGAAGATCACCAACTGGCGCGGTCCCACCCGGCGGCGCCGCCAGCCAGTCGTCAAATCGGAAGTAGTCAAAGCTGGTCGATGCACCAACACCCCACGCCGCCAGCTGCGGCAGCCGCCTCACCGGAACACTCTTCACTCGGGTAATGCCAGCATTGTCGACAAAGGTCGTCGCGACCATGCCGACGTCGCGTTCCAGAAGAGTACGCACCAGTTTCTCGGCCTGCGCGCCGCGGGCTTGCCGCTCGGGGACGTCCACGGCAACACAGAATAGGGCTGCAATGGAATACCTATCACGGCACTGCGAGTGTCGGTCGCGCGAGCAGTGCCCTAAGAAATTGCGACCGGAGGAACCATGCCCGTTGAGTCAGGAGATCTTGCACCGCTGATCGATCATCACTGTCACGGCCTGGTGCTTGATGATCTTGATCGAAAAGCCTTTGAGTCCTTGATCAACGAGGCGGCCCATCCGTCACGGCTAGGGACCACCTACTTTGACTCAATGCTCGGGCTGGCGATCCGCACGTGGTGCGCACCTGTGCTCGGCTTGGAGGCGCATGCGTCGACTGAGGACTATCTGGCACGTCGTCGCGAACTCGGTGTCGAGGCGAGCCGGCGCCTCGTGACGGCGTCCGGCATCGACACGTTCTTGGTTGACAACGGCCTCAACACTGACCGACTCTGCTCGCCAGCCGACCTTGCGACGATGAGCCGCGGCACGGCGTACGAGGTGGTGCGGCTGGAGGCACTGGCCGAGGAACTACTCAACAGGGGAACCGCCGCCGCCGACTTCGGCGAGGCCGTCGAGCGGGCGCTGCACGAGTCCACCGCCGTTGCCGCCAAGAGCATTGCCGCGTACCGGATCGGCCTTGAGCTGCCGCCGGACCCACCTAGCATCGACACCTTGACTACTGCGCTCGCCAGCCTGCGATCAGCTGACGGTGATCACTATCGGATCGCTCATCCGGTGATCAACTCCTGGCTCGCCTGGACCGCGATCAAGATCGGCAAGCCGCTGCAGATTCATATCGGGTACGGCGATGCCGATCTCGATCTACGGCTCGCAGATCCCTTGCGCCTCACACCTTTCCTACGGGCAACCGAGGAGCGAGGAGTGCCGGTATTACTGCTGCACAACTACCCGTTCCACCGCAACGCCGCCTACCTGGCCCAGGTCTTCAGCCACGTGTTCATGGATCTGGGACTAGCGGTACACAACACCGGCGCACTGAGCCAGGCCCTCATCCGTGAAACCCTCGAACTGGTTCCGTTCGGCAAGCTGCTGTTCTCCACCGACGCGTACGGGCTGGCCGAGTTCTATTACCTCGGCGCCAAGCTGTTTCGACGCGGTCTATCGAACGTGCTCAACGAGTTGATCAACGCAGATGAGATGAACACCCAAGACGCTGGTCATCTCGTCACCCTGATTGCACGGAACAATGCGCGGAGACTCTACCGCCTCTCGTGAGTTACGTGCCGGTGGATGGTGGTATCGGAACATCCCAGGCATGCACCCGGTCCGGCAACACACCCCAGCGAGCTGGCACGACCCCCAGCAACCGGCAGGCCTCAGTGATCAACAGCACTGCCAGTGGCAACTCGAGGAAGAGCGCAGTCACCATTGCCCAGCCGACGTCTGCACGATTGCTGGTCATCCAGTCGAACCAGGCATCGCAGATCAGCAGCACACCGGTAGCGAACGCAGTCAGCATGACCATCTGGCGACGAAGAATGCCGAGCACGGCAGTCGCCACAATAAGCAACAGAAGCAGAATGTCGAAACCGACCCAAGCTTCGTCCCAGTTATGAGTCACGTATACGCGCGGGAGTGTCACGGCAAGGTAGGTGATCCATGGAACGAGAACAACCGCACTGATAACGAGGATGATGATCTCCATCTCGCGTCGACCGACGGAGCGGTGCTGGTACACCCGGACATCACCGCGGGCTCCAGACAGTCGCCGGATCAGATCACGGCGCTGTTCGGGGGACATCAGAGCGATCTCGTCATCGGTAACCACACCGACGATTCTGCCCGGTTGTCGGGCAGGGGTAGTCGACTTACCTGCCGCACCTAGATGAGGAACGGGAGCTATGCGCAACACTTACCCGAACGACCACGAAACAGGGAGAGCAGCACATGACGATCAAGGACATTGGACCGGAGCCGCAATCCTTCAATCTGGAACAGGAGACGGTGGCGAACCCGAACTACCGCACCGTGGCGTGGAGCGGCAAGTACTTGCAACTGACCTTGATGTCCATCCCTGAGGGCGGCGACATTGGCCTCGAGGCACACCCCGCGACTGATCAATTCCTCCGCCTAGATGCCGGCCGGGGCCGGGTTCAGATGGGCTCTGCGCGCGACAACCTCGACTTCGAGCAAGAGGTGTCCGACGGATGGTGCATCTTCGTGCCGGCGGGCACCTGGCACAACGTCACAAATATTGGCAACGAGCCCATGCAGCTGTACGCGATCTATGCACCCGCCCACCACAAGCCAGGGAAGATCCACGTGACCGCGGAGGATGCGGAGACTGACACCGACGACGAGCCGGCCAGCTGGTCGGTTCAGCCCCAGTCAGCAGCCGATCTGCACGGCTGAAAACTGCGATCTTGAGCCAAACGATTAGTACCAGTACCTGCGGCCCCCCACAGCATGGCCCAGCGAACCTAGGACAAAGAAGACAACCCCGATGATCAGAACGATGATACCGATCGTCCACAGAATGCTGATCTTCAAGAGGAAGCCCAAGATCAACAAAATCACACCAAGAACAATCATGGTTGTTCCTCCTTCGCATCAAGTTTTGCGCCTGGAGAACAGCTCCAAGCGGCGGGCTCAGCTGGCTCTCAGCTGAGGGGATGCCAACGATCTGTACGGGTCCACGCAACTCGGTTGCAACATGTGTCGGAAGGGTTCACCACCGAATCAAGTCCGCAACGAGGCGACGATTCACCCGGACAGGGTGATGCTCGGTCGCCTGAGCGAGTGCATGATGAGAGGGACCCTTGAAAGTCCGCGACGCGTTCGGAAATGAGGACCATGATGAGCAGCTCCACTTCTCGACCGACGTTCGAAATCAACCGCAGCTTGCTGAGCTCAGGCGTTGTGTTGCTCTGCGTCGGTTTCTTTTTGTGGTTGATCGGCGCCGCACTGTCCGCGACCGCGCTCGGTCAAGCGGCCATGAAGTGGATCGACCAATTAGAGGAATCTCCGAGCGAGATGGCCCGCCGACGGGCCCAGCAGTTCAAGGAAGCCGTCTCAGCAGGCTCGAAGGCATGGCAAGAGAAGTCCCATCGCTGAGTTAAGCCAGCACGGCCCACGCACGATGCCCAGAGTGGCGGAGGCGGCGGGATTTGAACCCGCGAGAGGGTTGTGCCCTCAACCCGCTTAGCAGGCGGGCGCCATAGACCGGACTAGGCGACGCCTCCCAAACCACACGCTCGGCTGCGGCTGAACGCTGGGCAAGACTATCGACCTGACGCTATGCGAGGCAAAGTCAAACGATTCAACCCTGGCAGACATCCGAACGCGGCAGCGCGCCAACTTTGCGGCGCTGCGAGCATCGGAATCCCGCGCCGACGCACGGAGGAGGAGCGAGCCGACATGCCTTTCGTCGGAGAGCGACGACGACGGCGGCGGATTCCAAGCGCGATGTGCGAGCAGCGCATTAGTAAGGTGCGAATCGATTCGTCCGAGAATCGCATATTGGCCCGTTTGCCCACGTATTGTGGAGCGGGTTTTCACTTCCCGGGCGCGCACGAAGGAATGTTGATGCCTAATCAACTTGAGCAGGGCACGTGGAGCTGGCAGCTTCCCGATGAGCCCCGCGATCCTGCGCGTGCCGCTCCGCCTGCACCGCTGCCCGAGCGCAGCTTCCGCCGGGCGGTTGCCTACACGATCGCCGGCACAGCCATACCCGGACTGGGGCTGATCGCAGGCCGTCGTCGCCTCATTGGCAGCGTCGTCCTGGGGATCTTCACTACCGCGCTCCTGGCAATTGGCATTTACGCAACTGTTGATCGTCAAGACCTGCTTGCACACGCCGTTGATCCCAAGACGCTGCGCCGGGCAGCCGTGGCATTGGTGATCATCGCCCTGGTGTGGGTCGGCATCATCATTGCCAGCCACCTAAGTCTTCGTAGCCGCCCTACGCGCGGCCAGCGAGTGATCGGCGGCGTTCTCGTCGGGGTGCTCTCATTTGCCGTCGCTGCTCCCATGGCGGTTGCCGCGCACTACTCCTATGTCACGGCAAGCTCGGTCGGTGCAGTGTTCAAAAGCGAGAATGACACAAAGAGCGCGACCCGGCCGACACTCGAGGCCACACAAACAACGCCTGGCAAGCCGAAACCACAGGACCCCTGGGCTAGCAAGCCGCGACTGAACGTCTTGCTCCTTGGCGGCGATGCCGGGGCAGGGCGGATCGGCACGCGTACCGACACGGTGATCTTGGCGAGTATCAATACCAAGACCGGCGATACCACGCTGTTCAGCCTGCCCCGAAACTTGACGCGGATGCCCTTCCCGAAGCGTTCGCCACTGCACAAGCGCTACCCGTACGGCTTCACAACTGGTGACCCCAGCAACGCCGAGTACTTCCTCAACGCGATGTATCGCAACGTGCCACGCTCGGTGCCCAAGGACATCCTCGGCCCGACAGACAATCTGGGGGCTGACGTACTGAAGCTCTCAGTGGGCGAGGCGCTCGGCTTGCGGGTGGACTACTACGTGTTGATCAACTTGGAGGGCTTCAGCAAGATGATCAATGCGCTGGGTGGCATCCGGCTCAACATCAATACTTATATCCCTATTGGCGGGGATACGGACCGCCATATCCCGCCGAAGGACTACCTCAAGCCGGGACCGAATCAGAAGCTCAATGGGCGGAGCGCGCTCTGGTACGCCCGCGGCCGCTATGGATCCGACGACTTCGCCCGGATGGATCGGCAGCGCTGCGTGATCAACGCGATCATCAAGCAGGCCAACCCGAAGAACATGCTGGCCCGTTACGAGGACGTCGCTAACGCAGGAAAACAACTCGTCTATACCGATATACCGCAGGAAGTCCTGCCGCTAATGGTCGATCTGAGTTTGCGCGTCAAGGACGGCAACGTCCGCAGCATCGTCTTCAAGTCCGGGGTAGCTGGTTTCTCCTCATCGAGTCCAGACTTCACACTGATGCGCAAGCGGGTTAAGGCAGCACTCAGTGAAACCAAGAACCCGAAGGCGAAGAAGAAATCTGGCGGCACGATTCAGAGCGAGAGTGTCAACGACGCATGCGCCTATGATCCCAAGGTCGCCGCAACCTCCCGGCCGTATCGCTGAGGCTGCGCTTCGCCAATCATGCGGCTAGGAAATCTGTCGATAGCCGCGATCAGCGTTTAGCCGACTCCGGATTTCGCTGATCAGCGCCGCAAACGTGGCATCGGTGCTACTCCGCGGATTGATGACAACCGCATCCGCAGCACCTTCAGGCTCAGTGATCAATACCAAGCGAGGACCTTGGACCTTGACGCTGTCGATCATGGACCAGGGCAGGGTACTGTGATGGCGGCCTCGGACGATCGTGATCGATTGCGGATCCAAAATCAACGTTGTTCGGAGCCGCACGGTGAGTATGAGCGCTAGAGCAGCCAGCACGATCGCGAAGATCATGACTCCGATGCCGGCAATTGCGGCGGCCCGTGGCAGATCGAGAGCATTCCCGAGCACAATCATGGCCGCGGCGATGAGCGCCGCGACTGAGCTGATCGCTAGCGAGCGCAGTGGAGGCGGCGCGGCGAGCACGAACCGCGCTTCCTCAGGGCGTTCTCCGGCTGCATCGCTCACCGCTGAACCATATCCATCAGGCCCAACCTCACTAAGGAAGCCATCTCCAGCCCGATCGACCCACTCCCTCTGTCGGCAACCTACGTCTACGTAGAGTGCTGGTGGTCTGCATGGGTTGCAACCTGTGCAGACCGTAGGAAAGCTACGTAGACGTAGGTTTCCGACAGCGGTGAACGAAGCGTGATCGGCATCAGACGGCGGCGAGGGTGGGATTCGAACCCACGGAACGGTCTCCCGCTCGGGCGCTTTCAAGGCGCCTGCACTAGTCCACTATGCGACCTCGCCCAGCACAGCTTGTGGCACTTCCGGGTGCGACGAGCATCCAGATCCTAGCCGACGGTAACGGGAGCCTATGGCACGCTGTGGGGCGTGAAAGCGATCGTTCCGCGCGAACCTGGCCCTCCAGAGGTGCTCGAACTTCGAGATGTGGAGATCCCCAGTCCGCGACGTCACGAGGTCCTCATCAAGGTTGCGGCGGCCGGCGTGAACCGTGCCGATCTGCTGCAGCGGCAGGGACACTACCAATTGCCGCCTGGCGTCAGCGAGATTCCAGGACTGGAGGCGTCGGGGACGATCGCAGAGGTTGGTGAGGAGGTCTCCAACTGGGAGGTCGACGATCCGTGCGTCGCGCTCCTAACAGGTGGCGGCTATGCAGAGTACGTCGCCGCGCCTGCAGGTCAGGTCGTGCCGCCGCCATTAGGAGTGGAACTGGTTGCCGCGGCCGCCGTCATCGAGGTTGCCGCAACGGTCTATTCAAATTTCGAGCTGATTGGTCTTGCTGATGGGGACATGTTCCTCGTCCATGGCGGGGCCGGTGGCATCGGCTCGTTCGCGATCCAGTACGCCAAGACCATCGGGGCGACAGTGATCACAACTGCGGGCAGCGAGGACAAGCTCAACTACTGCCGCTCCATCGGAGCTGATCATGCGATCTCCTACCGCGGCGACTGGCCTGCTGCCGTACGCGAGGTCGCCGCCGATGGCGTACAAATGATCTTGGACAATATGGGTGCCAAGTATCTCGAGGACCATATTCAACTGCTCGGAACCGATGGCGCGCTGGTGGTCATCGGCATGCAGGGTGGCCGGAGAGGAACGCTAGACCTGGCATCGTTGTCGGAAAGACGCGGCTTGGTCACCGCAAACTTGCTGCGCGCTCGACCGCTCGAGGAAAAGGCAGCGATCTGCCGCGGTCTGGTACAGAACGTCTGGCCGCTCATCGCCGACGACACGATCAAGCAGCCACCGCTGACGGTATTCCCCCTTGCCGAGGCTGCCGCCGCTCACGCGCGTCTGGAGTCAGGCGACAATATCGGCAAGATCATCCTGTCCGTCGCCAGGTAGAGCAACGTCCTACAAGTCGGTTGGGCGTATCGACTATTTCTTCTTTTTCTTGGGCAGGTAGAGGTCGGTGATCGTGCCCTCAAATGCCTCGGCCGAGAAGGCAACCGTCTCCGACAGTGTCGGGTGCGGATGGACGGTAAGCCCGATATCAGCTGCGTCCGCGCCCATCTCGATCGCGAGGCCAACTTCAGAAATGAGGTCACCGGCAGACGGTCCGACAATGCCGCACCCGATCACGCGCTCGGTTGTCTCGTCAAAGATCAGCTTCGTCAGCCCTTCACTGCGGCCGAGTGACAAAGAACGGCCACTGGCAGCCCATGGGAACGTGCCCTTCCCGTACGCGACACCGGCAGCCTTGGCTTCGTTCTCGGTCACTCCGACCCACGCCACCTCCGGATCGGTATAGGCAACCGACGGAATGACTCGCGCATCGAAGTAGCTCTTCTGGCCGCAAGCCACCTCGGCGGCGACCTTGCCTTCATGGGTCGCCTTGTGCGCCAGCATCGGCTGCCCGACGATGTCGCCGATCGCGAAGATATGCGGCACGTTGGTGCGCTGCTGTTTGTCTACGCTGATGAATCCGCGACCGTCGACGATCACGCCGGCCTTGTCGGCACCAATCACCGCACCATTGGGCTGGCGGCCGACGGCAACCAGAATTTGATCAAACGTGTCAGTTTCCGGCGCCTTGGCTCCATCAAAGTGCACGGTCAGGGGGCCGGAGTTATTCGCATCGACCGCGGTCACTTTGGTGCCCAGGTAGATGTTCTCGTACTGCTTGGTGATCATCCTCTGTAACGGCGTGATGAGGTCGGCGTCTGTGCCCGGGATCAGTTGATCAAGTAACTCGACAACGGTTACGCGCGTGCCGAGCTGGTAGAAGACCGCCGCCATCTCCAGGCCAATGATGCCGCCGCCGACGACAAGCATTCGTTCCGGTATTTGCGTTAGGTCCAATGCGCTGGTCGAGGTGAGCACGCGTGGGTCGTCATGGGGAATGAATGGCAGCTTGGCCGATTCCGATCCGGCGGCAATGATTGCATTTTGGAAACTCACCGTACGCGTGCCGGCATCGGTCTCTACGTCAAGAGTGTTTGGTGATGAAAACGTCCCTACCCCGGTAATGACCTCCACATTGCGTTGTTTCGCCAAACCGCCCACCCCGCGGGTAAGCCGGTTGACCACACTTTGTTTCCAGTCGCGCAGCTTGTCGATGTCGATGCTGGGCTCCCCAAAACTGATGCCGTTCTCGGCCATCTCCTTGGTTTCCGCGATCACCTTGGCGGCGTGCAGCAAGGCCTTCGACGGGATACAACCCACATTGAGACAGACACCGCCCAGCGAGGGATACCGCTCGACGAGAACTACCTTCGCGCCCAGATCTGCCGCGCGAAATGCCGCGGTGTAGCCACCCGGACCCGAGCCAAGCACCAGCACCTCGGCTTCGAAATCGGCCTTGCCGGACGGTGCGGGCGCGGGCGTAGGAGCCGCTGCCGTACTCGTTGGCGAGGGAGCAGCCGGTTCAGGCGCCGTCGCAGGTACGGCGGACTGGGCTGTTTCGGCAGCATGCGCAGCTTCGGTTTCGGCAACCTCGAGGCTGAGGATGACGTCGCCTTCTGACACCGTGTCACCGACCGACACCGAAACTGCCGACACCGTGCCGCCAACCGGCGCCGGGACATCCATCGTCGCCTTGTCGGATTCCAGCGTGATGATTGGATCGTCGAGGGCCACCTCATCGCCAGCACTGACGTGGATTTCGATGATCGGCACGTCACTGAAGTCACCGATGTCGGGGACTCGTACCTCCTGGACGCTCATGCGGTTCTCCTCTGGTCAGCAGTCGGATGCATCGGTGAGACGGCCAGTTCTACAGGACGAGCCGGCGTTGGTCGGAGAGGGCGTCGCACAGGTGCCGCATGAAACGGGCGGCAAGCGCGCCATCGATGACTCGGTGGTCATAAGACAGGAACACGGGAAGCATCAGTCGCGGGCGGAACTTCTTCCCGTTCCAGACCGGCATCTGTTTCGAGCGCACCACACCGAGGATCGCCACTTCCGGGGCATTGACGATCGGCGTGAAGTTCGTGCCACCAATGCCACCCAGGCTCGAGATCGTAAAGCTGCCACCTTGCAGATCGCTCGGCCCCAGTTTGCCGTCGCGAGCCTTGGCCGACATAGCGCCGAGGTCCTTGCTCAGCTCGGTAATGCCCTTGCGATCGACATCAGTGATCACCGGGACGACAAGGCCATCGGGCGTGTCCACCGCGACACCGATATTGACGTACTTCTTCAAGATCAAGCTGTCACCTTCCGGCGACAGTGAGCTGTTCACCGTCGGATAGGCGCGCAAAGCCGACACCGATGCCTTGAGCAGGAACGCAAGCAGCGTGACGCGATAGCCCTCGGCTTTCGCAGCGGTGTCGAGCTCCTTGCGGTACGCGTCGAGCTCGGTGATGTCGGCCTCGTCGCCGTGGGTTACGTGCGGGACATTGAGCCACGACCGAAGCAAGAACGGCCCCGAGATCTTCTTGATCCGTGGCAACGGCTCGACCTCAATGGGGCCGAACTTCGAGAAGTCCACTGCCGGAATTGGCGGTATGCCAGTACCACTCGGAACCTGCGCTGGACCAGCGGCCGGGGCGGCCGGTCCACGCAAGCTCTGCAACAGATCTTCCTTGGTGATCCGGCCCTTCGGTCCGCTTCCATTGACGGAGGACAGCTCAACGCCCAGCTCTCGGGCGAGTCGGCGTACGCTCGGCCCCGCATGGACACCGACGACGTCCGGCACAGCTTGCTCGCCAGCGGCGGCGGGAGCCGCAGCTGCGGCGGGCTGAACCGAAGGCGCCGCCACTTCCGGTACCGGGGCTGCCGGTGCCGCCTCGCGCGGGGTCGGCTCCTGTTGACCGATCATTGTCGGTGGCTCCGCCGCCTCTTTCCCAGTCTCTTCCACCGCAACGAGCGGCGAGCCCTGGCTCACACGGTCGCCAACCTTGACGAGAAGGTCACGGATCTCTCCGGCGGCGGTGCTGGGGACATCCATCGTTGCCTTGTCGGATTCCAGCGTCACCAGTGGATCATCTACCGCCACGACATCGCCGGCCGCAACGTGGACTTCGATGACAGGTACATCGTCGAAGTCGCCGATGTCTGGAACTGCTACTTCTGTAGTCACGGTGGCTCCCGTCAGGTGTGCATCGGATTCGGCTTTTCCGGATCGATGTCGTACTTGGTTATGGCTTCTGCGACGCGCTCCTTGGGCACGAGCCCGTCCTGGGCGAGCGCATGGAGGGCGGTAAGCGCTACGAAGTAACGGTCAACTTCAAAGAATCGGCGTAATGCCTTGCGGTAATCCGAGCGGCCGAAGCCGTCGGTGCCAAGCACCGCGTACCGCCGATCAATGAACGGCCGGATCTGATCGGCAAATGCCTTGATGTAATCCGTCGACGCAATCACCGGACCCGGTCGGTCCGCGAGGATCGTTTCCACGTAGCTGCGTTTCGGCTCTTCGTTCGGATGCAACCGATTCCAGCGGTCCACGTCGAGTCCTTCACGACGAAGCTCGGTAAAGCTCGGCACACTCCACACATCAGCCGCAACCCCAAAGTCCGAGGACAGCATGTCGGCCGCGGCGAGCACTTCGCGGAAGATCGTGCCACTACCCAGCAGCTGCACTCGGGGAGTTTTCTTTCCCACGGCCCCGTTCGCGTCGGCGGCGCGGAACAGGTACATGCCCTTCAGGATTTGCTCCTCAACTCCTTCAGGCATGGCTGGATGCTCATAGTTCTCATTCATGAGCGTGATGTAGTAGAAGACGTCTTCCTGCTCGCCGATCATGCGGCGCAAGCCGTCTTGAACAATGACTGCCACTTCGTAGGAGAACGTCGGGTCGTAGGACACGCAGTTGGGGATCAGCGACGACTGAATGTGGCTGTGCCCATCCTCATGCTGGAGGCCCTCGCCGTTAAGGGTCGTACGCCCCGCCGTGCCACCGAGCAGGAAGCCGCGCGAACGGCTGTCACCAGCTGCCCAAGCAAGATCACCGACGCGCTGGAAGCCGAACATCGAGTAATAGATGTAGAAGGGGATCATCGGAACGTCATTGACGCTGTAGGAGGTGGCGGCGGCGATCCACGACGCCATCGCACCTGGCTCGTTGATCCCTTCCTGCAGAATCTGACCCTTCTTGTCCTCCTTGTAGAACATCAGCTGATCGGCGTCTTGCGGCCGGTATAGCTGGCCGACCTGTGAGAAGATTCCAAACTGCCGGAACATGCCCTCCATTCCGAAAGTCCGCGATTCGTCCGGCACGATCGGCACGACATGTGCGCCGAGCTGCTTGTCGCGCATCAGGGTGTTCATAATGCGTACGAACGCCATCGTGGTGGAGATCTGGCGGTCTCCAGTGCTCTGCAGCTGATTCTCGAAGGCGGACAGTTCTGGTACCGGCAGTGCAACGGAGGACTGCTGTCGCCGACTTGGCAGACTTCCGCCAAGCGCGGCCCGACGCTCGGTGATGTATTGGCCCTCGGGGCTGGTGTCCGCTGGCCTCAGGTACGGATAGCTGAGCAGATCTTCGTCGGCAATCGGAAGGTCGAAACGGTTGCGGAAGACCCGCAGCGCGTTCTCGGCCATCTTCTTCTGCTGGTGGGTGATGTTCTGGCCTTCACCGGCCTCACCCATTCCGTAACCCTTGACCGTCTTGGCCAGAATGACGGTCGGCTCACCGGTATGCTCCACGGCCGCCTGGTACGCCGCAAAGACCTTCACTGGGTCGTGGCCGCCCCGGTTGAGCGCCCAGATCTGCTCGTCAGTCATGTCGGCAACCATGGCGCGGAGCTCGGGGTACTTGCCGAAGAAGTGCTCCCGTACGTACGCGCCATCCTTGGATTTGAAGTCCTGGTACTCGCCGTCGACGCACTCCTCCATGCGCTGACGCAGCAGACCGCTGGTATCCCTCGCGAGCAGCGGATCCCAGTTGCTGCCCCAGATGACCTTGATCACGTTCCAGCCGGCGCCGCGGAATACGCCTTCCAGTTCCTGGATGATCTTGCCATTGCCGCGTACCGGGCCGTCGAGACGTTGCAGGTTGCAGTTGATCACGAAGATCAGGTTGTCAAGGTGCTCCCGGCCGGCGAGCGAGATAGCGCCCAGGGACTCCGGCTCATCGCATTCTCCGTCGCCGAGGAAGGCCCAGACGTGCCGATCCGCGGTCGCGGCGAGCTCCCGACCCTCGAGGTACTTGAGGAATCTCGCCTGGTAGATCGCCATGAGCGGACCGAGACCCATGGAGACCGTAGGGAACTGCCAAAAATCCGGCTTCAGGAAGGGGTGCGGATAAGAAGGCAGGCCATCAAGGAAGGCCTCTTGCCTGAAGTTGTCGAGCTGCTCTTCGGCCAGTCGGCCCTCCATGAAGGCCCGCGCGTAGAACCCGGGTGCGGAGTGACCTTGGAAGAACACTAGGTCGCCGGGTCGGTCGTCGGTCGCGCCGTGCCAGAAGTGGGTCCATCCGACGTCGTACAGCGTGGCGGCCGACTGGAAACTGGCAATGTGCCCGCCCAGTTCGGACGATTCCTTGTTGGCGCGCAGCACCATAGCAACTGCGTTCCAACGGTTGATCGATCGGATTCGCCACTCAAGGGCCTGATCACCTGGATACGGTGGTTGCTTCTCGACCGGAAGCGTATTGATGTACGGCGTGGTGATTGAGTACGGGACAGGCGCGCCGCGTTGCCGCCCTTCATCGATGAGCCGGTCCAGCAAATAGTGCGCTCGGTCGCCACCCTCAAACTCCAGGACCGAGCCGAGTGCGTCCAGCCACTCTTCGGTCTCAGTGGGGTCTATGTCCGTCTTGCCGTCCGGCCGCGCGCCGTTCGTGATGCCAGTCGGCGGGTTAGTGATCGTGTCAGTCATGGCAGCCCTCTCGTTTTCCAGACCGCGCTACCCGCTTGCTTAAGCCAACGGGGGCTTGTCCTCTTCACGCTAGAGGCGACGAGATGCGGGGTCCGTCCAGGACAAACGTATCGGTGACCGGGTCGGCAGGTCACCCCCAGGTTCCTCCCGGCACTCAGATGGCAGCAGTCGGGCGTCTCCGCACAAGGCCACGAATGCCGTTCGATTCAGCGCTTTCGCACAGCGTTTCTCCACACAAGGCCACGAGCGTCAACGATCGGGCGTCGCCGTGCGATCTACGCGCGGACCATGAAGTGTCGCGTCCACTCCTGATTGAAGGATTTCGGCACCCGAGCTCCTCGATCCTCCAACGCCGCTTTCACTCGCTGCAACGTCCGCAGCGGATGGACATAGATGTCCTCTGAAACCACGATGATCATCCGCCAGCCATCTTGATCAAGCCATTCACGCCGTTCGAGGTCATGGATCCACTGGCCGGAATCGAATGCATGCTGGCGTCCGTCGTACTCGATGATCAACTTGTACTCCGGGTAACAGAGGTCGAACCGCTAGCGCCACTCGCCGCCGGCGATGCGCAGGATGAAGTTGACCTGCGGCTCGGGCAACCCAGCGAAAACGATGAGCAGGCGTATCCGCGTCTCCATCGGCGAGTCGACATCAGCGCGTACGAGGGAGGCGGCACGGCGAGCACGTTTGGCGTTGCGACCCTGATACGCATCGGCGGCCGCCACGAACTGCACCGGATCGAGGTCATTCGCCTTGACCAAGCTATCGCCAGCGATGACCAGGTCAACGAGGCTGACACCAACACTGGCAAGATCAAGAAAGGCCTGTACGGGTGTGGAGATCGGGACTCCATCGCAAATCGTTGTCTGTGCCGCCGGACTTCCAAGGTGTGCCGCGACGCCGGCCCGGCGGCATCGCGCCTCCCTGCATGCCATGCTCAGGTGAATGTCCGCCGAGTCGGGAGCCACACCTCCCCACAGCCGTACTGCCGTGTGATGACTCACATACGTCGCGGCCGGGAGCCGTTTCATTATCGTGTTCGCGCGGACGCGCAAGTTGATCATTTGGCTGGAGCTGACGTAGGTGTCATGGAAGAGGCGGGTGAAGTTGGGGCCTAGCAGGTCGGACACCGCGATTCCCCTAGCACGGGCCTTGGCCCTGGTCAGAACGCTCGATCTCGTCATGCTGGGAGTCTCATGACGCGCCGGCCAATCGTGCGGCCTCATGAAAATCGGTGGATTGCGCTCGCTGGATCAACGCAGCTGTGGACAAGGCCCGCTCCTGACCTTGCCCCACTGATCAACATTTGCGGCTTTGTGCGGAGAAACGCAGCCCCAAACGCCCAGCCCCACCCCACTCGTGGCCTTGTGCGGAGAAACGCCACGAGAAGGATGGGGGCCAGCAGCTACGAGGTCCAGGCACGCCACAAGCGGGCGTACTCGCCATTGGCCGCCACCAGCTCTTGATGACTGCCGAGCTCGACAATCCGGCCGTTGATCACGACCGCAATCCGGTCGGCATCGTGTGCGGTATGCAGCCGATGTGCAATTGCGACGACGGTACGGTCTTCAAGCAGCGCGGCCATCGAACCCTCAAGATGTCGAGCCGTATGCGGGTCGATCAGTGATGTGGCCTCATCCAGCACCAGTGTGTGGGGGTCAGCAACCACCAGTCGCGCCAATGCCACCTGCTGCGCCTGCGCCGGTGTCAGTTTCTGATGGCCAGAACCCAGCATGGTGCCGAGCTGCTGCGGCAATCGCTCCACCCAGTCCCAGGCATCGACGGTCCGCAACGCCTCGATCACTACGTCATCCGGCGATGACTCCCGAGCCAGAATGATGTTGTCGCGTACCGTACCGACGAACACGTGATGCTCCTGTGTCACCAGAGCAACCTCGGTACGCAGCACCGGCAGCGGCAGCTCAGTCAGCTCCACGCCGCCCACGGTGACCGACCCCGTACGCGGCTTGTTGATGCCTGCCATCAGTCGGCCCAGCGTCGACTTACCCGAGCCGCTCGGCCCGACAATGGCAAGCCGCTCTCCCGGACGCAGGGCAAGATCAATTCCGTGCAGCACGTCATGCTCGTCGTAATAGGCGAAGCGCAGATTACGGCCGATCAACCGATTGCCGAGCGGCAACCTGTCCCCCGCCTCACGATCTTGTGGTACGGCGGCAATGCCCAGCAGCCGGCAGGTCGATGCAATGCCAACCTGCAGCCGGTCCACGTTGCGGATCAACCGATCGAGCGGCTCCACCAGCGCCTGCACGTATAGCGTCGCTGCAGTGATCTGACCCAAGCTCACCCAGCCGTTCGCATATCCGATGCCACCCAAGATCAGCACCATGACTAGCGGCGTGTCGTAGGCGAAGCCGATCACAATGAACAACAGATTGCGCAGGCTCATGGTGTAGCGCTCGGCCTGCGCTGAGACAGCGATGTCCTCGTCGCCGCGCTCGATCCGATTGCGCTGCAGCCCCAAAGCCTCGACAGTGCGTGCGCCCTCGACCGTCTCAGTGAATGTTGAGTTGATCTGAGAGTACGTACCACCCTCAGTGATGTAGCCCTTCGGTGCCCGCTTCAGGTAACGCCTTCCAGCGATGATCAACAATGGCGCCGTCACGAGCAATGGCAGAGTCAGCAACGGCGAGTTCAGCAGCATGGCGACCACCGTCAGCAGCGTTGTCATGCCGGCGATCACCGACTCCGGCAAGCCAAAGCGGACACTCATGCTCATCGTGCTGACGTCACGAGTGACCCGCGTGACAAGATCACCGGTACTCGCGCTCTCCACCTTGCTGAGCGGTAGCCCAAGAACGGTGCGTACGACGTACTCGCGCGCCTCCGCCAGCAGATCTTGACCAAAGATCGTCGACATCCGCAATGCAAAGAACGTCATAATCGCCTGCACGACTACCACGCTTGCCACCGTCAGAGCGAGTCCGTCCACCGTCGATGCCAAGCTGCCGGGCGCCGAGGCCTTATCTACCAGCGCGCCAAGAATGCGTGGGACCACAAGACCGGCCAACGCCGCCAGCGCGTGCAAGACCAGCAGCGCGGTAAACATAAAACGCCGGGTACGCAACATCCGTGAGGCGAAGGCACCGACCTCCCGTCGATCAGCAACAGGAAGCCCGCGATCGGGGTGACGCGAGGCCGCGAAGAACTCCTCTGCCCGCCGCTCTCGAAGCAGGTGGCGCTGTCGCCAGGCCCGCAGCCGCGAAGCCGGCGACCCGCTCGTCGGAGGCAGTAGCTCCTCGGGAATCTCCGGTGCCGGCGGAGTCACCCGCCAGGTCTCTGCCGAGCCGCGGAGACCGGTCTGCAGATCAGTCATCGGAGTTCTCCGCCTCTGCGCTGCGAGCGTCGGTCGCGCGAGCAGTGTCCATATAGGGCGCCTCATCCAGTGCCCGGGCGACGGTACGTCGGTATTCCGGGTTGGTCTGCAGCAATGCCTCGTGGGTGCCGTACGCGGCGATGCGCTTGTTCAACAGAAACGCCACCCGGTCTGCATGATGCAACAAGAGTGGCGATGCCGTGGTCACGATCGTCGTTTTGTCACGCCGATGGGCCACCAGCCGCTCGGCGATCAAGGCCTCAGTATGCGCATCAACTGCCGAAGTAGGGTCGACCAAGATCAAAATCTGCGGATCGAGCCCGAGCGCTCGGGCCAGTACCACACGCTGCCGCTGACCGCCGGACAGTCCGCGGCCACGCTCATCGATCCGGCCCTGCCAACCTCCCTGCAAGCCAGTGAACACGTCCTCGGCCACAGCGACCCGCAGCGCCGTCTCAGCATCGGAAAGACTGAGCCGCCCGTGCGGATCAATTGCCGACTGCAACGTGCCTGCGAACACCTGACTTGCGGTGTCGCTCACCACGATCCGCTCCCGAACCTGATCAATCGGCACATCCGCGAGATCGACCGACCCTAGGCTGACTCCCCACTTTTGGCCGGCGAGCTGCCGGTCTCGCTGCACCTGCCGAGCGTGTTCTGCTCGCTGCTGCTTCCACGCGCGTCGTGCGGCACGACCCTTGAGACCGTCCGCAACATCCAGACTTACCGGTTCATGATCACTTGGCAGGTAACGTCCGAGCCGATCCGCCAGCGCAGCTGAGTCGTCCGGCACCGCACTGACGATGATCGTAAACTCACCCGGCCGAGCAACGAAGCCGGATTCTTGATCATGCAAGACGTCATCATCTGGCAAGGTCAGCGGGGGCTCAGGTGTCCGCCACGGCGGCTGATGATCGAGTACGGCAACCGTCTTGCGCGCCGACACCACACTGCGGACCCACTTCTGCGCCAGCTCGAAGAATGTCTGGATAGGCCACACCATGAAGATCGCGTAACCAAAGAAGCTGATCAACTGTCCGACAGTAAGATCTCCGGCAACGACCTCACGAGCTCCAAGCCAGGTCAAGGCCACCAGGAACAGACCGGAAAACAGCACGCTAGTGGCATCCACTGCGCCCTGCCACACTCCAGCCGAGACAGCTGCCTGTCGAGTGTGCTGCGACTGGCCGGCGTAGTTGCGAGCAAAGGTCTGCTCGCCGCCAATACCGCGCAGGATTCGTAACCCAGCCACGATGTCGGTTGCCATCGAGGTAAAATCCGAGGTTCGATTGCGCTCGATCTCTTCCCGTCGCTGCAAAGGTCGCAGCAACGGCATGGCGAACAAGACAATCAGTGGCGCGGTGACCAACACCACGATGCCCATAGGGATCGACGTCGACAGCACCAAGCCGGCGATGACCAGGTAGGCGATCAAGGCACCTGCGAAACGAGAGACGATTTCGGTTAAAGCTCCGAACTCATCGGAGTCACCCGCCGAGACGCTGAGCACCTCACCTGTCGGCGTACGCTGCGGAAGCACCTGGCCCATCTGTGTCACCTTGCGGGTGACCAGCTTCATGGTCCCGTACATGGCGACCAACCACGTCCGCACCACCATGGTGTGACCGAGCACGCTCGCGACGATCCCAGTGATCACCAGACCCAACATGATCAAGCTGAGCCGAAGGACGGTCGCCATGTCGTGCGGCACGATTCCCTCGTCAACGATCTTGCCGACGATGTAGGGACCAACCGAACCGGGCAACCACTCGATCACGCTGATCAGCGAGCTCAGCGCCAGAGCGGGCAGCTGCTGCCACAGCAGCCAGCCGAGGAATCGAGCGCCGCCGCGAGTTTCAGGATCAGTGAAATTACGCGTGGGCAGCCGACGGCGCACCACGACCTGCCCTCTGCGATTAGATGTGGTGTACGCGCGAACGTCCAGCCCCGCCAAGTCCGGGACCAGCGGCGGGAAGTCATGCATGACCAATTCAGCGTAGGACTTCGACACTGACCGGCTCCACCGGTTTTCGGCTCGCCTCCCGTGGGCCCGAGCGTCGTATCTAGGATCTATAGACATGACCACTGACTCGACAGCCGGCAATGAACAGCCCGAGATGCCCGGAGTCGCGGGTCAGACCGATGACGGACGGGTTTATGTAGTGACGCCACAGGCCATGGCCGTCGAAGGGCCGCCGCGGGGAGGGGAAGAAGGCCAGGACGAGGAGCCGAAATCGGTGACCGAGATGGTCGAGGAGCCCGCAAAGGTCATGCGAATCGGCAACATGATCCGCCAGCTTCTTGCCGAGGTGAAGTCGGCTCCACTGGACGAGGCCAGCCGCCAGCGGCTGCGGGCAATCCAGGAAACCTCGATCCGAGAGCTCAAAGACGGCCTGTCGCCGGAGTTGGCCGAGGAGTTGGATCGCATCACCTTGCCCTTCAGCGACGACGGCACTCCCAGCGACGATGAATTGCGGATCGCCCACGCGCAGTTGGTGGGCTGGCTGGAGGGTCTGTTCCACGGCATCCAAACGGCGCTGTTCGCCCAGCAGATGGCGGCGCGGGCGCAACTGGAGCAGATGCGGAGAGCGCTACCGCAAGGTCCCACACAGGTGCCACCGCCCGAAGGTCGACCGCGTGAGGGCACCAGCGGCATGTACCTCTAGGACCTTCTCCACACCTAGAAAAACCTGAGAAACCTCCGATCGGCGGAACCCGCCATCGCATGTTGCCGTCCCAGGCGAGGTCCGTTGAGACTACGAGACCTCGGGGAGAAGCACATGCCCACATCGAGCACCAAGATCGACAACTACGCCGCCGCCCGATGCATCGACCTAGCTGCCGTCTTTCAAGATCAACTACTCGAGGAGCCGCTTCCGGCCAGCGCACCCGGACCGGTACGGCGCCGTCAGCTGGCATTGATCACCACCGCGCAAGCCACATGCCGCGAGTGCCCGTTGATCATCGACTGTCTCTACGGCGCAGTCGTCGAGTACGACGTTGCCGGCTATGTGGCGGGCACTACTGCTGCACAGCGGGCCCAGATTCGGCGCCGGCTGGATGTCACGGTGGAGCCTGAAGACTTCGACAGCCTCGCCGGAGTCACTCGCCGCAATCGCCAGGTCAACCACAGCGAGGTCGTACGCCTGCGGAACGCCAATCCGCACGAGAGCCTGGAGACGCTGGCGCAGCGACTTGGATGCTCCCTCTCAACGGTGAAGCGTCATCTACGCCGTGAGCGGCGGGAGCCCTCTGCACGTACCGCCGCTCCAAAGCCCATCGTCGCCGAGGTGATTGCCGTGGCCGCGATCGTCACCGGCTCGCCACTCGCACGTCGCGGCCCACAAGCGGCCTGATCAGCCTGACGCCGAGTTTTGGAGTAAGCCACGGCGGGTACCCATAACAAGGCGGACATTTGCGTGTCAGCAGCGCGCATTCGGCAAGAGGCCCAGGTCCGCCTGGCAGAAGGGAACCGACAATGAGCACCACTGCATGGATCATTCTCGTGATCGTCATTGTCGTGATCGTGGCCGTGCTGGCGTACGTCATTATGCGTAGCCGTGCCGGTGCACGCCGCGCTCGCGCTGAACAGATCAGGCAAGAGGCGGCTGAGCGGGCCGCGGAGCTCGATCGGAAAGAGGCCGAAGCCAACGCCCTGGCTGCACAGGCTGAGGACGCACGGGCCGAAGCCGATCGGCTCGCGTCGACCTCGACTGAACAACGAGAGCAAACCGCTGCGGCACGGTCAGATGTTGAGGACACGCTGCGCAAGGCGGACCGTATCGACCCTGACGTACGGACGCGCGGCAAGGGCGACGACACGGGTGGTCCAAAGCGGGCAACGGACGACGTCGCGGACGCGGGTCCTAGGCGTGCAACGGACAGTCGCCCCGGGCGTGCTGCCGACGAGTCGGCATATGACGCAGACGTCCGCGACCGCGACCGCACTGTGGGCGACCAGGACGTCCGCGACCGCACCGTACGTGACGACACAGGCACCGTACGTGACGACCAAGGCACCGTGCGGGACGACACAGGGACCGTACGTGATGACCGAGGTGGCTCGACCGTACGCGATGACCAAGTCAGCTCGACTCGACTCGATCTCGATGACGGTTCGGTCCGAGACGACATCCGCCGTGACGAAGACCCCCGCCGCTGACTTTCGCTAACCGAAGCTGCTACCCGAACCAGGCCCGCAGCTCGGCCGCCGGGCCGCCATCATCAATGGTCTTGGTGACATCGTCGGCGACAGCCTTCACCTCATCCGGGGCGTCGCCCATCGCTACGCCCCGGCCAGCCCAATGCAGCATCTCGATGTCGTTTCGGCCATCACCGAACGCAAGGATGTCAGCAGCGGGTACTCCGAAGCCGGCCGCTACCTCGGCCAGCGCAGTTGCCTTGTTCACTCCATCGGGAGCTATGTCAAGCCAGCTGCCCCACCCGATGAAGTAGGTCACCCCATGCATGCCGAGGTGGCGCGCCAATGCCAGAAACTCCTCCTCCGAACGCGTCGGATCTCTCAAGATCACTCGGGTCACCGGCCGTGAGCTGAGCTGTTCGGAATCTTCGATGATCAATTCCCCGGTGAGGTCCTCACCGGGGAAACGATCATTCAGCCGGTACCCAATGCCAATTTCCTCTACCGCGATCAATGTGCCAGGTGCAAATTCTTCAACCCGGCTGATCACCGGCCTTGGGTCAAAGGTGATTGCCTTGACGATCTCCTGCGGCGGGTACCGCACAATCACGGCGCCGTTGGAACATACGGTTGGCCCGGCCGGTAGATGGAGCTCCTCGAACACTGGCTTGGTGCCATGCCAGGACCGACCGGTTGACAACACCACCGGCACGCCGGCTTCAATCACCAGCGCAACCGCCTCCGCGACCGGATCCGGCAGAAATCCGTTGCGATCCACCAGAGTGCCGTCAATGTCCAGCGCGACCAGACGCGGACGCCAGGCCTGGTCAGCTGATTCGCTCAACGCGGCGTCAGGGCCTCTCGGCCTCCTAGGTACGGACGCAACGCCTCCGGAATATGTACCGATCCATCAGCCTGCTGATGATTCTCCAAGATCATGATGATGGTTCGGGTCATGGCACATAGCGTGCCGTTCAAGGTGGCGACCGGCGCTGTACCGGAATCGAAGCGGGCCCGAATGTTGAGCCGTCGGGCTTGGAAATCGGTGCAGTTTGAGGTCGAGGTGATCTCCCGATAACGATCTTGAGTAGGCAGCCAGCCGTTGCAGTCATACTTCCGCGCAGCGCTTAAACCAAGATCACCAGCGGCCAGCTCGATCACCTGGAATGGGATCTCTAGCGCGGAGATGAAGTCCTTCTCCCATTGCAGCAGCCTCCGGTGCTCCGATACTGCCTGCTCGGGAGCACAGAAGGCAAACATCTCGACCTTGTCGAACCAGTGCACCCGAAAGATGCCCCTGGTGTCCTTGCCGTGGGAGCCTGCCTCTCGCCGATAACACGGGCTCAAGCCGACATAACGGCGCGGCAACGTGTCAGGGTCGAGGATCTCATCGGCGTGGTAGGCCGCCAGCGGGACCTCCGATGTGCCGACCAGATAAAGATCATCTTCCTCGAGATGGTAGACGTCTTGGGCGGCCTGGCCGAGAAAGCCGGTGCCTTCCATGGCCTGCGGTTTGACCAGTGATGGTGGGATGAACGGAATGAAGCCGTTCGAGATCGCCGTGCTCATGGCCAAGTTGATCAAGGCCAGCTCAAGCTCTGCTCCCTGACCGGTGAGGTAATAGAAGCGAGACCCAGAGACCTTGGCGCCGCGTTCCATATCAATGGCGCCGAGCAGCTGACCGAGTTCTAGATGATCTTTGGGCTGGAAGCCCTCGGCCGCGAAATCGCGCGGCGTACCAAGGGTTTCCAACACCACATAGTCGTCCTCGCCACCGGGCGGCACGTCCTCGAAAACCAGATTCCCCACCTGACGCAGCATCTGGTCGAAAGCGATGCTGATCTCGTTCTGGGCCGCCTCGGCCTTCTTGACCATATCGGCGAGCTCTTTGGTGCGAGCCAACAGCGCCGTACGCTCCTCACCGCGAGCCTGCGCCACTCGTTTGCCAAGTGCTTTCTGCTCGGCCCGGAGCTCTTCGAACTGAGCAATTGCATTGCGACGCGCCTCGTCAGCCTTGATCAGGTCGTCGACCAGAGACTCCGACTCGCCGCGGGCCCGCTGGGAGACCCGTACCCGATCTGGATCGAGGCGGAGCACCTTGACATCAATCACCGGGCAAGCCTAACCAGGTGGATGAGGCGAAGCGATTTTGATTTGTGATCGCTCGCGCAATGCCGACGCTCGCGATCACGAGGGAAGATTGTAAAGCGCAAAACCGGCACCCGTTTTGAGCCGTACTGCCATGATGAAGCGGTTATGGTCCGTCGCCCCCCGGCCCGATCATCGGTCCTGATAGCAATCTCGTTGCTGGTGGCTTTCGTTCTGTGGACCTGGCTTACCTTCAACTCATCTGCTTTCGCAGCCTTTGATCAGCGGACTGAACCGCCGGCATTGGATCCCCTCTCCAGGACCGCAGAGATCGTCGGCGCCTTTGCCCTGGTGACGTGGCCGGGATTCGAGTACGCCGCTCTCGCGGCAATTGCTTTGTGGGCCGCCCGACATCGGCTGCGGCAGCTCGCCCTGGCCCTGGTCCTGGTCATTGCCCTCAGCTGGGGCGGCGTGTCTTTGCTGAAAATCACCTTCAAGCGTCCGCGGCCGGAGCAGGCCCTCGATCTGCTGACGTCGACCGGCTACGCCTACCCGTCTGGCCACACCGCGGGCGCGGTAGCTCTGTCCATCGCCGTAGGCGCGACGTTCGCCGTAACGAGGCAGACCGTACGCGCCCGGATGTTCTGGCAGGTCGGCTCCGGCCTGTTGGTTCTGGCCGTCGCATTTGATCGCTGGATCACCGCTGGGCATTACGTCACAGACATCGTTGGCGGCGCACTGTGGGGCGCGCTGGCCGCAACGGTTGCCCTGCTGGTGGCGGGAGTCAAGGTGCCGGTTCCCCATGAACTCGTGGGCGAGATCGTTCGCAACCGGGCCGTTGCCGCTGAGCCGCCCGTCGCACCGCTACAACGTGCCGCAGTGATCTTCAACCCGGCCAAGGTCACCGACTGGATAACCTTCCGCCGGCATGTGGAATATGAGCTGAAGAGCCGCGGCTGGGATCGGGCGCTGTGGCTGGAGACGACGAGCGAAGACCCAGGTCGAGCCATGACGGAACAGGCCGTACGCGAGAACGTCGACCTCGTGCTCGGTGCAGGCGGCGACGGCACGATCCGGGTGATCTGCTCCGGGCTCGCCAATACCGGGATTCCCTTCGGCCTGATCCCTGCTGGTACCGGGAATCTGCTGGCGCGCAATATCGGCATCCCCCTGGATGAGGTTGCGGCGCTCGATGTTGCCTTTGATGGGGTTGACAAGCCGGTGGATCTGGTACGCCTCCAAGTCGACGACCAGCCGCCTGATCATTTCGCGGTAATGGCCGGCATCGGCCTGGATGCAGTGATCATGGAGGGCGCGGACCCGAAGATGAAGAAGGCCGTCGGCTCAGCCGCCTACTTCGTTTCGGCCGCACAAAACGCAAATCATCCCGCGCTGCACGCCACCATTACCGTCGATGATCAACCCTCGATCAGGCGCCGCGCGCACGTGATCGTGGTTGGCAATGTGGGATTTCTGCTGGCCAACATTCAACTGATTCCCGGCGCCCGGGCCGATGACGGGATATTGGACGTACTTGTCGCCTCTCCCCGTGGGCTCCGCGACTGGGTCAGGCTGACCACTCGGGTTTTGACCCGGCGTCCCAAACCCGATGATCAGCTGGATCGGCTGACAGGCCGCAGGGTCACGATCACGGTCGAGGAACGCGATCAGGTTCAGCTTGACGGCGACACTGTTGGGGAGTGCAACACCTTAACCGCTGAGGTGGTGCCGGGTGCACTGCTCTTGCGCGTACCGAGGTCAGTGCATGAGCTGGCCACTGGCAACGGCGAGGTCACGGCGGTAGCGCGCTCCGGCCGGATCCATGTGCCGGCCGCGGAGGCGGTCAGCCGCGCAGCTTCCGCAGCCAGGTCTCGGCTGCGGCGTACGCCTCGTTAGAAGTGCCGTGCCGGATGACCGGCTCGGTGAAGTCGGCCCGAGGGTAGCTGCCAAGAAACACGACATCGCGGCAGACCCGATGCAGTCCCATCATTGCCTCCGCCATCCGGGCATCGTCGATGTGACCCTCGGCATCGACACTGAAGCAGTAATCACCAAGACTCTTCTTGGTTGGGCGCGACTCGATTCGGCAAAGGTTGACGCCCCGGCTCGCGAACTGTTCGAGGATTTCAAGAAGGGCGCCCGGGTGGTCGTCGCGCATGAACAAGACCATCGTGGTTTTGTCCGCGCCAGTCGCCGGGCCGACAGATCCGGGCCGCGAGACCAGGACAAATCGCGTGACGGCATCCGGGCTGTCAGCAATGTCTTTGGCGAGCGGTACGAGTCCGTGGAGCTCGCCGGCAACCTGAGCGCAGATCGCCGCATCGAACCGCGAAGCCGGATCGGCCACCTCGGCCGCGGCCGCCGCGGTTGAACCGCCCTCGGTGATGAGCGCATGTGACAGATTGGTTGCCAGCCAGTCACGGCACTGTGCTGCCGCGTGGGGATGGGTCAGTACCCGGCGTACGTCGGGCAACTGGGTGCCGCTACGTCCGAAGAGCGTGAACTGGACCGGCAGCACCACCTCGCGGATGATCCGCAGCGGTTCTCCGTAGGTCAGGTTGTCCAGCGTTGCGGAGACTCCACCTTCGACAGAGTTCTCGATCGGAACTAGGGCGGCGGCGACGTCGCCGTCACGGACAGCCTGGAGAGCCAGGCCGACAGTCGCGTACGCGGCAGGTTCGTCCGGCAGCGCCGGCAGTGCCAGTAGCGCTTGGTGGGTAAAGGTTCCGACCGGTCCGTAATAGCCATAGTGGCTGGGTGGGGCTGCGAGCACCGGCTCAGGTTATCTCTGCGGGCAGTGGCCGTTTGACCATTCTCAGGCCAGTCGCGACTGCGCCCTGAGCCTCTCGATGGGCGCGCGGACCTTAGGCCGCCTGCCGCTCGCCGAGCCGCTCCCGTGCGGTTTCTCCACGACGCGCCACCTCGACAACGGAGGTCGCGGCGGCCAGACCGGACACAGGCATTCCTGAGTAGATCGTTTCGGCTCGCTCGACGACATATGTCTCGTGCCAGATGCCGACGGAGCCCGGAGCTTTCCGTACCCGTCGGTTGAAGGCCGCCCACGCCGGCCGGTGTGCTGCATTCCGGTCGCTTGCGTAGGCGTACAGCTTCTCGTGCGAACTCCAGTACTGGACGACGAGCGGTCCCCCGGCGCCGAAGGTCAGCCGGTAGCCCAGCAGCCGGAATTCTTGTCCTTGGACAGCTCCGCAAGCATGGCCGGCATGGCGAAGAAGACCGGAAGCCAGAGATCCGGACGCCACGGCTTGTTGATGCGCATGCCGATGAGAAAACGACAAGATCACCTTCTATCTGCGTGAGAACCTGCTGCATGAAGGCGTTCGGACCGCTGCTACCCAGGCCCAGTACGACGACGGCCATGTGGCGCGACTGCGGCTGGTTAGGGCGCTTCTCGGGCCCGG
>DATLQC010000184.1:0-10050 GCA_035535395.1 Propionibacteriaceae bacterium | reverse complement strand
GATCGGCCCCCGCTTCTTCTGCTGCCATAGGGCATAGCCGACTAAGTGCCGGTAGCTTCCCAAAGGGCCGGCTGCTCGGTGGGGTCTTCCAGAAAGTCTGTGAGCGCCTTCACCAGGTCGCCGGGGTTTTCCTCGGCCATCTGGGGACCGGAGTCGATCGGGAAGCCATGGATGTCTTCGGCCCATTGCTTCCAGATCGCCAGCGGGTCACCGAAGAGAGGCTCGATGTCACCCTGGCTCGACCACAACAACAGGGTCGGGCAGCCGATGGTGCGGCCGGCGAGCCGGTCGGCACGGTCGGCCTCCCGGTCAATGCTCAGGCCAGCGCGATAGTCCTCGAGCATGGCGCGTACCGTCTCAGGGTCGTTGATCGCCTCGACCAGTTCGGCGTAGTTCTCCGCACCCATCCGTTCGGCGTCGGGCCGATACCAGGCCACCGGGTCGGCAAAGATCGCACGCTCGGGGAGCTCTGGCTGGGCATAGAAGAACCAGTCAGACCAGCGTTCGGCGACGCGGGCGTCACAGCGCTCCAACGCTTCGATGATCGGCACCGCATTGATGATCACGAGCCGGCTGACGCGGCTTGGATGATCCATGGCCAGCCGAAAGGCGACGTGGCTTCCTCGATCATGTCCAATGACCGCATACTGATCATGCTCAAGCTGCATCATCAATGCGGCAAGATCATCGGCAACAGCGCGCTTGGTCTGTTGACGGTGATTATCGCGGAGTCTGGCTTTGCTTGACCGCCCATAACCACGCATGTCCGGGCAGACGACGGTGAAGCCGGCCGCAGCCAGCCGCGGTGCCACCCGATGCCAGGTAGCCGAGGTCCGGGGATGACCATGGATAAGAAGTAGCGGCGGACCGTCGCCGCCAAACCGCACACTCAGCTGCACGTCCCCGAGATCGACCACCTCGTCGGAGAATCCGTCGAACATGGTTACCTCCAGCCGGCGCAGCTCTAGGATCCCCGAGGTCGAACGCGCATTCGATTGTATCGAAACCATAACGAAGTGGGAATACCTCACATGATCGGGCAGTTCGTGGAGTTGATACTATACCCCCCAGGGGTATCAAAGGAGGAGTGATGGCGTCCGCGCCCGCACACCGACACGCCGCAGCCCAGCACCACATGGAGCACGTAGAAGCTCAGCAGATGGGCCACGGGCACCACGAGCACCATGGCCAAGGACACAGTGCCCAAGGGCATGGGGGCCACGCCGCCGACTTCCGACGGCGATTCCTGATCAGCGCGGTGCTGGCCCTTCCCGTCGTGGTTTTCAGCACGATGTTCTCCGAGCTGCTGGGTTATCCGCTCCCCAGTGGGCCTTGGGTGCCGTGGATCTCGCCGCTGTTGGGCACGGTGATCTTCTTCTATGGCGGCGCGCCTTTCCTGACCGGCGCATGGAGCGAGATCAAGCAACGGCAACCCGGAATGATGTTGCTGATCTCACTTGCGATCGCTGTGGCGTTCGTCGCGTCCTGGGCGACGACTCTGCGATTGGGCGGCTTCAACCTGGATTTCTGGTGGGAGCTGGCACTGTTGATCGTGATCATGCTCTTTGGCCATTGGCTAGAGATGCGAGCACTCGGCGCGGCTTCGAGCGCTCTTGATGCGTTGGCGGCATTGCTGCCGGACTCAGCGGAGCGAGTACGAGGTGCTGAGACGGAGATGGTGAATCTGGACGAGCTGGCCGTCGATGATGTGGTCCTCGTACGCTCGGGGGGCAGGATTCCGGCTGACGGAACCATTCTGTCGGGCACTGCGGCTGTCGATGAATCCATGATCACCGGCGAGTCCCAAGCGGTACGCCGCTCGCCCGGCGACCGGGTAGTCGCCGGAACAGTAGCCACTGACAACGCGATCCGCGTCAAGATCACCGCGGTCGGCGAAGAGACGGCGCTCGCTGGAATTCAGCGACTGGTGGCTGACGCTCAGGCATCATCGTCGCGCGCACAGGCGCTTGCTGATCGGGCAGCCGCTTTCCTGTTTTACTTCGCCGCTGGGGCAGGGTTGATCACGTTCTTGGTCTGGGCATTGCTCAGCCGCCTGGACGAAGCCGTCACCCGTACGGTCACAGTGCTAGTTATTGCCTGCCCGCACGCGCTCGGGCTGGCGATCCCGCTGGTAATCGCGATCTCCACCGAGCGGGCGGCGCGGGCCGGCATCTTGATCAAGGACCGGCTCGCCCTGGAACAGATGCGGACCGTCGACGTTGTGCTCTTCGACAAGACCGGCACCCTGACCAAGGGTGAGCCCGCAGTCGTCGATGTCGCGACAAGTGATGGTGTTGATCGCGACGCGCTGCTAGGGCTGGCCGCTGCCGTCGAGTCCGAAAGCGAACACCCCATCGCGCGGGCGATCGTGCGGGCAGCGACGGGGCTTGATGATCATCCAGGAGTCCGCGATGTGGAGTCGCTCACCGGCCGCGGCGTACGGGCCAGCATTGATGGCCGCTCCGTCTCGGTTGGCAGCCCAGGGCTGATGGCCGAGCTCCATGCGGAGATTCCCAACGCGCTCGATCAGCAATTGGAGGCCAGGCGCCAGGCCGGCTCGACAGTGCTTTATGTGGCCTCCGATCGGGAGGTCCAGGGTGCGATCGTCGTTGAAGATGAAATTCGTCCTGAGTCGCACGACGCTGTGGACGGTCTGCACCGGCGCGGGATTCGGGTCGCCATGATCACTGGCGATGCCCGGCCAGTGGCCGACGCGGTGGCGCGGACGCTGGGCATCGACGAGGTCTTCGCCGAGGTGCTGCCCTCGGACAAGGACGCCAAGGTCCAGGAACTGCAAACTCGCGGGCATCAGGTGGCCATGGTCGGAGATGGGGTCAATGATGCGCCAGCGTTGGCCCGGGCCGAGGTCGGGATTGCCATTGGCGCCGGAACCGATGTTGCGGTCGAGTCTGCCGGCGTCGTACTGGCCGGCGATGATCCGCGCGCGGTGGGCTCTGTCATCGAGTTGTCACGTGCGTCGTACCGCAAAATGTGGCAGAACCTGGGCTGGGCAACCGGTTACAACGTGCTGGCTATACCGCTGGCAGCCGGTGTACTCGCGTCGGTCGGTTTCGTGCTGTCGCCTGCGGTTGGCGCGATCTTGATGTCCGCGTCGACCATTGTGGTGGCGTTGAATGCCCAGTTGCTGCGGCGTTTGGATCTGGATCCCGCCCGAATCTGATCATGGAAACGATTAGTGATAGAAACGAAACATGGACTATCGCACCCTCGGGCGCAGCGGTTGCGCCGTATCGTCACTCTGCTTAGGAACTATGACCTTCGGCGTCGAGACGGATGAGCCGGGCTCTCATGAGCAGCTCGACCGTTTCATCGAGGCTGGCGGCACCCTGGTTGATACGGCCGATGTGTATGGTCACGGGCAGTCCGAGGAGATCATCGGCCGCTGGTTCGCCAGTCGGCCGGCGGACGTCACCGAACGGGTGGTTCTCGCGACCAAGGGTCGCTTCCCCAGGGGTAAAGATCCCAACGCACTCGGGCTCTCAACTCGGCATTTGACGCGAGCCCTGGACGCGTCGCTCTCCCGGCTCGGCCTGGAGCGTGTTGATCTTTACCAGGTGCACGCGTTCGATCCCTGGACGCCGTTGGAGGAGACGCTGCGTACCCTCGACGGCTTCATCCGCGCAGGCAAGATCAGTTACTACGGCCTGTCCAACTTCACCGGCTGGCAACTGACCAAGACTGCGCACCTCGCGAACGCTCTCGGCCTCGCAGCGCCGGTGACATTGCAGCCGCAGTACAGCCTGATCGTGCGCGAGATCGAATGGGAGATCGTGCCTGCGGTGCAGGATGCCGGGATGGGGATGCTGCCGTGGAGTCCGCTAGGTGGCGGCTGGCTGTCCGGCAAGTACAAGCGTGACGAGCGCCCAACCGGCGCCACGCGGCTCGGCGAAGATCCTGAGCGCGGCATGGAAGCGTGGGAGCGGCGCGGCACCGAGCGGACGTGGAACATCATCGACGCGGTTCAGAAGATCGCCGAGGATCGCGGAGTCTCAATGGCGGAGGTAGCCCTGGCGTGGGTGACCGATCGGCCTGCCGTGACGTCGACGATCTTGGGAGCGCGTACCACCGAGCAATTGGAGACCAATTTGCGGGCCGCGGACCTGCATCTCAAAGCCGAAGAGACTGCGGCCTTGGACCAGGCGAGCGACCTGCACGCCAGCGACTATCCGTACGGCGAAATGGGAATCAATCAACGCAGCCGGATTCTTGCTGGTCCCTGAGACGTACGCCTCCCTCCCCTAGCTCTGCACAGGTTTTTGACGGTCTGCACACGTTGCAACCTGTGCAGACCGCACGCAACCTACGTGTACGTAGGTTGCGACACCGGGGCGTAGGGGCTCAAGGCACTCAGCGGTAGGACCAGACCGGTGTGAGGACCACGTTTGCGCTGAGTCCAAGCGGGTGTGGTTCGCCACCGTCGGCGTCGAGCACGTACAGGTCATAGGTCCTACCCGGCCTGCCGGATGCAGTGCGGTTGGAGATGATCATCAGCTGGCTGCCGTCCGGAGACCACGTGGGTTTCTCTTCCACAGCTGGACCAGTCGCGACCGGTCGTACGCCGGAGCCATCCGAGCGCATCACGTAGACATCGAAGTTGTCACTGGCTACCCGCCTCCGGAAGGCGATCATGCTGCCGTCCGGCGACCAGGTCGGGTCGGCGTCGCTGCCCGCGCTGCGATTGGTGAGACGCACCGGAGGCGATGATCCGTCGAGAGCCAGCGTGTAGATGGACCCACCATTGGGACCGCCTTCCGTGGCGGTCGCCCAGTACGCCACCGTACGCCCATCCGGAGAGATCATTGGATCCTCGATACGCGGCCTGCCTGTCTTAAGCTCGCGCACTACGGTGCCGTCGAGCTTGATCACCAGGAGTCTGTCCGGGCGATCCTCCGCGCGACACTGCACAACCATGATCGACTGGTCAGCAGGACTCCATGACGCCCGAGTGATCGCTCCGCATTCCCTGCCTCGCGGCCTGATCAAAGGGCGATCGCCGCTGCCGTCCGCGGCCATGGTTCGCAGGGTGCCCGCAGCGTAATTGATGTAGATGATCGTCCGCCGATCAGCTGACAGCAGCGGCCAGGAGTTGCGACCCCGGTGATCGGAAAGCCTCATGGGTGGAACCACGCCAGCCACATTGGCCAGGTTGAGTTGGGCGTCCTCATCTCTTCCGCGCGGCACGATGAACTGCTGCCCAGCAAGCGGATTTGACGCCGGGAGATGCACGCCAGCGGCACGTACCGGCGCGACCCTGCCGGACATCCCCGGGGCCGGTGGCGCGCTAGTGACCGATGAGTTGCTCGTCTCCCGGTCCGCGCTCTCCGACGTCTGGGTGGCCTCCGGAACACGCGTGACGATGACGCCTGCTGTCACGCCTGCGATGACAGTAAGAACCGCAGCCCCAACGAGCCAACCGGGGTTGCGCCGAGGTACTTTGATCGGCGGCGATGACGCAGGCACGAGCTGGGTCGGAACCTCACTGGGCAGCTGTCTCTGCTCGGCCTGACTCTGTGGTTCTGCCGAGGATGGTTGAGGGGCCGCCACGGACTGGGTGCCTGCGTCGGGAATCCCGGCCAAAACCAATGCCTCCCATAGCAGCAGAAGCTGGCTCGAGTCCCAGTTCGCGGGGTACGTCACGCCCACCGAAGTCGGAACCTCTCCGAGCTGCTCAGTCGCGGTAGCGACAATGCCGCGAAGCGTTTGAGCGAAAGCATCACGCTGTACGCGACCGTCGGCCAGGAACTGCTCGGATGGAAGATCACTAGATGTGCCCTGAGCGCACAGTCGGAGCGGTCCCGACTCTTCCGCCCTCTGATAGCTCGCCGAGGTAAAGGCGGCGCCAATGTCAATGTTGAGCCGGTACGTCACACCCGGTCCCCGAGAATCCGTGCCGTGAGTGCCGTCGCGACGGACCTCCATACAACCTAATACGAAGCTGAGGGCGCGTTCGGATCCCGCTGCCACCAAAAAGTCTGGATGTTTATGGCATGTCGGCTTCGTGACTCTGAGATCTTTGGTTGAATTCCCTCACAATCCATGCGTGTGCTCTCGGGGGACGCGAGCCGCGCTTGATCTCGGGGGGCAACACCATGTCGAAAGTGCGTCTGCGCACGCCCCTGCTCGGCGCTCTGATTACGGCGTTGATCAGCGTGGTCATCTTCCTCGGCGGCGCGGCCTCGGCCGATGCCAAGGACAACGCGGCGCGCACAGCGAACAACCAGGAGCAGTTGCTCGACCCCCAGGCACCCATCGGAACCGAGGCGAAGTCCAGCAAGGCGGCAAAAGCCAAGGCCGCAGTCGACTCACCGGTCCAGACCGAAGCCGCAGATCCCGACAGCGCATCTGACCTGAAGGCTCTTGCGGAAGCGGACGGCGGTGAGTGGACCAGGCTGCCGACGCTGCCTCCGGGCTCGAACGCGTACCACCTGATCATGGGACAAAAAGGCAAGATCCTGCTCTTGGCTGGATCGGGCAATAGCGCCGAGGTCTTCGAGGCCGGCACTTTTAAGTCCTACCTTTGGGAGCCGAGCAGCGGGGCTCTCAATCCGCTGACGACTCCCACCGACATGTTCTGCGCAGGACACATGCTGATGAGCAATGGCGAAGCCATCGCCACCGGAGGTACCACACGCTACAAAACCGACAAGTTACCGTGGCAGGGCTCCAGGGCGCTCTACACCTTCGATTTCAACACCGAGAAATTCACCAAGCAGCCCAACATGGATGACGGCCGCTGGTATCCGAGTGTGATCAATACCCGCGGCGGTTACGCCTTGATCGTTGGCGGATTCGACGCAAAGGGCAAGAACTCGGAGTCCTCTGAGGTCTGGAACCCCTATGACAACAAGTACGACCCTCAGCCAGGCAACCGCGAGTTCCCGTTGTACCCGCACATCTTCTTGACGAGCAATGCCAAGTACTTCTTCACCGGTGAGGGATGGACTAAACCCGCCGAAGATGCCGAAGGCACACAGGGCTACTTCCACCCGGGTTTTTGGGCACCCTTCAAGGGCAACAAGTACACCAAGGTCAATGACCTGTCTCATCCCACCCGCCGGGGGTTCGGCACATCCTGCTGGCTTGGCAGCATTCGGCGACAGAAGCTCATGGTCATGGGTGGCGGCTGGCCGGCAACCTCGTCGACGAACGTTATTGATCTTGATAGCTCCTCTTCCCCGAAGTACAAGGCAGGTCCCTCGCTGCGAGCCGCCAAGGCGTACCTGAGCTGCGTCCAGCTGCCCGACGGCAGTGTGCTTGAGGTGGGCGGTGGTTCGGCCAACAAGATCGGCAATGCCAGCCAGGAAGTCAGCCTGCTGAAGTCGGCTAGCTCGAAGTCGTGGACCGCGATGAATCCACTGCCGAAGGGTGAGCATCGGCTCTACCACTCGATGGCCTACCTTGCCGATGACGGCAGCGTTCTCAGCCTCTCGTCGAATCCGAAGGGACAGGCCCGCAGCGACACCGTATTGCGATTCAAGCCGCCGTACATGTTCAAGGGTCAGCGGCCGAACTTGGGCGGTGTGCCGAGCGAGATCACATACGGGCAGACGTACCCGATCAACGTCAGCAGCGACGTTACGCGTGTCGTGATGATGACAGCCCCTTCGCCAACGCATGGCTTCGATGCGAACCAGCGCGAGATCCCGCTGCAGTACGCCGATGGCAAGATCACCATCAACGCCACATCAAGCCTCGCACCGCGCGGCTACTACCGGCTCTTCGCGATCAATGCCAACGGTGCTATCTCGACAGCCAAGTGGACTCGGGTGAAGTAGCACAGTGGTCACAAATGAGATGTCGGAGGGCGCACAGCCTGTCGTTTACGACCACTTCTTGTGCGCGTCGGCCGTGGTGCTTTGGCTTTGCGCGTCAGAATGCAGATATGGCTACTAAGCAGCTGATTGCAGAGGGCGACCAGCTGAGCTAGGAGGAAATATGGAGATCATCGGGGTGATCATCGCAGGCATCATCATTGGCCTGCTTGGCAAGTTTGTTGCTCCCAGTACCCGGGACAACATCCCGATCTGGCTCACCATCTTGTGTGGCATCGCTGGTGTCCTCATCGGGTGGTACATCTACACCGCATTCGGTGGCAACGGGAGCGCCGGAATCGACTGGGTCCGCTGGCTCATTGCCATTGCCGTTGCCGCGGTCTTGGTAATTATCGCCGACGCCGTGATGGTGAGGTCGAGAGCAGGACGTAGCACACCGCAGGTCTAGTCCGTCCTCGCCGATTGCTGACGCCCCACTTCACTCGTTCACGCCCCACATATACCGGGGACGTGAAGCGGGGAGGTGGGGCGTCAGTGCGTTCAGGTCCGAACCCAACCCGGGCGTGACCGTTACGCTCGCTGTGTGGCCATAAGCACTGGAGTGGACCAGGTACGCACGGTCAGCCGGCTTGCCCTAGCCACGGCGCTCGTCACCCTACTAGCCGTCGTAAGCTTGATCATTTTTTACGCCGTCGGCGGCCCTTTTGGATTTATCAATGATGTGGCCAATGGTCTTATCGGACTGCTGAGCCTCGCGCTGGCCTGGCTTTGGGTCCGCAACCGCAGGAGTGGCTGGAGCACCCTGGCTATCGCGGTTGCCGCCCTGGGAGCGATTGTGATGGTGCTCGGCTCCCTCTTGATCATTCTCGATATCACCGGCTGGTATCTCGCCGGCCTGGTGTCCAGCGTCGGCAACGCACTCATTGGCATCTGGCTATTGATCGCCAACCGCCTTCACCGGCGCGCACCCGAGCTGCCCCGCGGTCTGATCATGCTCGGCATGACGACCGGGATCTTCATGATCATTGGGTGGTTGGCCATTGCAGGGGTGATAGCTCGTATCGACGATCCGCAGTTGGCCCCCTGGTATGTCAGCGCCGGGCTACTCAACTGGATGGGAACCTATCTGCTCAACCCCATCTGGTGTTTGTGGCTGAGCCGCAGATCCGGAGGCTGATCAGATGGCGGCGAGCGCTCCTCGCGTGCTGATCTCGGGCGCCAGCGTCGCCGGACCGGTGCTGGCCTACTGGCTTAGCCGATGTGGATTCCACGTCACCGTCGTGGAGCGGACGGAACAACTTCGTTTCGGCACTGGTGGTCATGCCGTCGACCTCTTCGGTCCAGCACTGCAGATCATCGAGTGGATGGGTGTCCTTCCGCAGGTACAAGATGCTGGCACCCACACCGCGATCATTTCCTTAATCCGAGAGGGACATCGGCAAGTCGACGTACCCGCAGAGCTAATGTCGGAGGGCGTCTCCGCGCGGCATGTCGAGATCATGCGCGGCGAGCTGGCCAAGATCATCTATGACGCCGGCCGCGACAGCATTGACTATGTGTTCGGAAACTCGATCAGGTCGCTGGAGCAGACCGGTCATGGAGTCGATGTCTCGTTCCGGCACGGATCACGGCAGACATTTGATCTTGTCATCGGAGCCGACGGACTGCATTCCATCACTCGTCGCTTGGCGTTCGGTGACGAGCACCGGTTCCTGCACTTCCTGGGCGGCTACCTTGCCGTATTCACGGTGCCCAACTATCTCAACCTCCATCAGCACATGCTTGGCTCCGGCGACGTCGGCCGCACAGCGGCGATTTATCCGGTACGCGACACCGGCGAAGCGCGAGTGCTCTTCTTGTGGCGGACGCCCGTCCAGCACGACTACGATCGGCGCGATCTGGCGGCGCAGCGGCGACTGATTCGCAACCTGTACGACGGCATGGGCTGGGAGGTGCCGCGATTGCTTGCCGAGCTGGAGCATGCCGACGATCTCTATCTCGACTCGATCAGCACCATCGTGATGGACTCCTGGACTCGCGGCCGGGTGAGCCTGGTCGGAGATGCCGGCTACTCCCCCGGCGCGGCGGTTGGTGGGGGAACCAGTCTGGCCGTCGTGGGCGCGTACGTCCTCGCTGCAGAGCTGGCCGCAGCCAGTGGTGATCATGTTCACGGGCTCGCAGCGTACGAGCAGGTCATGCGACCGGCGGTCCGGCAGAGCCAGCGGATCGGCCCTGCCGTGATGAAGATGCTGATTCC
>DATLQC010000183.1:0-3366 GCA_035535395.1 Propionibacteriaceae bacterium | reverse complement strand
AATCGTCAGCCTTACTTCCTTCTTGTCCACCCTTGCGACCACCTAGCCAGGCGAGTTGCGGCGTCTCGAGCAGGCGCCCTCACCACCTTCCAGGGTACCGAGCCTTGACACCGGGTGCCGGTCGGCTTGCGGGCCAAAGGGCATGCGCTGTGACAGCTGGCTTCGGGGGTCGGGCTGGGGCTTGAGGCCGTTGGTGCTTCTGCTATCAGAGGTGGCATTCTTCGGCGCCGATCGCCAGCTGCCCGGTTGACCGGTTCACAGTCCTACTTGTCACCACACGCGTTGGCAGTGAGGAGGCCTTGATCGTCCGGCCGCAGCCGACTCGAGTCCTATCGGTCAAGCTTGGCGACACAGTCGCGCGAATTTGCCGAATCCTGGCCAACAGCAACACTCGGCCGGCTGCCCGTCAGCGACGGAAGCCTTGATGATCATGTATCACCCGGCTCGATGGTTAAGGTAGTCGTTGCGTCCGGCACTCTCCCGGCTACTGACGTGCTCGCCACAGAAATGGTGTAGAGATGATCAGAACGAATCCGCCAACCTGCGGTAAGCCTCGGCGGCGGCAGCCGGCGCGTACCGTGGCGTTGCCAAGTGACTTCGTTGAGGGCTGCTCTGGATACAGTAAGCGCCAGTGAGTGGGCTCCGGACGGATCAGCTCGCCAAAACCCCGTCCAGCCAGTCGTGGACCACTTGGTCGTATCGGCTTAGCGCGACGCCTTCACAATGGCCCCACTCGCCGGCGTCTGGGTCAAACTCCGCGAGCACTTTCGGGGAAGAAATCGCTTCGTAGAGCCGGCGAGTCTCCGCGTCTTCGGGTTGTGCCGTAACCAATGTCGGCACGGCAATCCGGTCCGCAGGGACGCGGTAGTCCTGCAACATTCGCAGGTATTCCGGCGCACTCCTTGCGCCGTGCGTCACCGCACGCGACATGAAAAAGTACTCGCGGCGTGGGTCGCGCTCGAACATCTCAGCAAAGGTACGCTCGGCCTCTGGTGCCGACGCCTGCACTTGCGCCCACAGCTCTGATGGCACCATGGCTCGGACCTGAGAGCCGAGATCGTATAGGCCGGGATCAGCTATCAAGGCGCGGACGCGGTTCTCAAAGCAGGCCGCCCGCGGGGCTAGGTAGCCGCCGAAGCTGCGTCCGGAGAGCGCTATCCGCTCACGATCGACTTCGCGGCGTTCGGTTGCGAGGTCGAGGATCGCGGCAAAGACCACTTCGTAGTCGGGACGGAACACCAAGCCCTGGTCGTAGAGCGCCGATCCTTGACCGGGGCCGTCCACCATGAGCACCGCATATCCGCGGCTCGTGCCACCCACGGCGTTATACGCGTAGTACTCCTCGATCGGAGAGTCGTAGCCAGCCACCGTAACCACGGTGGGGTACGGCCTGGCACCGGCTCCCTCGGGCCGGATTAAGTAGCCGGTCAACCTCGTGCCGGCGTACGGCACAGTGATGACCTCGACAGCGACATCGAGGTAGCTGAGGCCATGCTGGAAAGTGCGCTTTGTTGCCTCCCACGCCGGCCGCAGGAAGGATCCGGCTAGGTCCACGCGGTCGAAGAAGTAGCTCGCCCGGTGATACTCCGACGCCCTGAGGTAGGCCTCACCGGCACTGCGGCGCCGACCGGCCTTCGCGGCCTCCTCCGCAATATGCTCAACCCGTTCAGCTGCTGAATGCCAGCTGTCCCGCCAGCTGCCGTAATCGCCGGGCGTCATGCGGCTGGCCGCGGCAAAGCACTCGCCGACGTCGGCCATGCCGACCACGGATTTACCGACCGTCCTGGCGAACTGTGCGTCGAACTCCGAATCGTCGAAGAACACCTTCATCTCTATGACCTCACCGCAGGATCTCGACCAGCAGCACCCATGCATCCAGCACCGCTACAAGTAGGCACAACAGGATGCCAGGGACGAGCCAGTAGAGCCCGCCTCCGGCACGAAACAGCAGCGATACTCCGCCAATCATGAGCGGCAAGATGGCTGCTTGGGCCAGCACTATGCGACGAACGAGGAGACTTCGTGACGGCGCAACGTGGCCCCGCACCGCTTGTACATGAATCCCAACCACGATCAACCAGACCGCCAACCCAGATCCCAGCAGCTCGGCACCCAGAACAGTGGACGACTGGCCCGGCACAAGCGCCCACGTGGCGACGACCAGTACGGCAAGCAGCAGCATGATTGCCTCGCCGGCTCGCCCGGGCAGTCCCGCACCCTTAAGGATCCGCTCCAAATTGATGGAGAGCGCTACGAACAGGAGTCCGGCCAGTGCAGCCGAGGCACCCGCCTCGGCAAGAAACAGGCTGTCCCATTCGGCCGTAGAATATGCGTGCATCAATCAGTCATGATCAGGGCTGAGGCTGGCATGCGGCGGACTCTATCGCAGCGCCAACCCGACTGCCGGTGATCTTGGGGCCGCAAGGTTTCCACGACAGTAATGTTGAGTTGGCCAAAGAGGTCGCTGCATGGGTCGCGGTGGCAGTCGGCAATGCAGCAACAGCAGCCCGGACCAGCGATGAGCTTAGTCTCCTGCCCACCGTCGGAATGTGATGAGCCAGGAACGGGTCATCCATTCGCACCCCGACATGGGAGGCCGCTACTTCACCTTCCCACTCGCCGCCATGACGCGGCCAACTTCGTCTATGTGGGGCGGCGCACCACCGGGTCCAACGCTGGTCACTTCACTTTTGTCTGACGGGGCTGGACCGGTGAGCTGACCGACGGGCTGAGACAGATCAAACGATCGCCGACCCGGTGGATCCTGGTCGCAAGTTGGGCGCTGGGCACTGGCGCCGCGGATGTCCCAGCGGTGCAGACCCTTCATGGTGGGTGCGTCTGAGGAGATCGGTAGCCAGGAGGTTGAAGATCCCTGGCTGCTTGGTCGGAGACCACTGACCGGGAGTAGTCTCCGGCTACCTCTTCCCATGGGAGGGAGCCACCCAGTCCCGGCTCAACTAATCGGCAGTCACTGCCGCTTCGCGCGACATGCGGCAGCGACCGCGGCCGCGACAGGAGACCCTGCCATCGTCGTGAGCGTCAGGCGAGCTTCGCGACGGGAGCGCAGCCACGGGAGGGAAGCTCGCTTCGCGTCGGGGGGCCGCCAGAGACTGCTGAATTATCGCGGACGCCAGAGTGTGCCATCGTAGTGAGGAGTTGCCTAATGCTTCGTTGGCTGCCTTATTGGCGACGGGGCGTCCGGCGCTGGCTGGCAAGCCCCGCCGCCGGTGGTGAGACGCGGCATGTTCTGCTCCGCCGACCGAGCGCTTGCCTGGGCCCGTTGTGCGACCCTACGATCGTCAAGTGCGGCCGCGACTTCTCGGCGGCGTGATCGGCTTGAGTTCCCGCAGGATGCGGCGTCTGCGG
>DATLQC010000182.1:0-5406 GCA_035535395.1 Propionibacteriaceae bacterium | reverse complement strand
GGCAAGATCGTCTTCGTTTTCACGTGGGGCCTGAACGCCGTGGTCGCAGTACTTGCGGGGATTACGTGGTGGGCGCTCCGGCCAGGGCGGATCCGTCGACATCTGGCGCTCAGATGTGGCTATGGTGCGATGTTGCTGATGCTCGTTCTGGGCAACCTGCTCTCCAGCTACGTTTACCAGTTCGCCGTCATGCTTGAGGCGACATTTCAGGTCATCACCCTCGCGCTGCTGGCGCGCTGGGACCAGGCGACGCGACCTCCGGTCGTCGCCTAGCGCCGTTGTCACTAACGCCGGCACTTCCGCTCGCGTACCGTGGCGCCATCGCGAGGTCAGCGGAGGACAGCGCGACGTCAGCAGTCGATCACACGGAGGGCTCATGACATGGCAAGCGAACGAGAAGCAAGTGTTGACCGGGTCATTTCCTTCAGCGATGGTGTCATGGCGATCGCAATCACACTCCTCATCCTCCCGCTCACCGAAGTCCAGCGGGGGGAAGCTGCAAGTCTGATCAACGTCGTTGCCGACAACTTCGCGGCGCTGCTGGCCTTCGCTCTGTCATTTGCGGTGATCGCCAACTACTGGACCATTCACCACGCCATCTTCCGGCCCGTTCGGCGTCACGACGCACGCCTCATCGGGCTCAACATGCTGTGGCTCGCCGCCATCGTCTTCCTACCTTTTCCCACGGCACTGATCGCGGACGGCCTCGACGGCGGCTTTGCCACCTTCTACATCGGCTCCTTGCTCATCATCTCGGTCCTGAACCTTTTCATCGCCAACTATCTCGACCATCACCCTGAACTCACCGACGGTCAGGCCACCGAGGAAGGCCGCCAACACCGCATCGCCAGTGCATTTATCATTGGGACACTCCTCCTCGTCATGATCATCTCGCTCTTCTGGCCCATTGCTGGCATTTGGTGCCTGCTACTGCTCTTACCGGCACAAATGATCGCCGCGCGGGTGTCCCGTAGGGCCGCCCCGGCACGCCTAGAGTGAGTAAATGGCGACCAGAATGGCCTTGGCCGATCGGGCGGGAACACTGTGGACGTCACCGGCGCTGGTCGATGGTCTGCTTGCTTACGCGGTAGCGATGGCGGTCGGAGTGGCGGGTCTTCGCCAGCTCAGTCGGCAGTCAACCCGGGCCTTGGCTGGCGTACCTTTTCGCTGTCGGCTTTGGTTTGATCTTGCTCATTCGCCGACGCCATCCCGTGCTAGTGCTAGTCATCACCTCGCTTGGCATCTGCGTCTATTACACGTTGCAATATCCGCCCATCGGGCTGGCCTTGCCGATCGCAGCTGCGCTGTTCTCGGCCGCCGAAGCCGGCCATCTCCGGGTCAGCATTGCGGTCTCGGTGATCTTGGTCGGATTGGCGGTCTACTTCCAGATCGCTGAAGGCCGCGACGTCGCCCAGCTGCTCGGCTACGGACTGCCACCGGTCATCGCCTTGATGGGCGCATCGTTTGCCTTGGGCGATGGAGTACGGACCCGACGGTTGCTCAAAGAGTCGCAGCGGGAGCGGGAACGTCAGGCCCGCCTGGAGCTCGAACGACGTGCCCGCTGAGCAGCGAGACGAGGAGCGGCTCCGCCTCGCTAGAGACCTACACGATGCGCTTGGCCACAATGTCGCGATGATCTCGCTGCAATCAGCGGTGGCCGCCGAGGCACTGCCGGAACGGGTGCCGGAGGCACAGCAGGCGGTGGCCGACATTAGGAACATCAGCCTTGCAGCCATGGCCGATCTGCGAAGCACGGTACGGCGGCTTCGCAGCCTGGATTCGGCCGTGGACCTGCCCACCGGCCTGAACGAGCTCCCTGCACTCGCCGAGCAGGTGCACAACAATGGCCTCGACGTGCAGATCGTCGAGACCGGTGACGGCCGGGCGGTGCCGATCGCGCTGGGCCAGGCGGCCTACCGAATTGTGCAAGAAGCGTTGACCAACGTCATCCGGCACGCGAACGCGACGACGGCAGTGGTCACTCTCGATCGGAGTCGGGACGCTCTGACCGTGACTGTGCGGGACAACGGGCAGGCTGCGGGTGAACTTAGAGCCGGAAACGGCATACGTGGCATGAGAGAGCGTGCCGCCGAATGGGGCGGCGAGCTAACGGTGAGCAGCTCCGGCCGCGGGCCTGGGACCGTTGTCACGGCCGTACTGCCCCTTCCCCAATCGACGGAGCCCCGATCCGCAGAGCCGCAGTCCCCTGAGGTGCGGGCCGACCAGTGATCCGCGTCGTGCTAGCCGATGATCAGGCGTTGGTACGAAGTGGGCTCCGCGCGCTGCTCGCGAACAGTGATGACATTCAGGTCGTCGGCGAGGCCAGCGACGGACGTGAGGCGGTCGCCGTCGTAACCCGCACTCAGCCGGATGTTGTGCTCATGGATGTTCGGATGCCTGGCGTCGACGGAATCGCGGCAACGCAGCGAATTACCGCCGATCAGCAGCTATCCGAGGTGGCGATCATCATGTTGACCACCTTCGATGAGGACGACCAGATCTTTGCAGCGATCCGGGCAGGCGCCTCGGGCTACCTACTGAAGGATGCCGAGCCTGATGCCCTCCGCGAGGCGATTCGGGTCGTGGCAGCCGGCGACGCTTTGTTATCGGCCTCGGTAACCCGCAAGGTGATGGAGGGTATCGTCTCCGGTCCAGCAGGCGTTGCCGACCGCGGTCGGTTGAACGAGCTGACCGAGCGGGAACGCGAGGTGCTGGCCGGAGTGGGCCGAGGCCTCTCGAATGACGAGATCGCCGCCGAAATCCATATCAGCCCCGCCACGGCTCGGACGTACGTGAGCCGGATCCTGACGAAATTGGGTGCTCGGGACCGGGCGCAATTGGTTGTGATCGCGTATGAGACCGGCCTGGTGAAACCCGGCCGGCACCAGGAGTCACCCGACCGACCCTGAGTCGGCGTACGTCGAAAAGCGATCCCATCTGTCGCCCGCAGCGAGTAGAGAGCGGGCGTCTCGATTCCTACCGTGGTGCGTGTCCATGATCAAAACCAACCACGGAGGGACATCTGATGTCTGCCCGTATCAGCCGCCGCACCCTGCTGGCTGGTCTGGCTGCTATGCCCGCTCTCACAGTGGTGGGCTGTGAATTCGATCGCACCACTGCAGCGCCGATCAGCACTGTCGACACCCTCGACTTCAGCAACCGGCTCCGGATCCCGGCATTGGCCAAGTCCACTGTGGATCTCGACGGTGTCCGCGTCTTCCATCTCAGTGTTGCGGAAGGGTCGGCGGAATTCCTTTCCGGCGTATCGACGCCGACCTGGACTTACACCGACGGTCGATACAACGCCGGATTTCTGGGCCCCACGCTGCGGGCGAGCCGTGGAGAGCAGGTTCAGGTGATCGTAGAGAACCGTCTATCGGAGATCACCACCGTGCACTGGCACGGCATGCACCTTCCCGCACGTCACGACGGCGGCCCGCATCAGCCCATCGCTAGTGGTGAGTTGTGGCAGCCGGAGTGGATGATCGATCAGCCGGCAGCGACTCTGTGGTATCACCCGCATCCCCACGGTGAGACCGAGGGTCAGGTGACACGCGGGCTGGCAGGACTGTTCTATCTCGATGACGGCAGCAACGCGGATCTGCCGCATCGATATGGAATCGATGACATCCCGATCATCTTGCAGGACCGTACGTTCGACTCGCGCGGCCGGTTCGCGCAGCGCGGTCGAGCAGTGACCGGACTGCTCGGGGACAAGATCTTGGTAAACGGGACGTACAACCCACATATGCCGGTCAGCACTGGGCAGCTGAGGCTTCGCATCCTCAACGCCTCGACCGCCAGGATCTACCACCTAGCATTCGCCGACGATCGGGAGTTCGCGCTAATTGCGACCGATTCCGGGTTTCTGCCGTCACCCAAGCGGATACGCAGGCTGCTGCTCTCTCCCGCCGAACGGGCGGAGATCGTGGTGGATCTGCGACCTGGTGATCAGCCAGTGCTCCGCTCGCTTCCATGGGATTTGAACATGATGGCTGTGCTGACCAATGGTGCCGGTGGCAATGATCATCTTGATCTCTTGCAGCTCCGCGCTCGAGCCTCCCTCGCTGAGGGTGGCCGTATTCCAGAACGGCTGGAGACCAGTTCTGCGTTGACGTTTGATCATTTGGCGGCCCGCCGCACGATCCAGCTTGACGGCCGGGAGATCAACGGTCAGCAGATGGAGATGTCGCGTATCGACACCGTTGTTGGAGCCGGCACCACGGAGCTGTGGACGATACGCAACACACACAATCAGCCGCACAACTTTCACGTCCACGGGGTGGCGTTTCAGATCGTTCCGACAGGGGCCAGCAGGCCCGATCCGCAATTGGGCTGGAAAGACACCGTGCTGCTGGCTGCCGGCGAGACGGTTCAGTTGGCGATCCGGTTTCCGCCATACACCGATCCGCTGACCCCGTACATGTACCACTGCCACGTGATGTGGCACGAAGACGTAGGAATGATGGCGCAGTTCACAGTGGTCGATCCCGATCAAGTCGACTCAGCGCCTCGAACCTTGGACGTCGATCATGATCACATGGCCGCCGGCCATGATCACGGCTGATCATGGCCGATTCAGCCAATTCAATTGTCAAAAGGAGATGAACCTACGATGTCAACCAACAACGCACCATCCAACTCGCCAGCCACTAACAAGCAGCGGCCGGCAATGATCATCGCCATGATCCCATTGGGAGCAATCGTGGGATTCATCGGAGGTCTGCTCAGTGTGATCATCGTCGGGCTCATCGCCAGGTCTGTGTTCAGCGCGGAACATCCGGGAACCGACGCCTGGCAGCTGCTCGGTCTACTGCCCGGGCTCGGCGCACTGATTGGAGCAATCGTGGGACCGATCTTGTATGGCCGCGGCAGTCGGAACTCACTGGCTGACGAGGTGTGTTACCGATCCCGCCAACGTGGCCAGCGGCAGGAACACTGCACGCCTTGACGAGCACCGAGGGCAGTCGCGGACGATTCGGCCGTACGCGTTCCTCGGCAACAGCCGCAAGATCGACGATCTGTCGAGATCCACCGATCAAAAATCTCAGACTCGGTAAACACCATCGTCATCTTGGGAAAGACTCTGTTGCAGAGCCATCTGACGAGGAAGGATCTGACAGTGATGCAACCACTCGGGCCGCTAGTTGTTTCCGGCGCGAACCCGCGTTACTTCGCGGCTGCGGGCGCTCCGGAAAAGGCGATCTACCTCACGGGTTCACATGTCAACAACAACCTTCACGACGGGCTGGGTTTTTGGCGTGCGTGCCCAGAAGACCCCGAGCGGTTCGACTTCGACGCGTACCTGAAGCTCCTCACTGAGCGAGGTCACAACTTCATTCGGCTTTGGCGTTGGGAGCAGTTTCGTGGCCAACTTGCCCCGGCCAATGTGCACTTCTGTATGAC
>DATLQC010000181.1:0-14787 GCA_035535395.1 Propionibacteriaceae bacterium | reverse complement strand
CCCGACTATCTAGCCTTCGTCGCCCACGAACTCAACGACCGGCCCCGCAAAACCCTCGGCTGGAAGACCCCCGCAGAAGCCTTCTGCGAACTACTGTCAAACCCACCCATCGTTGCAAGGACCGCTTGAATCCGCCGACCGTCAGAAACCTACGTGCACGTAGGTTTCGTCACCGAGCCGGGGCGTAGGTTCGTCACCGAGCCGGAGCGTATGTTCGTCACCGAGCCGGGGCTAGTCTTCGAGGGTGTCCACCGCTGTTGCCGACCGGCCCGCGCCGCTGAGTCGGGTGTGGTCGGGCAACAAGATCATCGCCGAGGATCTCACCGGCGAAGATCTGAGCGACGTACTAGAGCTGCATTCCGACGCTTCGGCATGGTGGGTGCTGCCCAGAGATCACGAGTACGGAGCGGTGGAACTACGCCATGTCGCACATGCTCTTGATCTTGATGAGCCGGCGATCAAGGACCTGCTTGCGGATGACAGGCGGGCCAAGTTTGAGTCGATTGGTCAGGCGCGACTGTTGATCACCAACGCGGTATCGGTCGACAAGGATAAGGCGCAGATCATGGTGCACCCGGTCTCCATGATCGCGACTGATCGGGCAGTGATCTGCCTGGTGGATCCAACCCCAGACTTCCAGCCGGCCCAGCTATTCCTACAAAAGCAGGATCTGATCGCAAAGGGCGGCATCGAGACGGCGGTCCACGTCGTAATAGCGGCTGTGATCCGCAGTTATGAGGACGCGCTCCAGTGGCTCGAGGATTCCAGTGACAGTTTGGCAAATGTCTTGTTCGGGGAGCGGCCGCTCGATAGGCCCGAGCAGCTGTACGCCTTCAAGCTTCGGTCAGCCCTTTCGCAGCTCCGCCGGCTCACCGATCCCATGCGCACCGTAATGACCGACATTCTCGACAACCCGCCGCACGCTCGAAAGGGAAAGCCAGGCCGTGACCCCGCCATCAGTCGTCACTGGGTCATGCTGGCAGAGCACCACACCCGAGTAGCCAATGCAGCTGATGCGCTTCGGGAGGCCCTGTCCTCGATCTTCGACACCAGCCTTGCGCTCGCCGATGTACGGCTGAACCAAATTGTAAAGAAGCTCAGCTCGTGGGCGGCAATCATCGCCGTTCCTACGCTCGTCACCGGCTTTGTTGGGATGAACGTCCGGTTCCCGCTGGCGGCGACTGCAACCGGTTTCTGGGTCTACCTGCTGCTCATGGTCGCGGCGAGCGTCGTGCTCTACTTCGTCTTTCGCGCCAAGGACTGGCTCTAATCGGATCGCGCCCTCGCCGTGCTGAGGAGGAGCGCGGGGACATGCTCTTCGTCCCGGAGCGACGACGAAGTAGGCGAGCTGTAAGGCGCGATCCGCGCGATCCGCGCGATCCGCGCGGAGCGAGCGAAGCGAGCGGAGCAATCAATTCGAGCTCGTGCGACACTCAGAAAGTTAGGTAGGGTTTTGTCGCAAGAGTCCCCGTGGCGAATGCGCCCGGGGGCTTCGGTCTTTCTCTCCGTACTGGACATCTAGGGCTGGAGATCTGGGGCTGGAGATCTGGGCTGGAGAGCTAGGAAGGCGGCGATCACATGCCGGCAATTGTGGTGATGGGAGCCCAATGGGGCGACGAAGGCAAGGGTAAGGCGACCGATCAGCTTGGGGATCGGGTCGACTATTGCGTCCGGTATTCCGGGGGTAATAACGCGGGCCACACGATCGTGGTGGACGGTGAGCGCTACGCCCTCCACCTGTTGCCCTCTGGCATCCTGAACCCCAACTGCGTTCCCGTGATCGGCAATGGAGTCGTAGTCGACCTCGACGTGCTGTTTACCGAGATCGAGGAGCTGGCAGCGCGCGGAGTGGATGCCTCGCACATGGTCATTTCTGCGAATGCGCACATCCTCACCTCCTACCACCAGGTGATCGATAAAGTCACCGAGCGGTTCCTCGGCAAGGCCCGGATTGGGACTACCGGACGGGGGGTCGGTCCGGCGTACTCGGACAAGGTCAACCGGATTGGTGTACGCGTTCAGGACCTGCTGGACGAATCGATCTTGCGCAAGAAGGTCGAGGCGGCTCTGGAGCAGAAGAACCATCTGCTCGTCAAGGTCTATAACCGGCGCATGATCGACCCGGATGAGGTCACCGAACACCTGCTGTCCCATGCGGAGCGGATCAGACCGCATGTCGTTGATGTCAGCAAGCTGCTCAATGACGCGCTCGACGCTGGGAAAGTGGTGCTCTTCGAGGGCGCCCAGGCTCATCATCTCGATGTTGATCATGGAACCTACCCGTATGTGACCTCTTCGAATCCGGTGGCTGGCGGGGCGTGTGTGGGCACGGGAGTCGGCCCGACGCGGATTGATCGTGTCGTAGGGATCGCAAAGGCCTACACCACGAGGGTCGGCGAGGGCCCGATGCCGACCGAGTTGCACGACGAGGATGGCGAAAGGCTCGCGCGGGTCGGGGTCGAGTTCGGCACGACAACTGGACGCAAGCGCAGGTGTGGCTGGTTTGACGGATTGGTTGTGCAGGCGGCTGCGCGCGCCAACGCCTTTACCGATGTCTTTTTGACCAAGCTCGACGTGCTAACCGGGTGGGAGAAGATTCCGGTCTGCGTTGGGTACGAGGTGAACGGCGTACGGCAGGACACCATGCCCCTCACTCAGTCGGAGTTTCACCATGCCGTTCCGATCTATGAGGAGCTGGACGGGTGGACCGAGGACATTAGTGGTTGCCGGGAGTTTGACGACCTGCCGAAGAACACTCAGGTGTATGTGAACCGGGTCGAGGAACTCTGCGGTGCCCGGATCTCCGGCATCGGCGTTGGACCGTCCCGTGAACAATCCATCGTGATCAACAATCTGCTGTAACCGAGTCGGGGAATCCCATCCGAGGATAAAGATCATCACGGTGGAAACGGGTCATGGCCTGGATGCGATCTTCCGCGAGCGTGAGCACGAACAATCCAGCCGGCCACGCAATCGGCTCTTCGCGATCACTGAGGTAGCTTGCAAAGGCCGGCTGATTGTTGGCCCTGCCAGCAAGCAGGTAAACCGCACGCTCTCCCCGAAACTCGAAGCTGGCCGACAGAAAGGACCTGATCGCGTCCGCGCCGTGGTATTGGTGCGGCGCCGGAGGCATGGACAGCCACGCATCGTCAGTCAGGAGCGTGACTACGCCGTCAATGTCGGCGGCGACGTACGCGTCGGCGAAGCGCCGGGCAAGATCACGCTCCGCGGCCGACTTCGGCGTCGGTTGGCGCTCGGCATCGCTCCACGAACTCGCCAGCGTCGCGCGCCCGCGTTGCAGGGTTCCCTTGACGGCCGTCTGGCTCGTCTTGAGCATTGCCGCCACCTCATCGGTGCCGAAGCCGAGGACGTCGCGCAGCAGCACCGTCGCAGCCTGCCGAGGGGGCATCCGTTGCAGTCCAGCAACGAACGCTAGCTGGATCGCTTCGGTCTGGCTGTAGCGCGCCTCCGGACCCGGCGCTCTGTCTGGCATTCCATCGAGCAGCCTGTCAGGGTACGGCTGCAACCACCTGATCTCATCACGCTGGGTCGGTTCCGGCGGCTGAAATGGTGGGGTCGGCTCGCTGGGAACTCGCCGCGCAGTCGAGCGCATCGCGTTGAGACAGGTGTTCGTGGCAATGCGGTACAGCCAGGACCGGAGCGAGGAACGCCCTTCGAACCGCGGCAAACCGCGCCACACCGACAGCAATGTCTCCTGCAGCATGTCCTCGGCGTCGGTCAGCGAGCCGAGCATGCGGTAGCAGTGGGCCAATAGCTCACGCCGATATGGGTCAATGAGTTCGCGAAACGCCTGCTCATCGCCAGCGCGTGCTCGCTCCAGCCCGGCTTGTTCGAGCGTGGACTGCTCCACGTTGCTCAGCATGCCATTGGGCCCTGACCCCCAAAGCCGGCAAGTCGGCGTTCCGTTTCGGAGTGGCGTGGTGTCTACATAGGCAGGAGGACAGGACTTGCCTCCGATTCCCGACAAACACAAGGAGAGCATGATGACCGAAACCACCAGCGCAGCACTCGATGTCGCACTGGCCTACTTCCACGCGTGGACCGGCCACGACCTGGACAAGGCGATGAGCTACATCGCCGACGACATCGTCTGCGACGCTCCGGCTGGTCGTCTGGAAGGTGCTGCGGCGTACCGGGACTTTATGGGTCCGTTTGTACAGCTCCTCACTGGTTCAGAACTAGTTGCCGCCTTTGGTGACAGCGAGAAGGCGGTCGTCGTGTACGACACCGAAACGGTGCATGTGAAGAGCGCGCCCGGAGCCGAATGCGTGACCGTCAAGGACGGGAAGATCATTCGCAGCCTGTTCATCTTTGATCGAGCGCCCTTCGACGCCGTCCGAAAGGCCCAGGCTGCGGCTGGTGCCTGAGCCGCGCAATTCAGTGGCGCATTCGCGTACCTGCATACAGTTGTTGAAAGGCAGGTGCACGAGGGGGCAATGTGGCACGCAAGGCGACCGCGCAGGACGTAGCTGATCTTGCTGGCGTGTCGCGGAGCGCCGTCTCGCTCGTCCTCAATGGGCGTGCCAAGGGCCACATCGCCTCTCACAAGCAGCAGGCGATCATCGAAGCAGCGCGCCGGCTGAACTACACCCCAAACGCAGTGGCCCTCAGCCTGCGCAGCCGCCGCAGCCGCACGATCGGCGTACTGACCTGGCCCGGCCAAAGTGGCGTCTCGGTGCCCATGCTCCATGCCACGCTGGAGAAGGCCACGGCCGAGGGCTATCTGCTGATCTTCATGGACACCGCCAATGATCGTGATCATCAGAGTCGCGCTTTGTCGACACTTCATGATCGTCAAGTGGATGCGCTGCTAGTAATCGCACCTGATCTCATCGAGTATCGGCCGGTGGAAGTCATGTCGACTACACCAACGATCTTGGTCAACTGCTTCGATCCCAATGGTGGCCTGACCAGCGTTATTGCCGACGAGTACGCCGCAGGATCGGCGGCGGCACGAGTCCTGATCGACGCCGGGCACACCTGCATTGGCGTGGTAGCGGGATCGCTCGACGTGATGGACAGCCGGCTGCGCTTGGAGGGCATCGAAGCGACCGCGGCGGCCGAGCACATTGACATTTCGGTCCACATAGTTCCCGACCGCGACATCAAGTCAGGCTTCGAGGCGGCCAGTACCCTGTTGCTCGCGCCGAACGCTCCTACGGCATTGATATGCATCCACGAGCGGCTTGCCCTCGGCGCGGTGCTCGCTGCAGCAAGCCTCAACATCGCCATCCCGACCGAGCTGTCGCTGGTCAGTCTGGAGGACGGTGAGCAGCTTGCCTCGCAACTCGTTCCGCGACTGACGACGATCGAGCGGCCGGACCGAGCCATGGCCGAGCAGGCGGTCACCCTGACGCTGCAGCGCTTTGATGAGCACAGCGACGAGTCGATTCAGCAACTCACCTTCAGCTGCTCAGCCGCGCTGCGAAACTCGGTCGTCGATCCGCGGCGGCGGTTCAGTCGCGGCCCCTGTGGCCCAGCCGATAGGCGGTAACGGCAGCGCCCTCCACGACCCAGCTGCTGCTGAAGGTCGGATAGGCGCGGGTGGTGTGGCTGGCCCCCCGATGGAAGGTCTCCACGATGCTGCCGTCGACGAAGATCCTCGCGGGATTGGCAGCCGTGGCCTCTGCTCCAGACACCAGCTGATCAATACCTTCATCAATGAGCCGCAGAGCTACCGGACCGGTGGCGACAAGTTCGAAAGCAGGCGACTGAAATGGCGTTGCCGACCGAACGTCCACTTTCTGCAGACGCAGCCCGTCAAGCTCCGCCGCCGGCCGCATGCCTAGCGCGCCGCCATCGCGTACGTAGAGCTCACGCGGAAAGGTCAGTACGCCGGCCCAGCCTGCGTCCGCGGTGTATTGGTCTGTGCGGCCGAGTTCCCAAGCCCAGCCCCACAGCAGCGTACGGCCCGGCTCGGCCAGCACCTGCGGAGCGTAGAAGGCGGGACCGTCGTCGAGTACGCCGCCTGAGGTCGCCTTGAACGTCCAGCCCTGACCGCTGGGAACCAAGTCTCCAAGCAGATATCGCACTCCGGCCAGCAAGCCGGCGGCATTCCCGCTGCGCCACAGCGAGACCAACAACACCCATTGGCCGTCAACCTGCACGAGATTGGGGCACTCCCAGATGTTGGCTGCTGCGACTTCAGCGGCAATGGGGTCATCGGCAGTGAGCAAGGCGCCCAACTCAGTCCAGTGCGTGAGGTCGTCGCAACCATAAAGGAGCAGCTGCGGACGTCCCGATGGTCGTCCCGCTCCTTGCACGGCGTAGCGACGGCCTTCATGAACGAAGACGAACGGATCCCTGATCTGATTGATCGCTGTCGCCTTGGAAAGGCCGACGACCGGTGATTCGGTTTGTTGCCAACGCATTAGGGACCGATCTGACCGAGCTAGAGCTACCACAGCATTCCAGGCATGATCAGGATTTGCTGTGTACACAGCCGTCGGCACACCGTCATCGTCGACAATGCAGCCGCTCCAGCAGCCGGCTTGATCAATAAGCCCGGGTCGCGGTGTCAGCGCGATGAGGTGCTCTTGCCAGTTAAGTAGGTCCGGCGAGCTGACGTGACCCCAATGCATGGCGCCAAACACCGGAGCGATTGGGTTGTACTGAAAGAAAACGTGGTAGCGGCCGTCAATCCGGCAGAGACCGTTCGGGTCGTTCAGCCATCCTCGCCGTGGCCGGATGTGCAGCGCAGGAAAGCTTGGATCCGCCACGGAGCCAAACGCTACTCGACCCACCCGCAGTGTGCCTGTCAGAGTGCAATACAGCAGAGCTAGGCTGTTGGCACGTGGTGAATCCGCTGCGCGTGCTCGTGATCGGCTCAGGCGGCCGTGAGCACGCGCTCATTTTGGCGCTCAGCCGCGACCCAGCGGTGATCGATGTGCATGCCGCACCCGGGAATCCCGGCACTGCTGAGTTGGGCACGAATCATCCCATTGACCCTGTCAACGGCGCTGGCGTGGCGAGTTTGGCGGCCCAGCTTGGAGTCAATCTGGTCATCGTCGGCCCGGAGGCACCGCTGGTGGCAGGTGTTGCCGATGCCGTACGCGAGCGCGGCATCGCCTGCTTCGGACCATCGGCAGCCGCAGCGCAGCTGGAAGGCAGCAAGGCATTCGCTAAGCAGGTGATGGCTGCGGCAGGTGTGCCCACTGCTCGTTCCCGAGAATGTCTAACACCGGCTCAAGTTGATCAAGCGCTTAGCGAGTTCGGGCCGCCCTATGTTGTCAAGGATGATGGGCTGGCAGCCGGTAAGGGCGTCGTCGTGACCAATGATCGGCAGACTGCTGTTGATCACGCGCTGACATGCGGCCGGGTGGTGATCGAGGAGTTCCTCGATGGGCCGGAGGTGAGTCTGTTCGGGATCACCGACGGCCGCGCCGTACGGCCCCTGCAGCCGGCGCAGGACTTCAAGCGTGTCGGAGATGGGGATACCGGACCTAACACCGGCGGCATGGGCGCCTACACTCCGCTGCCCTGGGCGCCGGATGATCTTGCCGAGGAAGTCAACCAGACGGTGCTGCAGCCCACGATTGATGAGATGGCGCGGCGCGGCACACCCTTCAGCGGACTGTTGTACGCCGGCCTGGCACTGACTTCTAACGGCGTCCGAGTGGTCGAATTCAATGCCCGCTTTGGCGACCCGGAGACCCAGCCGCTGCTCGCTCGTCTCGCCACGCCACTCGGAGAAGTGCTGTACTCGGCTGCCACCGGTGATCTTGCTGCGCATCCTGAACTGGTGTGGGGGAGTGGCGCAGCTGTCTGTGTTGTTCTTGCTGCGCAAGGCTATCCCGGAGCTCCCACAACTGGTGGAGTGATCACCGGGCTGCAGGCGGCGAGCCGGAACGGCAGCATGATCATCCATGCTGGGACCGCTCGCGATCCGCAGGGCAAGCTGATTAGTGCAGGTGGTCGCGTGCTGGGCGTAGTTGGGCTCGGTGAGGACCACGAGTCAGCTCGTGACGGGGCGTATGCATCGATCGGGGAGATTCGGCTCGACGGTTCCTTCTATCGCCGCGACATTGCTGAAGCCGCTGCGCGGCTGGCGGTGGGCTGAGGCGTGCCTATTGGCAAAGAGCCGATCGGCAACGTACTGGCCAACCGCTACGCCTCCGCGGCGATGCGCGAAGTGTGGTCACCAGAGAACAAGATCATTGCTGAACGCCGGCTCTGGCTCGCGGTGCTCAGCGCGCAGCGTGATCTTGGTGTGGACTTCGGCGGCGACGATTCCGCTGTCGTCATCAAGGCCTACCAGGGCGTCATCGAGCAGATCGATCTGGCGAGCATCGCCGAGCGGGAGAAGATCACCCGGCATGACGTGAAGGCACGGATTGAGGAATTCAACGCGTTAGCCGGCTTCCAGCACGTACACAAGGGCATGACCTCCCGTGACCTTACCGAGAACGTCGAGCAGGTACAGATCCTCTCCTCACTCAAGATCATCCGCGACCGGGTTGTCGCGACTTTGGTCCAGCTCGCTCAGCTGGCCACCCAATTCGCCGATCAAGCCATGGCTGGGCGGACCCACAACGTCGCAGCCCAGGTCACTACGCTGGGGAAGCGTTTCGCGACGGCGGCAAACGAGCTGCTGGTGGCCTACCAACGGATTGCGGAGCTGATCGATCGCTATCCGCTGCGTGGCATCAAGGGTCCGGTCGGCACCGGCCAGGACATGCTTGACCTGCTGGGTGGCGACGCCGGCAACCTGCTGGAGCTGGAGCGGCGGATCGCAGATCACTTGGGCTTTACGCAGGTCCTAGTCAGCACCGGCCAGGTCTATCCCCGCTCGCTGGACCTCGATGTGGTTACCGCGCTGGCCCAGGTCGCAGCGGCACCGTCGAATCTGGCGACCTCGATCCGGCTGATGGCAGGCCACGAGCTGGTCACGGAGGGCTTCCAGCCTGGCCAAGTTGGTTCCAGTGCCATGCCGCACAAGATGAACACGCGATCCTGTGAGCGGGTCAATGGGCTGGCGGTGATCATCAGGGGCTACGTCTCAATGATCGGCGAGCTGGCAGGTGATCAATGGAACGAGGGCGACGTCTCATGTTCCGTGGTACGCCGGGTCGCACTGCCGGATGCCTTCTTTGCCCTTGATGGATTGTTCGAGACCTTCCTCAGTGTGCTGGAGGGTTTCGGCGCGTTCCCGGCGGTGATCAACGCTGAGCTGCAGCGCTACCTGCCGTTCTTGGCTACGACGAAGGTGTTGATCACCGCGGTGCGGCACGGAGTTGGTCGGGAGACCGCGCACGAAGCGATCAAGGAGCACTCGGTCGAGGTCGCTCTCCAGATGCGAGTGACCGGTCGCAGCGACAATGACCTGCTTGATCGTCTGGCTGCCGATCCCCGGCTCGGTATAACTCGCACCGAACTCGAGGCGGCGATTGCCAACCCGATCGAGCTGACCGGGACGGCTGGCCAGCAAGTGGCGGCACTAGCGGCCCAGATCGAAGCGATCGCCGCGGCTCAGCCCGAGGCGGCGGCCTACCGGCCTGGCCCGGTCCTTTAAAGTGCGTAGCCAGTGCGCACCTACCTGCTGCTTGCCGCGGCCGAGTTCCGGCGCTTCAGCACCTACCGGCTGGCGATCTTGGCGGGCGTGTTCACCCAGTCGGTCTTCGGGTTCATTCGAGTCAGCGTGCTGTTTGCGGCGGTCTCCGCGGCTGGTGGCACGCTGGCCGGGTACGACCAACGGTCCGCTTCCACCTACGTCTGGCTAGGCCAAGCGCTGCTGGCACCGATAGCGATCACTGGCTGGATCGAGATTGCCGAGCGGGTCAGCAGCGGTGACATCGCCGTGGATTTCGCGCGGCCGGTCGACCTGCAACTCGGCTGGTGGGCGCGCGACCTGGGCCGAGCCACCTTCCAACTGCTGTCACGCGGTCTGCCGCCGCTGCTCATCGGCGCCCTCACGGTCGGCCTTGCCCTGCCGCAGTCTTGGACCGCCTATCCGCTCGGCCTGATCAGTCTCTTCCTCGCCGTTTCCATCAGCTTCGTGGTCCGGTTCCTGGTCAACATGATCGCATTCTGGACCCTCGATGTGCGCGGCTTCGTCGGCCTCTACCTCATCGTTTCCAGCTCACTCTGCGGGCTGTTTGTTCCGGTCCATTTCTTTCCGGAGTGGTTGCGGATCATCGCGTACGCCACACCATTCCCGTCGATGTTGCAGTCACCGATCGACGTGATGTCTGGCTATGTACTCGACGCCGCTGCCGTGGCGGTGGTGGGTAGCCAGCTCGCCTGGCTCGTCGTGCTAGTCGGCTTGGCCCGGTTGGTGCAGTGGCGAGCTGGACACCGTCTGGTGGTGCAAGGTGGCTAGTTTGATTACCTCGCTGGCCAAGCTCGCTCGGCCCGGATCACGCGTTCATATGTACCGGACCATCATCGGCTCGCGGGTTCGCGGCCAGCTGGCCTACCGAACCAGTTTCTGGCTCAATGTGATCACCTCGATCGGCGTCGGCGTGATCGAGTTCCTCGAGCTGTATGTGATCTTGTACAACGTTCCGGTCTTCGGCGGTCTCAATCTGCGGCAGGCAGCGCTGGTATTTGCCCTTGCCAATGCAGGCTTCGCAGTCGCCGACCTGGTGTTCGGCCAGCTCGATACCATGCCGAGCTACCTGCGCCTGGGTCGGCTGGAGGTCATGCTCGTCCGGCCGATGCCGCTCATGCTGCAGCTGATCACCTCCGACTTCCAGCTGCGCCGGCTCGGCCGGGTGGCGATCAGCGTGCTGATCATCGTGGTAGTGCTGCCTGGTCTGGATCTGGCATACACCCCGGCCATGGTCTATCTGCTGTTGATCACGCCGGTCACCGGCGCCGCCATCTACGGGGCGTTCTTCGCAATCGCGGGAGGACTCCAGTTCTTCCTCATCAATGGCCCCGAGTTCACGGCGGCGTTCGTGTACGGCGGCAGCTACGCCGGACAGCTCCCAGGTAGCGTCTTGATCACACCGCTTCGAGTGCTCTTCACCTTCGTCTTTCCCGCTACGGTCACGGCGTACCTGCCGGCGCTGTTGATCATGGGACTGCCCGGACCAGAGTTCCTCCCTGCCTGGCTCGGCTGGTTCGCGCCGCTGTTCGCGGCCTGGGTGTGGCTGCTGGCCTGGCTCGCGTGGCGGGCGGGGATGCGTCGTTTCACTGGAGCTGGTGGCTGAAGTGACTGGAGAACCGATCATTGCGCTGGAGGATCTACGACGCTCGTTCATCGTTCGGCAGAAGGCCGGGCGGGTGCGGCGACGCACTAGGGTCGTCCACGCCGTCGACGGAATCAGCGCGTCGATCATGTCGGGAGAAGCAGTCGGCTATATCGGAGCCAATGGAGCCGGAAAGTCGACCACCATCAAGTTGCTTACCGGGATCCTTGTCCCGACCAGCGGTCGAGTGCGTACCTGCGGCTACGATCCGGTCCCACAACGGCGTCTGCTCGCTCGGGAGATCGGGGTGGTGTTCGGCCAGCGCAGCCAGCTGTGGTGGGATCTACCGCTACGCGACTCCTTCCGCATTCTGGGGGCGATCCATCGGATGCCGACCCCCGATGCAGCGACCAGAACCGAGAAGCTGGTCGAGCGCTTGGGCTTGACCGAGCTGCTGGATGTTCCGGTACGCCAGCTCTCGCTGGGCGAGCGCATGCGCGGCGAAGTGGCGGCTGCCTTGGTCCACCGGCCGCGGTTGCTCGTCCTCGACGAACCAACTATCGGCCTGGACATGATCAGCAAAGAGCGGCTGCGTCACTTTCTGCTCGCCGAGCGCGCCGAGTTCGGCACCACGCTGCTGCTGACCACTCACGACATGGGTGACATCGAACGGCTCTGTGAGCGGGTGCTGGTGGTCGACCACGGCCAGCTGGTCTTCGACGGGACGCTGGCAAATCTCGCGGCCAGGGTCGCGCTGCAGCGGGTGCTCGTCGTCGACCTCCCAGAACCGAGCCCGGACCTTCATGTGGCGACCGCGACCCATATCGGCAGCGAGCTCGACGGTCAACGGCAGCGGCTGGCATTCAGTCCGCAGCAGACCACCGCGGCTCGCGTCCTGGCAGAGGTTAGTGCCAAGACCGAGGTGATCGATCTGACCCTCGAAGAGCCGGCGATTGAGGACATCGTGCGCACCCTATACGGCGCGCCGTAAGTCCGGTGCGCTAACAAGATCGCTGAAAAGTACACGCCAGCAGACCTTCCGCTCACCGAGCTGAGCGTAAATCGAGGTGCCATGCCTCCGCTGGTGTGAAGTTTCCAGCGCGACGGCCCTCTCCTTTGCTACCGGAAGCCGAAGGCCCCTCAGTCGAAACTGACTGAGGGGCCTTTCGGCGGTGGGGGATCAGGCGACGATTGAACTCTCGTCCGGCATCAGCAGCCAGGCGACGAGGTAGATCAAAATCTGCGGGCCGGGCAGGAACAGACTCGCTACGAAGAGAATGCGAACGATTGTGGGGTCGAGATTGAATCGGCGAGCGATTCCGGAGCACACGCCCGCGATGATCCGGTCGTCATGAGGGCGGTAGAGCGTCATGTCGAGTTGTCCTTCCTGGACGGTAAAAGCTTTTTGGTTACTTCTACTTTGCAGCATCAATTCGCACGCAGGCGACCGATTGCTGGCCCGATCCGGGTGATCCTCAGGGCCCAAGACGTGACTTCCCTGAGATATATGTCGATGCTAGGCGCCGGGTGTTGAGGCGATAGACCGTGTTGAGACCCAAAGTTGACAAACGACACATCACTACTGGTGCACAGCACCTGGCGATCGCTGAGAGACTATGCCGGTGGACCTCCCCCGGCGAGCGCTTGTTGACGAGCCCGACGACGTTGAGTCGTACGTGGCAAGACGGTCGCGCGGCTTCACTCCAGCCGACAGTGCCGTCCAATTGAATGCCGATCAATTGAATGCCGATCAATTGAATGCCGACCAATTGAATGCCGACCGATTGAATGCCGACCAATTGAATGCCGACCAATTGGTAGTGCGTCCGGCGCGGGCCGCGCGAGCACTCGAGCCCACGACGACCGATCGTTCCTCCCGCCCACGTCGTGCCTCGTTTGCGGAACTGCTGGCTCCTGACGCCGACGATGAGAAGTCGACGGTCACTGAGGCAGGCATTGGCAGGCGCGCGATTGATCCCTTCCCTCAAGCAGTCAAGGCCTACGCGCCTCGGCCGGAAGATTCCACTCAGGTGCGACCGCAGCCGCCGCCAGTAGCCTCGCCTCCGGCGCCCCCGCCCGTGGTGCCCTCACCCTCCGTGCCCCCGCCCTCTATGCCCTCGCCCTATGTGCCGCGCGATGTTTCGCCGCCACGGCCGATCCAGCCGGCTGCGCCCAAGCCATCGCGTGTGCCAGCGCCGGAGCCGATACCGGCACCGATACGGAAGGCAGCTCCGGCACCGCCACCGATACCGAGGGCAGCTCCAGCCCCATCGCCTACGCCGTCACCTGCGCCGATACCACCGTCCACGCTGAGACCAGCGCGGCTGCCGCCGCAGACTGCCTACACCCCCCAGAGGTCACCGGCCGCTCGATCCGAGCCAAGGCCAGCCGCCCGCGCCACTCAACCGGCTGAGCGCCCAGCGCCCCGGCTTCCGCAACCGGCGGCCCGCCGTATTGCTCCAGCCCCGGTACGGCGTACCCGTCCGTCCCGATGGATTGTCGATCATGAAGTGGCACCGATCATCGTTGACCGGCTGGTCAAGAGCTACAACGGGACGCTGGCCGTACGCGATTTAAGCTTTGTCGTTCAGCCGGGACGCGTCACCGGATTCCTGGGGCCCAACGGCGCAGGCAAGACCACCACTATGCGAATTCTTGTTGGGCTGACCAGCTCAACCACCGGCACTGCCACCTTTGGCGGCATCGCGTACGCAGCGCTGTCACGACCGCAGCAGACAGTCGGGTGCGTCCTCGACGCCAGCTTTCATCCTGTCCGAAGCGGCCGGAATCACCTTCGGGTGCTGGCGCCTACGGCCGGTGCCAGTGATCGCCGGGTCGACGAACTGCTCGGCGAGGTTGGGCTCGGCGAAGTTGCGCGGCAGCCGGTAGCGGAGTACTCCATGGGCAGGCGGCAGCGACTCGCCTTGGCCGCCGCCATGCTCGGCAATCCCGACTATCTGATCTTGGATGAGCCGGCAAACAGCTTGGATCCGGAGGGAATCCGCTGGCTACGCAGTTTCCTGCGGGATTTCGCGGCAAGCGGCCGGGCCGTCTTGATCTCCTCCCATTTGCTGAACGAGATCGAAGCCACTGCAGACGACATCGTGGTGATCAACAGAGGCAGGCTGCTCGCCCAGATGCCGATGTCCGAACTCAACCTCGGCGATGGCACGACCCGGGCGCGGGTCTCCGACATGCAGGGCGCTGTACAGGCTCTGGCCAGCATCGGAGCGGACGTGCAAACCGGGGTCGACGAGCGCGGCGCGTACCTGCGGATCCCCAACCATGATGTAAGCCAGGTCGGCTCTGTACTTTTCACCTCCGGCATTGCGGTCGATGAACTGATCACCGAAAGGCGCGATCTCGAGCAGGAGTTCTTCTCCATGCTCGACGGTTCTAGATGAGCGGTGCACTGCGTGCAGAGCTGCGCAGGATCTCCACCACCAAGCTGTGGTGGATCACGCTGATCTGCATCTTTGTGCTCAGCGCGGGCTATGCCGCGCTGCCCGCCGCTGTCGCATTACTGCAGAGCAATGCGGGAGGTGACAGCTCGCCATTCACCGATCCAGGGATCATCCGCAGCATCTATAACGGTGGCAATGTGTTGTCCCGGATCCTGGCCATGGTGGTTGGA
>DATLQC010000180.1:0-12887 GCA_035535395.1 Propionibacteriaceae bacterium | reverse complement strand
CACTTCGCGCCAACGGCGATCTGCTGGCTGGCGTTCGCGCCGCTAGAGCGACTTGGTCCCTGGCTGCGCCGGGTCAAAGCCAGCCGGGGGGAGCGCGCAGGCCGGAGATCCGCCGGGCATACGGTGCCGGTTGTTCGCGATCACGCGGTAGATAGCGGCGGCTAGCCTGCGGACGATTGGCAGATCCATTCCATAACCGGCAGCTGCGTAGATGCCGCCGCGAAACTTCAGCCACGCGGCAAAGGCGGCTGCGCCGCCACGAATCCTCCCGTCGGGGCTTACCCACAAGGCCTCGTATTGGGCGCGCTCGGCCGTCGTACCAAGTGCCGCAAGGTCGGTGAACTGCCACGGGACGATACGGACATTCGGGCCAACCGGACGGTCCAGGCGCCTCGCCAACCAGTGCGCGCTCGAGGTGCAGAAGCTACAGTCACCATCGAAGATGAGCCAGGGCACCTCGCGATCCATTCTGGGCACCTCCTTCGCTCTTCGCTGGGTGTCGAAACCTACGTTCACGTAGGCTGCGTGCCGTTTGCACAGGTTGCAACCTATGCAGACCGTCAGGAAACTGTGCAGACCCCGGACCCTACAAGGTCGGCGCTTTCTGCACCGAGTCTCATGCCCATAGTGACCAGTTTTGCGTGAGGCGGCCGCAACGTCGGGGGCCCGAAATAGACTCCGTCCGTGGGCGGGCGGATCAATGAGGAAGACATCGCCGCCGTACGCGATCGGGCACGGATCGAGGAAATTGTCGGCTCCTACGTCACGCTTCGCAGCTCGGGCGGGACGATGAAGGGCCTGTGCCCCTTCCACGATGAGAAGACTCCGAGTTTTCAAGTCACACCCGCTCGCGGCTATTGGTACTGCTTTGGCGCCTGCGCCGAGGGCGGCGATGTGATCGACTTCATGCGCAAAATCGACAACTTGAGCTTTGTTGAGGCAGTCGAGCGGTTGGCTGACCGGGTCGGCATTCAGCTGCGCTACACCGACGATGCCGGGCCTCGGGTCGAGCCGGGCGCACGTACCCGCCTAGCTGAGGCCCTCCGGGTAGCAGCGGACTTCTTTGCCGAGCACCTGAGCAGCCCGGACGCTGTCACAGCCCGACAGTTTCTGGCCGAGCGCGGCTTCGATCGTGAGGCAGCCGAGCGATTTCAGGTCGGTTTCTCTCCGCGCGACGGCCGCGCGCTCATCCAACATCTCCGCGGCCGCGGGTTCTCCGATGCCGAGCTGGTGTCGACAGGTCTGGTGCGTGAGTCCGGTTGGGACTTTTTCCAGGGCCGCGCAATGTGGCCGATCCGCGACTCGGGGCGGCAGGTGCTTGGCTTCGGGGCGCGTCGGCTGTTCGACGACGACCGGATGCCGGCCAAGTACATCAATACTCCGGAAACGCTGCTCTACAAGAAGTCTCACGCGCTCTATGGGCTGGAACTGGCTCGCACCGCAATCAGCAAGAAGAGCCAAGCGGTGGTCGTCGAGGGCTACACCGACGTGATGGCGGCACATCTATCCGGTGTTGACACCGCGGTGGCCTCGTGCGGCACAGCCTTCGGTGATGATCATGCACGGTTGCTGCGGCGGTTGATGGGCAACCATGACGCTTTTCACGGTGAAGTGATCTTTACTTTCGATGGCGATGAAGCGGGGCAGGCTGCGGCCTTGAAGGTCTTCGCTGGTGATCAGAACTTCGTAACTCAGACCTATGTGGCGATCGAGCCGACCGGTCTTGATCCTTGCGACCTGAGATTGCAGCGCGGCGAGGCCGCGGTCCGCGAGCTGGTCGCACGCCGCATACCGCTGTATCGCTTCGTGATGAGCAATCTGCTCAAGCAGCATGATCTTGATCGCGCCGATGGCCGGCTAGCAGCGCTGCGGTCGGCTGCGCCGCTGGTGGCAAGCATTAGGGACAACGCGCTGGTCTCCGGCTATGCCCGTGAGCTGGCCGGCATGCTCGGCATGGACATCGAAGAGGTACGCACCGAAGTGATGCGCGCCGCAGCCAAGTCCGGCCGCCGGGCAGCTGTGGGAAGGTTGACAACCACTGAGGCGCATCCGGTAGCAGAGACGGAGGATCGGCCCCCGCTTCCGCTGCTGCCCAGCCCCAACGACCGTATGCTCACCACCGAACGCCAGACTGCGAAGCTGCTGATCCAAAACCCGAATCTATTCCCTGACGCTTGGGACGGATTGACGACTGCGAATTTCACCCATCCGGCGTACGCGGCGGTCTTCACTGCCGTCGAGAAGGCGGGGGTCGAAATCGGTGGCGCAGGCGTAACGCCAGATACCGAGTGGGTGCATCGAGTATCTGAGGCCTGCGAAGCCGACGAGATCCGCTCCCTGGTTGCATCGCTGGCCGTCGAGCCGCTGCCGGTGCACGGCCAAGTGACCGTGCGGTACGTGATCGCGACCTCAGCCGCTCTTCAATTGCTTACGGTGATGCGGACGATCGCGGCGCTGAAATCCAAGCTGCAGCGTACGAACCCGGTTGAGGAGCAGCACAAATACAACCAGATGTTCTCCGAGCTGGTGGTGCTCGAGGCGCGGCGCAAGGCCCTACACACCCGCAGCATCGGCGCCGACGACTGATCCAGTTATCCACAGATTTGCTGCAACTAGGTGTTGCAACTGGCAGCGCTTGTCGCACAGTGTCCGGCATGACGCAGCAGATTGACGATGTACTGGCCAAAGGCCCACTGACACGTGCCGAGATTATTGAGCTACAGCGCGCAATCGAGGCCGGCCTGCTGGCGCGCGAGGCAAGGGCCTCCGGTGCCGGTTTTGCCGATGCGACCGAGCAGGAACTGCGAGCTCTCGAGGACCAAGGGGAGCAGGCTCGGCAACGATTCATCAGAGCCAACCTCGGGCTTGTCGGCATGGTCAGTCGCCAGTACGCGGCGCGGAGCCAACTTCCGGATGCCGAATTGTTTCAAGAGGGATGCATCGGCCTGATCACCGCAGTCGAACGGTTCGACCACGTGCGAGGTCACGGGTTCTCGACCTACGCGCTTTTTTGGATTCGCGCCTTCGTCGGTGCAGCGACCGCGAAGCATCTGGGAGCAATGAACCTGCCAACCAGCCGCGCTGAGCAGCTGCGCGCCGCACATGGACTGGAGACAGCCCTCACCCAAAGCCTGGGGCGGCCTCCGACGCTGCCTGAGCTGGCCAACGCGCTGGGCCGCAGCGAGGACTGGACAGCCGGTCTGCTCTCGCATCAGCGGCCGCGGTCGCTGGAGCTTCTCGATGGTGCCACCCTGGAGCGGCTACAGGCCCGCGATGAGCTGGATGCAGTCCTCACTGAGCCGCTACCAGTGCGCGAACTACTCTTCCGGCTGGACGAACTCGATCGCCGCGTATTAGAGCTTCGGCTCGGATTTGCCGATGGCGAGGCGAGAACGTACGCCGACACCGCCCGGGTGCTTGAGATTTCGGTGACGCGGGTCCGCCGTATTGAGGCGCGGGCGCTGGAGAAGCTCCGAGAGTTCTGTCCGCAACAGGCATCGGCCCAACTCTGAAACACCCGCTGTTCCTGCCGAGCAGAATGGCCAGGTGGGTAACAACGAGGAGCGCCGTTCGGCCTGGTGGTCCCGCGGCCGTGGACTGCCCAGCGCCGTCTATGAGTCATGGAAGGAATCGCTAGCAGCGCAACTTGGCCGACCCGCTCGAATCTTGGCATGGGCCACCACACCGGCCGGATTCTGCATCGCCAGCCTCGCCACCCTTTCGTACGGCACTGAGGACGCCTGGCAACACATTGGCTGGCATGAGATCGAACATGGCGGCTGGAATGCCGAGCTGCGCAGACTGAGCTGGGTGCTCTATGCGATTCCAGGGCAAGCGGCTACCCGCGGATCGCTAGAGCTGACCGAGCCTGGTCGAATACCGGAGCTGTTCAGGGAACGCATTTCAGCAACGATCGCAGTCGAGAAGTTCGTCCCGCTGTCTGGTGAGCGTGGCGTAACCGTTACCGCGCGTCGTGATCTTGGCCGCGGTGGTGCCGTGTCCTGGCATGGCACCCTGACCCGAGGTCTGAGCTGGCAGACCGACGGCGTACCAGCCGCTGTTGATCAAGCACTGGAGCAGGTCAGAGCGGAATACGAGCTAAGTTGACCTGGCTGCTAAGGTACGTAGCCGCGTGGTTGTCAGTCCCTCGTAGCTCAATTGGCAGAGCATTCGGCTGTTAACCGAAGGGTTGTTGGTTCGAGTCCAACCGGGGGAGCGTGACTAAGGGGTTCTATCTTTTCAGATCATGTACCCCCTGTTTACCCCCCTTTTTTTTTCAGATCGTATATCTCTGCGGGTCTCAAGCCAGGCGATGATGTCGCTTCCAAAAGCGCAGCCACTTAGCAAGCGCACTCGCGGCGGGCCTTCGGTGGTGCACTACTTGTAGACCGTCGCCTTTGGCACCTGGCGACGGCCCGTCGCTGGCCAAGACCACACGCAGCGTTCTCTCGGGCGTATGCGCCGTTGCTTGCCGGTACGACGCCCTGGTCACCAATCCGTGCCGCGACGTCGCCCAAATCTCGACCGAGCCAAAGCGGCCGCCGACCGCGTTGACCGCGGACGAGCTCAGACGGCTTCAGCAATGGCTGAGTTTCGATGAGCGGTCGGTCAAGCGTGATCTTCCCGACCTCGTAGTCTTCCTGGTCGCCACATGCTGCGGCGGCGCCAACCCCGACGATGTCAGCGGGGATTAGCTTGCCCGCCAAGCTTCCCCGCACCGGTCGGCGGCGGCGTACGGGACCATCCAGCACCCTCAAGATGATGCGCCAGGCACTCAAGCATGCCTGCTTCGATGGGGTGACCAGCCACTACTTCCATAAGACGGTCGCCACCCTGATGGATGAAGCGGGCCTGTCCGTACGTTCAGTTGCCGACCAGCTCGGGCACGCCAACCCCTCGCTGACCGCCGACCGCTAGATGGGCCGCGGGAAGTGCGCGACCGGGGCAGCCGAGGTCCTCGAAGATCTCTCTTCCAGCCCTGATTGGCTCGGCTCTCGGTCAGTCCTACGGCGCAAAAGACTCATCCTGGGCGGGGCCTACTCGCGCTTATCGGCCTGCTGTTCCAGCCAAGCCTCGACGGCTTTCCGGCGGTACCGCACGTGACGGCCCACCCGATAGCCGACTGGGCCGTCGCCCTTGTACCGCCAGCGGTACAAGGTGTGAACGGGGATGTCCAACATCTCCGAGAGATCCGTAAGCGACATCAGTTTGTCACCGGCCTGGAGTGTCATGATCATCTCCTTTCTCGTGGATCGCACTTCGACGCAGGGTCCGCCGAGTCAGCGTGGCGACATGGTGCAGTCGCCGGGCTGCTCAGGCAAGCGGCTCGGCCCGGCGGCTCGACGTCGAGGACCTGCCGAACTGTCAATGACCTAAGTCGCGAAGCGGCAGCGGGCGGTCGTTAAGAGCAAGAACAAGAATTTGAAACTCGCATGGCCAGGTTGGAAGGTCGCGACCGCGGTGCTCGCGGGCGGGCACCGAGTCGTCTGCGTGCGCTTGCAACTGACCCGGATAACTGCCACGCGCCGTGCGTAATGGCCCGTTAATGGCCCACGTGGCTTTCCTCGGTTCCACGATCGGCACTGGGCCGGCCTTGGTGAGGTGTTTGTGCAGGTATTGCGGTTGTGCGCTGAGGCTGGGCTGGTGCGGGTGGGTCTGATCGCGGTTGATGGCACCAAGATCGACGCCGATGCGCGTCCTACCTCAACTATGACTTGGCCGGGGGACCTCGCAGGGCGGCACGGTAGAGGGTTCCCACATTCGGGAGGTCGGGTGAACCTCAGCGGGGCGTCAGCCGCAGCATTCGAGCTGCCGCCGTGGCCTCGCTAGCCTTGAGAGTGAGCCCAGTGTTGGTGCGTACCGCCGTCCACTCGGCGAGAGCCTCCACCGGCGGGTAGATCTGAGTCACCTCCACGTCAACGCCCGTGAGATGTGGCAGTTCGAGGGTGACCTCGCGCGCTGCGTGCTCTTGCCGCCATGCGATCAGGTAGCTCTCCCCGGTGCCGCAGAAGGCGACGGTGATCCAGTCGTCGTCCCAGCTGGGGACACCGGTGGGGAACCGTACGGTGGAGTGTGAGAGCAGGTTGCGGGTGTCCTTGTGGGTCTGAACACCCGCGGCAACCAGGGCCAGCTGCTGAGGTGTCATGCGATCGAGCAGGCCCGCCTGGTAGAGCCGGCCAGCGAGGCCGGTGCACATGTTGAAGGCGATCATCTCATCAGACATTGTGGACTGGGGATAGGACCAGTTGCCGGCCTGTTCGGGCAGGATGTGCACGAGTGCGCCGACGGCGATCACTGGGTAGAGCAGGGGATCCTGTTGGTCCGAAGTCGACTGGAGCTGCAGGCGCGACAGCAGGGCAAAATCGGAGCGAAGCGCGCCGGAACCACAGTTTTCGAGGATGAGGTCGGGATGCCGATCGAGCACGGTGTCTAGCCACGTCAGCAGGGCACGGTTGTGCTCGAGCAATCCGTGACCGACGCTCGGAGCGTTGGTGTCGGTGCCTGGGCCCGGGGTGACGTTGTAGTCGAGCTTGAAGTAGCCGACGCCGAGTTCAATTATCAGGCGGTCCACTGCCTGGTCGAGGTGAGCACGCACGTCCTCGCTGCGGAGGTCCAGAAAATACCGGTCGCGTTCGCGGATCCGCACTCCTGCTCGCTGCAAGAAGGCGCTTTCCGGCAGGGCTGACGCAGCCGAGCTGTTGACGCCGACGACCTCCGGCTCCAGCCACAGTCCCGGCGTCATGCCTTGGCTGCGTATGTGGTCCAGGACGAAGTCGAGACCCCTGGGGAAGCGCACCGTTGACGGGACCCAGTCGCCCACCGAGGCCCACCAACCGGCCGTGTCGTCGTACCAACCGGCGTCGATGCAGAAGTATTCGCATCCCGCCTTGGCTGCAGCATCGATCAGCGGCAATAGCTTGGCTTCGGTCGGGTCGCCCTCGAGGGTGTCCATGTAGTCATTGAAGATGACTGGTAGAGCGTCGTTCTGGGGATGGCTTCGGCGGGCGGCACGCCGGTGCGTGGCCAGCTGATCAAAGGCGGTGTCGAAGGAGTCGGCGACGGTGAACGTGACTGGGACCGACGTAAAGGTCGTCTCGGCGTCCACGGTGTAGGACCAGTGGTGCAGGGTGTCGGTGGGGCCAAGTGCGGCCACGTATGCAGCGTCGTCAGTGTGGTCCTCGGTGGGGGGACCGGCGGCTTCTTCGCTACCGACCGGCAGGTTGTCGAGGTGCCGGGACCAAGCAGGTCGCTCACCCGCCTCCCAAAGCCATGGCCCGTTGTGTTCGATCTGCCACGCAAGCGTCAGACCCGTAACTCTATTCTGGACGGCGCCGGCAGGAATATATGTCCCTGACGACCAGGTGCTGGTCGAGAAGGCGGTGATGGCACTCCGGCACGTTTCGCCGCGTGCGCTGGGTTGCGTCGCGATGAGCCCTGCCGCTCGCAACGGCTGAACTGTCCAGCGGTTCTCGGCGGCCCAGCTGGACTTCGCCGACCAGACGTCGAGGGCATTGATGTCCGCTGAGATGCAGGCCCCGGTGGCGAAGCTGGTCACTGCCCACAGCGTCATGGCAGGCTTGCCGGGCGTAACCGAAACGGTAGTCGTCGTTCGTACCGCCGGCACACCCGGCAGTGCGTCAAAGGTGCTGATACAGGTAAGCCCGGTTGCTGGATCCGACTGTTCGATCACAAGCCGGTCGATACCGTCAGTAGTGGTCTCTTCATGCCTCACGTAGCGGAGCGCATTCCCAAGATGAGTTCCGCTGTGCCTGCCGCTGTTGCTGCTGGTGTCGTTACCAAACTGTGGCGACATGACTTCAACCAGCGGCTGGTGGGCCCGGTTGTAGGTAGACGAGAAAAGGGAGCTGTTCTCGCCAAGGTCCACCAGGCGGATCGGGCCATCATCATCGGCGAGAAATCGCAAGGCGAATGAGGAGGTGATCCAATCGATTGCGACCACGTGTTTGACCTCTCGGTTGGCTGCAGTGTCGGGTTGGTGGTGCAAGGGACGGTGCTACTGGTTCGGACTCGGAAATGCCCTGCACGAACTGCCTCTGAAACACCAGGAAGACGACGATGATACGCCGTCACCTCGATTGGGTCGCCACCGCGAGGGATGTCAACGCAGCGGCCCTTGGGTGTTCAGTCAGACAGTCTGCCGGGTCGTCAACACCCCACTCGTCCGTCGCTACGGCCGCCAGCAGCGCGATGAGACGGCCATCCAGGAGCCGCGGTGCTGTTGGCCAAACGCCCAGGCACACAGCAGGCGTACGACCTGGCTGGACTCCAGTCGGCCATGGAGCGCACATCAGCGATCGCAGGCCAAGAGCACTGCGCTGAGCGGCTCGACAGGGTCAAACCCCTTGGACGCTTGACTTTTCGGGCGATCAGGCGGTGCCTTTGGCATCGAGCTCGCCACCGTCTTCCAGGGTTGTCACGGGCCAAGTCGCCGCTGTAGCTTAAAGTCCGATGGTCCCGCGCCAGTCAGGGACGGACAACGTTGCCTACCGCCTCAGCTTCTCAGCCCGTTGCCCCTCAATCGCGCCCAGATTGTCAGCAGTCGCGGTCAACATCTACGGGCGTCAGCGGAAACCAGGATCCCGGCACTTCGCTTTGGCCGACTCCCCATTATCCCTTCAGTGCCAGCAGCGACTTCAACCGGCCACTGTCCCGTACGCCTCGCGCGTTCGGCCATCCAACTACCAAGAGGTGACGCCATGAGTGCAGACTCGCTTGACATCGCTGCTGCTGCGACGAAGCCGGAAGCTCGCCGCGCTGGTGTGCGTGGTAGTGGGGTGCACGGTACGGACAGGCCACCAGGTCGCAGTGACCTGGGGATGGCACTGCTCTTCATTTTGCCGGCGCTAGTCGGCTTCCTAGTGTTCTACCTCTATCCCTCGATTCGAGGCTTCTATTTCAGTCTGACCAAGTACAGCCTGCTTGGGACCCCGAGCTTCATCGGTTTCGACAATTACACCCGATTGGTCCAGGACCCACTTTTTTGGAACGCTCTCTGGGTCACGATCCAGTACGTCCTGTACAACATCGGCTTTCAGACGATTCTAGCGATCGGGATCGCGGTGTTGATGCAGCGGCTAACCCAGTCAACCGTGGTTCGCGCCATCATATTACTGCCGTTTTTGATCTCCAACGTTATCGCCGCGATGCTGTGGTTTTGGCTACTGGATTACCAGATCGGCCTGGTGAACGAATTCATATCATTCCTCGGTCTGAACCGAGTTGCATTCTTCGGGGACGCGACCACGGCAATTCCGACAATCGCCTGGGTTAATATCTGGCGCCATATGGGCTACACTGCTTTGCTAGTCTTTGCTGGACTCCAGACAATCCCCACTTATGTGTACGAGGCGGCGGCCGTCGACGGCAGTACCGAGTGGAAATCGTTTTGGCGGATCACACTGCCGCTGCTGCGCCCGATTCTCGCCCTGGTGCTGGTGATCACAGTGACCGGCTCGTTCCAGATCTTCGACACGGTTGCGGTGACGACACGTGGCGGTCCCGTCAACGCAAGCCGTGTGATCCAGTATTACATCGTCCAGAAAGGCTTCCAACAGAACGAGTTCGGCTACGCCAGTGCGATCTCAGTGATCTTGTTTATCATCCTCGCGGGTGTGGCCATCTTTCAGTTGAGAGTGTTGCGCGCGGGCGAATCCGACCTGGCCTGAGAGGGGGATGTCATGGCTACCCGAACCGTCGAATCCAACGTCATGGTTGCTGATAGTGCCCGGCCGGCTCCGCAGCGCCGCAGACTCAACCCGGGAAGGATCGGGGCCTGGGCGGCGCTGGTGGTGCTCATACTGAGCACACTGTTTCCGTTCTACTGGATGATCCGCACGGCTTTCTCTACATCGATTGCGTTGTTCACCGATCCCGCGTCGTTGCTGCCCGTCGATTTCACCACCGGGGCGTTCAAACGCGTTCTCGGGCTATCGACCCCGGAGGAGGCCAGGGCCGAGGGCGGCTCCGGCGCCTCGGTCGACTTTCTCCTCTACCTGCGCAACTCGCTGATCTTCGCCATCGTTGCCACCGCCGGACAGGTGTTCTTCAGCGCTCTGGCGGCCTACGCCTTCGCGCGCTTGAAGTGGCCGGGCCGCAACATCGTGTTCACGCTGTTCTTGACCGCGCTGATGGTGCCGCCGATCTTCACCGCGCTGCCCAACTTCATCCTCATGCGCAGCCTGGGCTTGATCAACACGTTTCCTGGCCTGATCCTCCCGTACTTTTTCATGACTCCTTTCGCTATCTTCTTCCTTCGGCAGTTCTTCCTGGGCATCAGTGTTGAGATCGAGGAGGCGGCAAGGCTCGACGGCGCAGGCCATGCGCGGATCTTCTTCCAGATCATTCTCCCCATGAGTTCGGCGCCAATCGTTACCCTCAGTATTCTTACCTTCATCAATATGTGGAATGAGTACTTGTGGCCGCTGCTCATAGGCAACAACGAGGGCAGTCGCGTGCTCACCGTAGCGCTGTGGGTATTTAGGACCCAAACCCCCGCCGGCAGCCCGGACTGGGCTGGTTTGATGGCTGCAACGCTGGTGGCGGCCCTTCCGCTATTAATCATCTTCCTGCTCTTCGCAAAGCGCGTCGTCAACAACATTGGGTTCTCCGGCATGAAGTAGCGCTTATTGTGCTCCCAACTCTTCTATTGAGTGATCCAACCCGCCTCGAGCTTCGAGGACTTACCGAAAGGAATTGGCCAACGATGGCAAAGCTGAGAAAGAAATTGGGAGCGGTCATCGGTCTGGCCGCCCTCAGCATGACCCTTGCTGCCTGTGGTGGTGGAGGCGGTGCTGGCGGTACAGGCGGCGGTGGAGGCGGCGGCGGCGAGGCGATCGACACCGCCAACGCCTCTGGTGAGATCAACTACTGGCTCTGGGAGAACGCGCAGCTGCCTGCGTACCAGAAGTGCGCAGAAAAGTTCCATGAGGCAAACCCCAATGCCAGCGTCAAGATCAGCCAGTTCGCCTGGGACGACTATTGGAACAAGCTGACCAACGCCTTCGTAGCCAGTGACGCGCCGGACGTCTTCGCCGACCACTTGGCGAAGTATCCGGAGTTCGTCAGCCAGCAGCAATTGGTGCCGCTGGACGCGACGCTGCAGAAAGACGGCTTCAACGTCGATCAGTACCAGCCGGGACTGGCCGACCTGTGGAAGGGCCCGGACGGCAAGCGCTACGGGCTGCCCAAGGACTTCGACACCGTCGCCGTCTTCTATAACAGGAAGCTTGTCAGCGACGCCGGGATCAAGGAAGCCGACCTGCAGAACATGCAGTGGAACCCGCAGGACGGTGGGACGTACGAGAAGACCATCGCCCACCTGACGGTCGACAAGAACGGGAAGCGCGGCGACGAGCCGGGCTTCGACAAGACCAAGGTCGAGGTCTACGGTCTCGGCCTCGACGGCGGCTCCGGCGCCGGAAACGGCCAGACGCAGTGGAGCATGTACACCGGCTCCAACAACTGGACCCACACCGACAAGAATCCCTGGGGCACTCACTACAACTACGACAAGCCTGAGTTCCAGGACACCATCGGCTGGATCGCCGGTCTGATCGAGAAGGGCTACATGCCCTCCATCCCGGCGATCACGGGCCAGAGCTCGGGGGACATCTTCGCGGCTGGCAAGTACGCCATGCTCGTCAACGGTTCCTGGACGATCAACACTATCTACGGCCACAAGGGTGTGGACGTCGGATTGGCGCCGACGCCGATCGGGCCGAGTGGTAAGCGCGCCAGCATGTACAACGGTCTGGCCGACTCGATCTGGGTCGGCTCCAAGAACATGCCGGTGGCGGCAAAGTGGGTGGAGTTCACCGGCTCTCCCGAGTGCCAGAACATCGTGGGCGAGGTGGGGGTCGTGTTCCCGGCCATCCCTGAGGCCACCAAGAAGGCGGAAGCGTCCTGGAAGGCCAGGAATATCGACATAACGGCGTTCACCACGCACTTGGAGCAGAAGTCGACCTTCCTGTTCCCCATTACCGACCACGCCAGCCAGATCGAGGGCATCATGCAGCCGGCGATGGACGCGGTGTTGACGGGCAAGGCGCCTCCGTCATCTCTAACGGAGGCGAACGAACAGGTCAACGCGCTGTTCGGCTAACCGATGGGTGAAGGCGCCGGCTGGGACCACCCCAGCCGGCGCCCTTCCGCCTTTTCTGTCACCGGCCAGGCAGTCATTCCTCAGAGATCTCCCTCAGCCGGTCGACCAGGTTATCGACGACCTCCTTCGAACGGTGGAAAGGTCAGCCGAACCGAGGTGCAGCTGAGCAGCGCAGCTTGCTTGGCCGCGAGCTCGCGACGAGCGGCGGCGGTGTCGCGGAACCGGACCGTCAGGATGTTCAGCGGTTGGGCCGGCGAGCCGTTGATCCCCGTCCAGGCCTCACCGTTCACGGGCGTTCGCTCCGTGAGCAGGGTAAGCGGCGCGCAGCGGGCCGGGTTGGTCCGCACCGAACGCTCGGGCGCCAGGTCGGCTGCGGTGGCCGGCTTCGCCAACCAGGCGCGCTCGGATGGCCGGAACGTTCGCAGTGCTGCGGTGAGCCGCTGCTTCGACGAACTGGGCTTCTTTCGTGGTACTGCGTGACCACCCCGCCAGCGTAGGCGGGTGCGCCCGCTAGCTACCGGCCGGCCGCTCTCGCAGGCAGCCGCAGGACTGGCGGACGACAAGTTCCCCGTCAAAGGACGTATGGCCCTCGGCCCGTTGTTCGTCGAGTACGAGCTGAACGGCCATTCTGGCCATCTCCGGGATCGGCTGGGCCACCACGGTGAGGGGTGGCCAGGAGAACTCCGACTCCTTGGTGCCGTCGAAGGCGACGACCGCAAGGTCCTCGGGTACGCGCAGGCCGCGTTCATGCGCAGCTCGCAGCAGG
>DATLQC010000179.1:0-4704 GCA_035535395.1 Propionibacteriaceae bacterium | reverse complement strand
TTCGCCCTGGCGTACGCGTACTCGGAGAACTTCATCCTGCCGATCAGCCATGACGAGGTAGTGCACGGCAAAGGCTCCATGTTCGAGCGGGCGCCCCAGGATGAGTGGCGGAAGTTTGGCACGCTCCGAGCCTTCTATGCCTTCATGTGGGCACATCCCGGCAAGAAGCTGTTGTTCATGGGCACCGAGTTCGGCCAGCGGCGGGAGTTCTCTGAAAGTCGCAGCATCGATTGGTGGCAGAGCGCGGAATGGGGACATCGCGGCGTGCAGCGGCTGATCAAGGACATGAACACGATCTACAAGGAGCACCCCGCCTTGTGGAAGCGCGACACTGACGCGTCAGGCTTCTCCTGGATCGACGCCGACGACCGCGGCGGGAACGTCTTCTCCTGGCTCCGCTATGACGGCGATGGCCAAATAATCGCCTGCATCACGAACTTTTCCTCAGAACCCCGCCCGGACCACCAGATCGGCTTGCCCACGGAAGGCGTTTGGAAGGAGATCTTGAACACCGACGCCGAGGTTTATGACGGCACAGGCTCGATCGGCAACCTCGGAGAGGTGGTCGCGCATCCGGTGCCGTCACACGGCTATTCGGCATCGGCGTCCGTCACCATCCCGCCGCTGGGTGCGGTGTGGCTGCGGCTCGAGCCTGAGTTGGATGAGGAGCAGCCAATCGAGCGCGAGAAGGCGACGCGCGGTGTGATCGCGGCCGCTCGGGCAGCATCACCGCACACGACCACGTCGGACGAGGCAGTAACTGGGCCTACCCAGCCTCGGCGAGCCAAGCCCACGGAGGCTGAAGCTGCTGTGTCCGCGGCCGCAACCTCGGCTGAGTCGCCGGCAACGTCCGAATCGGCGGCATCGCCGCAATCGGCAGACAGTCCGGAGTCGCCCGACTCGCCGGACAGCCCCGACTCACCGGACAGTCCGGACTCGCCGAGTAGTCCTAGTTCACCGTCCTCGGCTCGTCGAACTTAGCGGGAACTAGCTGACCCGTAACCGATCGCCGAGGTACCACTACGGTCAGCGCGAAACGATCGTGGTAGGTGGATGAAGAGGCCGGCAGCCAGCGCGGTTTTGAGCAGCAACGCCAGGACTGCCAGCGTCAAGTCATCACTGGCGCTCACTGGCGGCGAGACTGCGAACAGGTTGGTCGAGGGATGCAGCATGATCGCGAAGAGGACGCTGCCCTGGGTTCCCAGAAGTGCGTAGGTGAAGATCAGGGACTTGGCCATAAGATCAGCCAGCAGCAACCTACTTATCTCATCGTGGTGATCCATTGTGTCGGACTAGGTTTGTCAGTCATGAGCACAGTCGAGCCGAATCTGGTTGCTGTCCCCGGCGCGCTGAGGCTGTCGAGGGGTGCTCGGACAAGCTCAGTGCGCAGACCGTGACTGAACTCGCTCTCGACATCAACGTCTCGGCAGTCGGCATCGCGACGATCGGGTGGAATGGACCTGTCAACGCCGAGTTGCTTGAAGGGGCGCTACGCGCCGCCGCGGAAGATCTACTTGCCGGTCGCGGTCTACGCCGGGTCGAGGTTTCCTTGCCGGCCAGTGATTTGAGTGGTCGGCGAGCTGTGCTACGGGCAGGCTTCCGGCTGGAAGGCGTACGACGCCAGGTCTTGGCACTGCCGGATGGCTCGTACGCCGACCTCGGTCTGTTTTCCAGGCTCGCTTCCGATCAAGTGGGCGGGAGTCACGGCTTTTCGAGTGTGATGAATTCGGCGCTACCGAAGAAGCGCCTGATTGCTCACGTCCTGATGCGCGACGTACAAGATCGTGTCGTGCTATGTGAGACGCAGTTCAAACAGGACTGGGAACTTCCGGGTGGCATTGTGGAGCCGCTCGAGCCGCCCCGCCTCGGCGCGGTACGTGAGGTACGTGAGGAACTCGGCCTTGATCTTCAGGTCGGGCGGCTGCTGGTTGTCGATTGGATGCCGCCCTACCTCGGTTGGGACGATGCCATCGAAATGATCTTCGACGGCGGCCTGGTAACTGACAATGATCTTGCTTCCTGGTCGCTGCAGCCAAACGAGATCAAGGCGGTCGGGTTGGTGGACCTGCCGACGGCAAGCGAGTTATTGACTCCGCTGGCCTTTCGTCGGCTCAGTCTGGCTGTCGGGCTCGGTCCAGATGAGATGGCCTATACCGAGGACGGCCGCACGCCCTGATCAAGTCTTGCGGCGCTGCTCTGACGGGCCGCCTGGCGATCATCTCGCGTTGATCAGATCTTGCCCAGCTCCAGGCGAACATCATGGAGTGTCACAATCAGCGCGTTATTCGCGCAACTTAAGCCCGCCTCGCCATCAGGAGCGAGCACATTGCCGACCTGTGACATCGGCACAGACTCCTTCACCTTGCCGACACGGAGCGTGGCATTGCCGCTGCTTTCGCCGACCGTAAAGGTCGCCCTGTCTCCTTGCAGCTGGTAATCACCGCTGATGGTGCCATTCACCAGCAAGCTGGCGGTCTGACCGGCCAGGGTCAGCTTGATGGGGTCCTTGCCAGCACCGCGGAGCAGATACAAGCTGTTGTCGAACGTCACCGTGACATCCCCGCCCTCGCCCGTGCCGAAGGTTCCCTTCTCGCCCACACCGACGAAGCGGATGAGTCGATAGCGCCCGCTCAGACACTGGCTCACCGGCGCCGCGGCGCTCGATGATGCGCTCGGGCTGGCGGTATCGGGAGCCGCCGAAGCCGGTGGAGCGCTGCTTGGTGCCGGTGTCGGACTGGACGCAGCTGAGTTAGCTGAACATCCGGCTAGCGATAGCAGCAGTGTGGTCGACACAGCGACGAAGAGCCGCTTCATGATCCTCTCCCCGATCTAGAGCAACCGGGCCAGCATATGCGCCAGCTTTCACGGCTACGGTCACCAAGATCGACAAGGTGCATGTCCCTCAGAAGAGGGCAGTCATAAGGTCGCGGCGGGCCTTGAGGACCCGTTCGTCGGCGTTGCCGAGTGTGTCGAACAGTTCGAGCAGCCGTACCCGGACCTGATTCCGCTCGTCGCCCGACAATCGCTTGATCAGCCCGATCAAGCGTTCAAATGCAGCCTCCACTTGTCCAGTGATCATCTCCACGTCGGCGGCAGCCAGCTGACTGGTCACGTCAGCACTGCCATTTGCGGCAGCAAGGGTTGACCGAGGATCAAGCGCCGCCGCACGGGCAAAGAGACCTGCCTGCGCCTTGCCGGCTTGGGCCCCGGCATCGTTGGGGTTGGCCTGCAATAGCTTGTCGAATTCCTCCCTCGCCGCGGCGAAATCACCGCGCTCCAACGCGTCATCGGCAGCTGCATAACGCGGATCCTCTGGTGGCTCCGGCTCCTCGGCAGCGGATGGCTCCGAGCCGACCGGTTCGGCACGTCCTACCATCCCGTTCGCTACTGCCGCTTTGAGCAGTTGATCAATCGCGGCCTGCACCTGATCTTTGGGCAGCACTCCTTGGAACAACGGAGCCAGCTGCCCGTTGATGAGCGCGATCACCGTAGGGACCGCTTGCAGCCCAAGCGCTTGCACAATCCCGGGCGCGGTGTCCACATTCAGCCGGGCGAGCAGGAACTTGCCATCAGATGCATCTGCAATCTCGATCAAGGCGTCAGACAACTGCTGGCCGGTGGCCACCCGAGGCGAGTAAAACTCGACGACTACGGGGTGCTTGAGCGACCTGCGAATTGTCTCCGCCTCGAAGGTTTGTTCGGTGACCTCGACAACGTATGAACCGCCCCCGGTACGCGGTGCACTCGCCTGAGCGGCCGCTGACTGCTTGGCCTGCTGAGCCACCTGGGAAAGATCAACAGCGCCAGGACGGTGGAAGCTGGACGAACTCATGAACTCATCCTTTCAAAGCCTAGCGATCTGCACGGCGCCGACCGAGCGCTAAGACCCGGCGGAGCGGAGCAATCAAACCCGACGATGTCGACGGATTCTGAGAACGTACGGGCCAGGACCTCACCGGCCTGCCCAAACGACGGCAGAATGTGGCCATGGCTCACCCTCGCGCCGGCCAGCCGGCACTCCCCGAAGATCTCATCGACGTCGACGCAGTCATCAGCGCCTACTACGACCTTGTGCCGGACCCCAACAACCCGGATCAGCAGGTGGTGTTCGGGACCTCAGGACATCGCGGATCGAGTTTGGATACGGCATTCAATGATGCGCATATCGCGGCCACGACCCAGGCGATCGTCGAATACCGCGCATCCCAGGACATCACCGGGCCGCTTTACATAGGCAAAGACACTCACGCGCTCTCCACTCCCGCCTGGACGACCGCCATCGAGGTGTTGCTGGCGAACGGTGTCACCGTCTGCGCCGAGGACGACCAGGATTACACCCCTACTCCGGCGATATCGCGTGCGATCGTGGTGCACAATACGACGGCGTCAGCGAGCAACACCGCCGACGGCATTGTCGTGACGCCTTCGCACAATCCGCCTCGCGATGGCGGCTTCAAGTACAACCCGCCGCATGGCGGCCCTGCCGACACCGACGCGACCAGCGCCATCGCCGCCCGCGCCAATGAGTTGTTGGCCGATGGCTCTCCCATTCGCAGGAGGCCATACGCGGATGTGGTCTCAGAGGTCAACCGCTTCGATTACCTCGGTGCCTACTGCGAAGACCTGGTCAATGCGCTGAATCTGAGGGCCGTGCGCGATGCCGGAGTGCACATCGGCGCCGATCCGATGGGCGGCGCGAGCGTG
>DATLQC010000178.1:0-2342 GCA_035535395.1 Propionibacteriaceae bacterium | reverse complement strand
CGGACCGCCGCGAAGCCTGTCATAGCTCAGGCCGGAGTAGTCGCAGGGCCGGCCACGGGAGCATTCGCGCCAGGCATTGAACGCCTCCTCCGGGGTATCCCAGGGCGGCAGCGGCCGGCCACTGCGATCGGAGAAACCCATCCGCCGGGCGTAGTCCAGCCAAATCTCAAGATCACTCCGTGCCTCTCCGGGCGGAGCAACTGCACGCTCGGACAGATGGACCGTACGGTCGGTGTTGGTATAGGTGCCAGTCTTCTCGCCCCACAGCGCGGCCGGCAGCACGACATCGGCATAAGCGGTCGTTTCGGTCAGGTAGCCGTCGCTGACGACCAAGAACACGGAGTCTTGGCCGAGAATCCGGCGTATCCGGGCGAGCTCGGGCAACGACACTGCAGGGTTGGTGCCAGCGATCCACAAGAACTTGATCGAGCCCTGCTCGGCGTAACGGAAGATCTGCATCGCGTGGGTCGGCTCCGCCCAGTGCGGGATAACGATGGGATCGACGTCCCAGAGCTTTGCCAGCGCCTCGATGTGTCGTTCGTTCTCCCAATTGCGAAAGCCGGGAAGATCACCATCGGCACCGGTCTCTCGGTTGTTCTGAGCAGTCGGCTGACCGTTCATCTGGAGGATCCCAGCGCCTGGCCGACCAAGCATGCCGCGCAGTAGGTGCATGTTGTTCACCGCGACTGAGGCCGCAGTCGCCTGATGCGATTGGTAGAAGCCTTGCAGGACTGTTGATACTGCCGTCGAGGAAGCACCAAAGATTTCGGCCGCGGCCTCGATCTCGCGGGCCGCGATGCCACAGATCTCGGCGACACGATGCGGCGAGTAGCTGGCGACCACTGCAGCCAGTTCGTCGAAGCCCTTGGTGTGCTGATCGATGAAATCATGATCAACCCAGTCGTTGCTGATCAGTTGCTGCAGCAGTCCGTTGATCAGCGCGAGGTTGGTCCCCGGCTTGGGCGCCAGGTGAATCTCGGCTGCCTTGGCAACTTCGGTCAGGCGTGGGTCGACCGCGACCAGGTGCGGAGGCGCGGTGCCGGCGAGTCGATCAAGAATGCGTGACCACAGCACGGTCTGGGTTGCCGCCACATTGTGCCCAAAGCAGAACAGCGTCTCGCAAAGATCAATATCGGCGTAAGAGCCGGGCTGTCCGTCCGCGCCAAAGGATTCTTTCAGCGATGCGGCTGCCGTCGCAGTACAGAGCCGGGTATTGCCATCCATGTGAGGGGTACCGATGCCGGCCTTGCCGATCACCGACAAGGTGTAGTACTCCTCCAACATCAGCTGCCCTGAGGTATAGAAGCCGTGGGAGAGCGGACCTTTCGTTTCCAGCAACTCCTTGGAGATGCTGGTGATCAAGTTCATCGCCTCATCCCAGGAGGCCTCGACGAATCCCGTGCCGTTTCTGATCAAGGGTCGCGTCAGTCGATCATGAAGTTGTCCTTGCCAGCCGTAGAGGCCCTTAGGCCCGAGACGGCCGTGATTGACTCGATCCTCGGCCCGACCGCGGACTCCGACCATCTGTCCGTCCTTGACGGCGATGTCCAGTCCACATCCATTGCTGCAGAGCAGACAGGCCGAAGGTGCCCAGGAATCAACATCGTCGACGGTCACTCCATCGATCAGATGCTGATCTACGCGTACGGGCCAGGCCTCGCCTGCTGAGTAGGGCGTTCGCCGGCCCCAGATGTCGTCGCCGGTGCGTGCTGCCATGCTCCCGGCGTACCCGCGCAAGGGGTCGGTCACACGATGTCGAGGGCGGGTCGTTTCCGCGCACAAGCGTCGAAAGACCCATCACCGAGGCAGCGAAAGCGGTCCGTTTTCGAGCACAAGCGCCAAACGGTCGCCGTCAGGCGATCCGGATCTCCGGGTCGCTTCCGTCACACCTTTAGCTGCATATCGAGCAGGTGCTCGACGACCTGGTAGCCGAGTCGGCCGTTGACGGCGTTCATATGCAGATTGACCCCAGCGTTGCCGGTGATGAGACGCTGGCACAACGGGAACTGCTCCCGGACCCGTGCATGATTGACCAGTTTCATGGCCAGGCCGAGCCGATGGCCTCGGTGTGGCCTCGGCACCAAGGTGCCGCTCTGGATTCCTCGCCGCGGAGACGCATCTCTGATCACGATCTCGGTGAAACCCGCAAACGACCCGTCGGGAGCGACCGCCGCGGTGCCGACAGTGTTGCGTCCGGTCTTGCGAGCCAGCGCCTCCCGGTCGCGTACGCGCCCCGCGTCCCATACCTCCCGCTCGAGCGCGAGATCGCCGATCGGAGCCTCTTCGTAGAAGGACTCATTCAGGGCGCAGTAGCCGTCCATGAGTTCGTCGAGCAGCACGTT
>DATLQC010000177.1:0-4024 GCA_035535395.1 Propionibacteriaceae bacterium | reverse complement strand
TGCACCAACGCCGAATCGCTGGAGCTGGCCCGCGCGTCGGCCATGTTTTGAGCGAGAAGCTTTCCTCAAAGGCTCAGCGTACTGGCGAGGGACTTTAGCCACTGAATGTGACTGCCGGATCAAAACTCACGGCTCCATCGTCTGCTTCGCAGAAACCGGCTGCTAGCCCACCGGCTCTGATCCTCACTGCCGAGCTTCCAGAGAGGTTTTGAAGGTATTACCGATATCCGATAGCGTTAACCGCGTTCTTTGATTTGGCTGTCGAGAACATTACCGGGCGGTGAAGCTATCCACCAACCCGGACAGATTGCCTCCGCTCGCCCGTCGAGTTCGGGGGTTTCTGCTTTTCTGGCCTGGTCATTACTTGACGGCTCTGGACGAGAGAACTAGCTTCGCGGCAACCCAAATCTGCCGAGCCAGCGACCTGGACTGCTGAGCTCATCGCATCACCTCTACGTCCCACGACGTACTGCCAAATGCGCCTGACAACTGACGATCTGTTGGAGTGCCTCGGGTAAGCCTAGAGACATGGCTCTTCAATACGACTTCACAGACCGGGTGGCGTTGATTACGGGTGGCAGCCAAGGCATTGGTGCCAGCATTGCGGCGGCATTCGTCCAGGCCGGCGCTGCAGTAACAATCACTGCCCGCACAGAGGAAAGGTTAGAGAAGACTGCCGCCGACCTCCGCAATGCCGGCGGTCGGGTGCTGGCAGTACCTGCCGATGTCACGGATGAGGATGCCGTACGCGAAGTGGTCGAGCGCTGTGTCGAAGAGTTCGGCCGGCTCGACTTCGCCGTGAACAACGCGACCGGCGGCCCGATGCCGGCACCGCTGGCCGAGATCCCATCCGACGGCTTCTCACTGGGCATCCGGACCAACATCAACGGCACCTTCTACGGCATGAAGCACGAGATCCCGGCCATGCTTAACTCCGGTGGCGGCGTGATCATCAACATGGCATCAGTTGCCGGTGTCGGCGCGGTCAGCAACCTTGCGGCGTACGTGTCCGGCAAGGCCGGGATTATCGGACTCAGCAGGTCGGCAGCGCTCGACTACGCCGACCAGGGAATCCGGATCAACGTGATCGCGCCCGGCCCGATCCTGACCGATGATCTTCGACGCGCTGGCGCACGCGCCCAGCAGCTCGCGGCCGAGAGCGTACCGCTCGGCCGAATCGGCAGCACGGCTGACGTGGCAGCGTGCGTGTTGTGGTTGTGCTCTGAGGACGCGTCGTTCATCACTGGCGTCACTGTTCCGGTCGATGGCGGCCAGACGGCAGGGACCAAGCTTCGACAGACGTACCGTCCCGGTCAGCCCATGGAGGAGCCGTCAGGTGGCGACAAGACTGTGACGACGCTCGAGTCGTCTTGAGCGCCGAGTCCAGCAGCCTCAGCGATCAGGTACAGCTGATGTGCTGCCGCAGCCAGCGGCAGCGGGACATGAGCGTCTTGGCCAACGCTGGTCACAATGCCCATGTCCTTGACAAAGATGTCGACCCGCGACTTCACATCGGCGCCGCCGGTGTAGGCCTGCAGCATTCGAGGTCCGCGGTCGGAGAACATGAACGACCCGGCCGCACCCTGCGACAGCGCATCGATGACCACTGCAGGGTCGAGTCCCAGGCCCCGGGCGAGCGCGATGGCCTCGGCTGCTGCGGCGATGTGCACCCCCGCGAGTAGCTGGTTGATCGCCTTCAGGGCCTGGCCGTCGCCCGGGCGCGGACCGACGATGGTCAAAGTGGAGGCCAAGTGATCGAGCACTGGTTGGGCTGCGGTCAGGGCGTCCTTCGTCGCACCGACCACGATGAGCAGGTCGCCATTCCCGGCGCGGACCGGACCACCACTAATCGGCGCGTCGATCAGCGGGTACCCGGCGTCGCCGAGCCTCTCAGCCAACGCCCGAGCAGCGGCTGGGCCAACGGTGCTGGTCAAGATGACTGGAGACCCGGGTTTCAACGACTCGAGTACCCCATCATGGCTGAAGAGAGCGGACTCGGCTTGGCTGTTGTCGCGTACCGCGAGCAAGACCATGTCGGCGTCTCTGCTGGCATCGCGGGGAGTCGCCTCCGCCGTAATCCCTTCGTTGCGGGCGAGCTCCCGGCGTGGTTCGAAAGGGTCGAATCCGGTGACTGGGTACCGGCTCGCGAGATGGGTAGCCATCGGTAGACCCATGGCGCCCAGGCCGATGACGGCGATGTGAGTGCTGTTTTCAGGCACAGTTCTCATGACCTCCTTGCGTGAGCCGAGGCAACTTCAGACGCTTCGTAGCGTTTCGACGACCGCAGCGAGTGCATCATCATCGCCGACGTTCCCAGCGAACACGATGTACGGAATGCCCTGAGCCAGCCCAGTGACCGGCTCCCATAACGAGACGATGCCCGGAAGCATCGTGCCGCGGCACCATGCTCGCCGGATACCGAGGCCCTCGGTCGCGGTGTCGGATGAGGTGATCCCTCCTTTGGCCAGCACGAATGCCGGTCGGATCTGGCTGACGATCTCGCGTACGGTGCCAACCAGTGCGCCGCTGACGGTGCGGGCGATCAGCAGACTGTGTACGGCGTCATCCCCGGTGATCAAATTTCGGCTCGTCCGGATCACGATGTCGCTGTCGGCCTCGTTCTGCCGTAACAGGTTCGCTGCTTGTCCGGCGATGTTCTCGACGTGGTCGTTGCGAGCGGCATCGTCGAGCAGCGTCGGCACATCCAGCTCCAGCTCGATGATCTTGCCCCGGGTGCGGAGCCGGTCGAGCTGGCGGGTCGTGAGCCCCACGTGGGAGCCAACAGCGATCAGCCCGTGCTCGGTGGCCGGGCGCGCGTCTTCGGTATTGGTCGGCTGCGCCGACAAAATTCTTTGAAGGCGCTGGGCGTTGGCAGGCGGCGTGGCCGTTTGGCCGGTGCGGGCACGTACGAAGGACGGTCCGATTCGGTAGATGAAGTTCTGACCGGCCGCCTCGGCGCGCAGCAGTGCAAGAACCACGACTTGCTGATCGGCGTCAGCGGCGGTGTCCACTACCACCGGTTGGCCGTTACGCAGACCTGCCAGGATCTGGAGAACCCGGTCCGGCCCACCCACTCGAATGTCGGTCAACGTGATCGTGGCGACCTGGTCGCGGGGGACTCGGCCGGCTGTTTTCTCCTCTACCCAGTCGCGCAAGTCTGAGTTGCGGTAACCGAAGCTCGCATCCTTGGCGAATTCGCTGTGCGAGACCGGAATCATGCCCTCGGCTGTCCGCGCCCAATGCACCGAGTCGACTGTGAGGCGACCGGGCTCGACGTAGCTCGGGCAGATGATCACGCCGTCGACCACGGTGCCGCGCGCGGCCAGCTCCTCCACCAGGACGTCGGTCTCAAGAGGGAAGTAGCCGCGCAATGTGGAGTCGCTACGGCTCGCGATCACGTAAGGCACCTGTTCGAGAGTTGCCGCCTGATGCAGGGCGTCGACCACCTGCCGGTTGCGTTCCGCCGCGTCTGCCTCAGAGAGGCTCCGGGTATTGGTCAACACGAAGAAGCCGGTAGTGGGCTGTTGCAGCGCCCATTGCAAGTCCGCGACCGTCCAGCTCGTCAACACCGGCAGATCGGCAATGGTCTGAGTACCGGTGGGATCGTCGTCAAGAAAGGCCACCCGCCGGCCCTCTCGGACCTGGTCCAGGTTGGCACCGACATCGAGAACGGATGGTTGGTCCGCGAGCAGTCGTTCCAGCGGAATGCCGCCGACAGACTGAGGCGACGGTGCAGGTGGGGGACCAGTGGTCACGGTGAAACCCCCTCGGTTGGGGTGGTCGTTCCTGTGAGACTACCGAGATGCCACCCATGCCGCCCAGGTAGGGAGCCTGTTTGGTTGATACGAGGATCGGGGTACCTCAGGCACTGGACGCCATGGAGCGCCTGGCAGAAGATAAGAACACTCCTGGGGAAGGTCGCTAACGAATGACCGAACAGATCAAGCACATCGCAGTGATCGGTGCCGGTTACATGGGGGGCGGCATCGCGCAGGTGTTCGGCATGGCGGGCATGGATGTGGTG
>DATLQC010000176.1:0-15626 GCA_035535395.1 Propionibacteriaceae bacterium | reverse complement strand
ATTTCGGCAACTATGACGAGTCGACGTTGCTGCTCGAAGATCCCGAGGGTCGTCCAGGGCGACCGAGTAACGCATCTGCACTATCGAAAACGAAAGTGATGATCATGCCCAATGCGAGGGAAATTCTAGCCGCGTCGTGATTCAACGTATTGGCGCAGCAGGCAGGATGGGCGTCGTGACTCAGCCAGACGCGCCTGCGATAGACCGGACGCGTCTTGGTCTGGAGGTAGTGATCGTCCTCGGCCTTTCCCTGGGGCAATCAGCGGTCTATGCGGTACTGCGCATTATCGAGCGGCTGACGCGCAACGTGCCACTGGCTCAGCAAACTTCGACATTGAACGCCTCGGTAACCCCAGACCGACCCTGGCTCGACCTGACCTACCAGCTGGTCGGCATTGCCTTTGGCCTCATGCCGGTGCTGCTGGCGCTATACCTGTTGAACCTCACCGATCCCCCGGCCGGCCGTACCATCGGCTTCGACCTGCAGCGACCACGATTCGACGTTGGCTTCGGAGCCTTGATCGCGCTCTGCATCGGCATACCTGGGCTCGGCCTCTATGCGCTCGCTCGAGTCATCGGAATCAACACCGACGTACAGGCGTCGGGGCTGGCCGACAACTGGTGGACCGTGCCCGTGTTGATCTTGTCGGCTGTCGAGAATGCCGTCCTGGAGGAAGTCGTGATGATCGGCTACCTGTTCACCCGATTGCGACAAGTCGGCTGGAACGTGATTGCGATCATTGCGCTGAGCGCGGTCGTCCGTGGTTCCTACCATCTTTACCAAGGCATCGGCGGCTTCATCGGAAACATGATCATGGGCGTGATATTCGGTCTGATCTATCTGCGTTGGAAGCGTGTCGGTCCATTGGTGGTTGCCCACACCTTGCTCGATATCACCGCCTTCGTGGGATACGCACTGATCGCTCCCCACGTCGACTGGCTCTGACCAAGTCAGCTCTTGGTAATCAAACTCCGCGCGAAGAACCGAAGATTTGAGGGCCGCTCGGCGAGACGGCGTATCAGATAGCCGTACCAGTCTGTGCCGTAGGGCGTATAGGTACGGACAGCGTGGCCGAGGTTGGCGAGCCGCAGTTGCTCGGTCGGTCGAATGCCGTACAGCATCTGGAGCTCGAAGTCTTTCGGCCCACGCCCATAGTCATTCGCCAGCTTGAGACCAATCTCGATCAAGGTGGGGTCGTGGGTGGCGAGCATGGGCAAGCCGTTGCCCGCCATCAAGATCTTCATGCAGCGTACGTACGACTTGTCGATGTCCTGTCGATCTTGGAACGCCAGCGCGTCGGGCTCTGCGTACGCGCCCTTGCAAAGCCGAACCCTCGATCCAGCCTCAGCAAGATCACGGCAGTCGGCCTCGGTCCGGTACAAATATGCCTGCACTACAGCACCGGTTTCGGGGTACTCCTTGCGCAGGGTGCGCAGGATCTCCAAAGTTGAATCGGTGGTGGTGTGATCCTCCATATCGAGCGTCACTGCGGTATCGGCCTTTCGGGCCGCGTGGCAAATCAGCTCAGCGTTCTCCAGTGCGAGCTGCGGACCGTCCCGAAGGTGGAGACCCAACGCGCTGAGCTTGATCGAAACCTCGGCCGAAGGGCATAGGCCGGATTCCCGAAGCTTGGTGAGCAGATTCAGATATGCCACCACGACCGCGTCGGCCCGCGCCTGGTCGGTGGTGTCTTCGCCTAAGAAGTCGATCGTGGTTAGCAGGCCGGCGCTGACCAGCCGACGCGTCACCGCAACGGCGTCATCAGAAGTCTCACCTGCGATGAAGCGCTCGACAACGGCTGAAGTCACCGGCGCGGTGGTCACCAAATTCTTGATCTTGTGGCTGCGGGATAGCCGGAGCAGGGCGCCACGCAGCATTCGCTTCCTCCCTTCCCGGAGGCATTGGGATCAAGCTGCACCTGATGCAAGTTGCCCCGACTCTAGCCTTGGTCCATGAGCATCGCTCACACGGTCGTGCTGTTGCCAGGCTTGGGTAATACCAGCGCTCAGACGATGGCACAAAAGGCGGCGTTGCAAGAGATCGCGCCGGTACTGACCCCCGAGATCAGTGTCGGCGACAGCGGACCAGTGATCTTGGAGGATCCGGCCCTCAGCGTGCTTGCTGTGATCTCGGCTGCCAACACCGATCAAGTGGTGCTCGTTGGCCATGGATGGGGAAGCATGGTCGCGCTGCACATCGCCGCCACTCATGGGGAGCGGGTCGCTGCACTGATGCTGAGCACCAACGCACGGCTTCAGACGATCATGGTTCGCTCCATCTTCTACGGCGTCCTCAGTCTGCTTCCCGCCACCGTGGTACAGCAGCTCGGGGGCAAGCCCGCCGATGTTGCCGCCCTCTTTGATCAGGTACGGCCGGTGGACTTCAAACCGCTTGCCGAGCGGGTACGCGCACCTGCTCTCGTCGTCGTTGGCGAGCGCGATGTCGCCAACCGAGGCCCGAGCGCGGCGCTGGCGAAATCGCTGCCACTCGGCAACCTGCGCGTCATGCCACAGGCCGGTGCGGGCTGGCAAGCTCAACACCCCGAACTCCTTGCCGAGCTGCTGGTCGAGTTCGTGTCGGGCGGCGCACTATGACGGGCGGCCCGCTTCGCCGACTGCAGGAGCTCGCGGCTGAAGTCTGCAGAAGGATCGCTTGCCTCCCGCGAGCGACGAAGGAGGCGAATCTGGCGGGCGGCCGTCAGAGTGCAATGGACTTCAACGTAGGCATCGCATGCTGGTGGCATGCGCGACTACCTGAAATGGCACGATGCCTACGACGATCCGAGCTCCGATTTCTCTTGGCGCCTTAGGCAGGTCCAGGCCTACATTCGTCAGGCGCTTGATCATCTCGAAGGACCTGTCACGGTGATCAGCCTCTGTGCAGGGGATGGTCGCGATGTGTTACAAGTGCTGGCAGATCGAAACGACTCTGCGCGGGTCCACACCACACTGATCGAGTTGCACCCCGTGCTGGCGCAACGGGCGCGTACGTCTGCGGCCGATGCGGGGTTGACGGGTGTCACGGTGCGGAGCCAAGACGCTGGAAACACCACGGCGTACGCCGGATCGGTTCCCGCGGATCTGGTGATCATGATGGGGATCTTCGGAAACATTAGCGACGACGATGTGCGACGGACCATCCAGACCGCACCGCAGCTGTGCCGACCCGGAGCGACTTTGCTCTGGTCGCGCAGCACAAATGGCACCGACCAGAACGCGCCGGTCCGGGCGTGGCTGGCCGATGCGGGCTTCACCGAGTTGGACTATCGGGAATTCGATCAAGATCAGGCTGAACGCGCCGCACTTGGTTCAGCCCGCTACGACGGTCCACTTCAGCTGCTCGTCCCAGGCCGGCAACTGTTTACCTTCCTGCAATGAGATTTAGCTAGGCGCGTCCGCTGAGTTTGTGACCATTCGCGAGTAGGTCTCGGGAAAGATCTGAAATGGCCTGAACGCCGAGCAGACCCATGGTCAGGTCAAGCTCGGCGATGGTGTTCTCGATGACCTGGCGCACGCCATCAGCGCCGCCAATGGCCAACCCGTAGACGTACGGCCGACCGATCAGACAGGCGTTCGCGCCTAGCGCCAGCGCGATCAGCACATCAGTGCCGGACCGGATGCCGCTGTCGAGCAAAAGCGTCGGCTGCGGTCCGACCGCATCTCGGATGGCGACGAGCGCATCAAGGGAGGCAATCGCATTGTCGACCTGCCTGCCGCCATGGTTCGACACGATCATGGCGTCGACGCCAAGCTCCACTGCCTTGCGAGCGTCATCGGGACGAAGAATTCCCTTCAGCACAATCGGCAGCGATGTGCGATGCCGCAGCGTCGCAATGTGGTTCCAGGACAGGCCGGGGTTTGAGTAGACGTCGAGGAACGCCTCAACGGCGGCACGAGGCTCCGGGGATAGCAGATTCGCTGTGACGGAGCCTGGATGCTCCCGAGACATCGAGATCAAGGTACGAAGCGCGCCCAGGCTGACACGCGCTCTAGGGCGACCTGTGGCTGAAGCAACTCGATCTCGGACGATCTCGCGAAATCGAGGATCAGAGGTGTATTGGGCCAGACCCTGTCCGCGCACAAACGGCAACGAACCGAGGTTCAGATCCTGTGGGCGCCAGCCCAGGATCGTCGTGTCCAGGGTGACGACGAGCGCCGCGGCACCGCACCGTTCGGCCCGTCTGATCATGGAGTCGACAAGCGCCTCATCGGTGGACCAGTACAGCTGATACCAAAACGGCCACGGGTTCATCGCCGCTGCTGTCTCCTCCAGCGGATTACATCCCTGGCAGGAGATGACGTACGCCGTGCCGGCTGCGGCTGCGCCTTTCGCGATAGTCACGTCGCTGTTGGCCGCCACCACCGACGCCGCTCCGATGGGCGCTAGTAACAGTGGAGATGAGAGCTGGGTCCCGACCACTCAAGTCGCCAGATCGCGCTGTGTCACTCCATGAAGCATGCGCGGCACAATTCGCCAGCGCTCGAAGGCCTCGCGGTTGTGCCGCATCGTCCGGCCCTCCCCCGCACCACCGGCGACGTAGGCCCACGCCGTGGCAGACATGGCCTTCTTCGCGCGGCGCTCCAGACTGGGCGCGTCCGTGGGAATCGAAGGGACGCGACCAAAGGCCCCGGCTCGAAAGATCGCCGCCTGGCGCGCCCGTCCGCGGCCTAGACCAGCTGGGCGTTCGCTTTCGGATGTCATTGTCTGGCCTCCATAGGCTCAGCCTGTCCCTCGCTCAGTGTTTGCCGTCTCTCCGGACGGCAAACGAGTGTCGAATCCGGCTCAAACACACTCGTTGGCCGTCCTAAGACGGGAAACGTTGGAACAGTCATGGGGGTGCAACGATGCTTGGGCCGCAGGGCACCATTCAGAGTGCGCTGGCCACCCCGGTGGCATCGACCGCGTACGAGGGATGAACCGGCGCCGCCAGATGCAACCGTGCAAAGGCCAGCGACTCGGCAAGGTCTGCCTCGCGCTGTGCCCGAGTGCCGCTCTTGCGCGAGTTGACCTCGAGCACCACGTGGCCGGAGAAGTTCCGCTCGGCCAGGTACTGCAACACCAGCGCCGCCTGCTGATCACCACGCCCGGGCACCAGATGCTCGTCTTTGACCGAGCCTGTGCCATCGGTGAGATGGACATGCCGCAACCGCGAGCCCCAGGAACGAACAAGATCAATCGACTGTTGATTCGCAGTCGAAGCGTGAGAGAGATCTAGCGTCAAATCGTCGTAGTCGAGATCGGTGGGATCCCAGCCAGGGACGTACGCCTTCAGCTCGCCGCCCGGTGTGCGCCACGGATACATGTTCTCGACAGACAACAAAATGCCGCTGCTCTCCGCCAGCCGCCGGACGCCTTCGACGAAATTTCTGGCATAGTCGCGCTGCCAGCGGAATGGCGGATGGACAACGACCACACCGGCGTCTAGCCGACGCGCCGCCTCGACTGATCGCTCCAGCTTCGCCCACGGATCTGTTCCCCAGACCCGCTGGGTGATCAACAAGCAGGGAGAGTGGACGGCCAGCACCGGGACCTGGTGATAGTCACGGAGCTTTTCCACAGCATCGATGTCGGCCGCTACCGGGTCAATGCCAACCAAGACCTCCACGCCGTCGTAACCCAGGCGCCGAGCCAGCTCAAACGCGCTCGAGGTGCTCTCCGGATACACCGACGACGTCGAGAGTCCAACTCGAGCCGGTGGGATCCTGATCAGCTGGCCTTCGGAATTGATCCGCACCGGCCCGGCACCCCGTTTCATTGAGGGCGACGAGTCATCTGCGGGCACGGGCCCAGCCTAACCGGGCCGTAAGACGCATACACTGGCGCGCGTGCCAGAAGTGCTGATCGGCTTTCCGCGCGCGTTCGTGGAGTTCAAAGATCCAGCCGATGACAGCCAGGTATTTCGCTGCGATCTCACCTGGCTCACCTCGCGGTGGGCCTGCATCTATGGCAAGGGCTGCCAAGGAATCTACGCCGATCGGACGCATGACGGCTGCTGCACCCTGGGCGCTCACTTCGCAGACGCCGAGGACGAGAAGCGTGTCGGCAAGGCAGTCAAGCAGCTCAAGTCGAGCCAGTGGCAGTACAAGAAGGACGGGCGCGTCGGCGGCTGGGTCGAGGAGGAGCGGCCCGAACACGTTGCCGAGGGCGAACTGCCGGGCCGCAAGACAAGGGTGATCGATGGCGCGTGCATCTTTCTCAATCGCCCCGGCTTTCCAGCCGGTCAGGGCTGTGCACTCCACCTGCTTGCCCTGAGCCAGGGACGGGATTTCTTGGAAACCAAGCCAGACGTTTGCTGGCAGCTGCCAATCCGCCGCCAGTTCCGTACGGTGACCCGCACCGACGACACGACCTACACAGAGATCAGCATCGGCGAGTACGGCCGCGATGGCTGGGGGCCCGGCGGCGCCGACCTCGACTGGTACTGCTCGTCCAATACCGAGGCCCATCACGGCGTACGCCCGGTGTATCTGGAGAATCGCGCCGAGCTGATTGCGCTCATGGGTGCGGCGGCGTACGAGGTGCTCATCAGCATGTGTGAGGAGTTCGACTCCAGGCGCGGCGCCGCCATGCGGCATCCGGCAGACCCGAAATGATAGGCCCCGAACCATTACGCCAGTGCCCGGACCCCCTGCTTCGTGCGGAACACCCCCCGACACAATGTGGGCATGCACTTGGACCACCTGTCGTTCGCGGCCGGACCGGAGGGTCTGGAGGCTACGGCGCGGCGACTCGGGGCGCAGCTAGGAGTGACCTTTCTTGATGGTGGATTCCATCCGCGTTTCGGCACGCGCAATCGGATCCTGCCGCTGACCGACGGACACTATCTTGAAGTGGTCGGTGTTCTTGATCATCCTGCGGCTGACAAGGTGCCGTTCGGTCAGGCGGTTCGGGCACGTTCGGCGCAAGGTGGCGGTTGGCTGGGTTGGGTGGTCGCGGTTGATGATCTTGCTCCGCTCGAGCAGCGCATAGGTCGGCCGGCGATCGAGGGCCATCGTCACTTACCGAATGGGACGGTGCTGACTTGGCATCAGCTGGGCGTCAAGGATCTTCAGGTCGACCCGCAACTTCCCTTTTTCGTGAAGTGGTCCAGTGACGCGCTTCATCCCTCGGCCGGCGGCCGTGAGGTGGAGCTCCTCAAGATCGAGATCGCCGGCGATCCAGCCCGGATAGATGAGTGGCTGGGAGGCCGGAGCAAGGAAATCTTGGCCGATGTCGACATTGGCTGGTGTCCGCCACGAGACCGACCAGGACTTGCTGCTGCGATCTTCAGTACGCCGCGCGGTGAGGTTCGAATTTGATCAAGATTCGGTCGGCTGTCGCGGGACTGCCGAGCTACTCGGCGATCAAGCCAGCTGCAAAGAGGGACCGGGAGCTGTCATTCAAGCTGTATGCCAACGAAAACCCGTTCCCACCACTTCCCGGCGTCATCGAGGCCACTGCCGCGGCGATTGCCTCGCAAATGAACCGCTACCCCGATATCGCCAACACTGAGATGACGTACGCGCTCAGCAGCCGACTTGGCGTGCCTGCCGAGCAGCTTGCTTTCGGCACCGGCTCAGTCGGGGTGCTCTACCACCTGCTGCAGGCTACCTGCGAGCCCGGGGATGAAGTGGTCTACGCCTGGCGCAGCTTTCAGGCTTATCCGATCGCGACAGCTGTGACCGGCGCGACCCCGGTGCCAGTGCCACTGGGCCCCGGCGCTGTTCATGATCTTGATGCGATGCGACGAGCGGTCACGCCGACTACCAAGGCGATCATGCTATGTACGCCGAATAACCCGACCGGCCCGGCGCTGCAACATCAACCGGTGATCGATTTCATCGACTCGCTGCCTGATCACATCATGATCGTTCTCGACGAGGCCTACGTGGAGTTCGTCAGCGACCCGGAGGCATTGCGCGGTCTGGAGGCGATGTTGGGGCGGCCCAATGTCGTGCTGCTGCGGACTTTCTCCAAGGCGTACGGGCTTGCCGGGTTCCGGGTCGGCTACTGCGTGGCCGATGCTGATCTTGCTAGCGCGGTACGCGCAGTCTCGCTACCGTTTGGGGTGTCGATCGCTGCCCAGGCGGCGGTGATCGCATCGCTGGAAGCCGAGAGTGAGCTGCTGGACCGGGTGGCCGAGCTGGTCAAGGCGCGCGACGCGCTGGCAGGCGGATTGCGTGATCTTGGTTTCGACATTCCAGACGCGCAAGGCAACTTCGTGTGGTTGCCTGGTGGTTCAGACGCCGAGGCGTACATGGCGATCTTCGCGGAAGCCGGACTGATGGTGCTGGCGTACGCCTCCGGCGATGATTGGGATGGTCTTCGGATTACGGTCGGTGAGCCGGCGGCCAACGCTCGAGTCTTGGAGGTGGCGGCAACGCTGCCGCGGCCGGCTCCAAGCTAGCCCTCAGCCGAGGACCGAAACGTCGCGGGCCCGAGGAGGCCTTTTCCGTGCTTGGACCGTCATCCAGATCACCGCGGCGCCAGTGATTACCAACGTGATCGCCGTACCGAGGCCCAAGTAGCGCGGCACGCCGGTCGCTGCCTGGTTCGGTAGGCCGAAGAGGATGAACTCTGCGGACTGGTGCATGGTGCCGAATGCCGTAACGCCGAAGAGCAGCACTACGAGCCGCCGGGTAATGATCAAATCCATCGCCTGCCGGCTCATGATGGCGTATACCAGGAAGCCAATCCCGAGCAACTCTGAAATGGTGCCAATGATGATCCAGGCACCGCCGTGAGCGACCCAGCTTTCGACCGACCAGACGCCAAGCCAGCCGCCAATGGTCATGATCACCAAAGGTGCCGCGACCACCGCACCGAAGATCTTGGTGCTGCGAGCGAGCGGCGACAAGATCAAGTAAGCGATCCAGGCCACAGTCGCAAGCGTCAGACCCAAAGCCGCGAGCGGTGCCGCCCATGCCACCCGCAGCGCAGGTGTGTCGGCTTGTATCGGCAGCATGTTCATGGTTGATCGCAATGCCACGCAGGCTTGCGACGGCGCATTGGTGCCGCAGAGCGACCACTGCAGCATGGCCGAAACCGCCGTTGCCAGGCCAGCGGCGATCAGTAATCCGCCGCCCGCGAACCAGCCAGCTTCGTCCGATCTGGTCCGGCGGACGTCGTCTACCGGCTCAATCGTCATGACGCTCCAAGGGACGAGTGGTTGCTGCCGTGTCAGAGTAGCCGAGCCGTGCACTATGACGAGCTGTTCGCTCCGACGCCTGGAGGAGCTTGCGGCGCGACTTTGATGCCAGATTCTGTAGAACGCAAGCGACGAAGGCGTCGGATCGGGCGGCCAGCTCGTCAGAGTGCAATAAGACACGCCTTGAGCGCCATGCCAAAAGTGTCAGCCGTGGGCTCTAGCTTCTTCGGCATGCCTAAGACGAGCACCAGATCCAGCCACACCTGTACCGAATGCGGCTGGAGATCGACCCGCTGGGTCGGCCGATGTGGGGAATGTCAGACCTGGGGCAGTGTTGTCGCGGACGGCGGGCCAAAGCTGAACCAGATCTCCTCATCGGTGCCGGTGACCAAGGCGGTGCCGATCGGCGAGGTCAGCGCAAAGCTGGCGACTCATGCCCGCACTGGAGTTGCCGAGCTCGACCGGGTGCTTGGCGACGGTTTGGTACCAGGTGTGGTGGTGCTCCTTGCCGGCGAGCCCGGTGTGGGAAAGTCCACCCTGCTGCTTGAGGTCGCGGCTCGATGGGCACGCAAGGGACATACGACCTTGTACGTCACCGGTGAGGAATCGGCCGCCCAGGTACGGCTGCGCGCTGGGCGCACCAATGCCGTAGCGGATCAGCTGTACCTGACGGCCGAGACTGACCTGGCTACCGTCCTTGGGCACATTGAAGAGGTCCAGCCGTCCCTCATGGTGCTCGATTCGGTTCAAACCATTGGCACGGCCGAAGCCGACGGTTCCCCGGGCGGCGTGACACAGGTCCGTGAAGTGACAAGTGCATTGGTCCGAGTGGCCAAGCGGCGTGGCATGGCAGTGATCATCGTCGGGCACGTGACCAAAGACGGCAGTGTCGCCGGTCCTCGGCTGCTAGAGCATTTGGTGGACGTAGTCCTGGCATTTGAGGGTGATCGTCACTCAGGCTTCCGGATGGTCCGTGCGACGAAGAACCGCTTTGGGCCGGCCGATGAGGTCGGGTGCTTCGAGATGGTGGATTCCGGAATCTTGGAGGTGCCCGATCCGTCCGGGCTGTTTACCTCTCAGCATGGCGAGCCAGTGCCGGGAACTGCGGTGACGGTCACGATGGAGGGTCGCCGACCGCTGCTTGCCGAGATCCAGGCGCTAGTTGCCAAGTCGTCCTTGGCGCATCCGCGTCGCATTGTGAACGGCGTTGAGTCGGGCCGGCTCGCCATGATTCTTGCGGTGTTAGATCGGCGTTGCGGCGTACGCCTGGACGATCGTGACGTCTATGTTTCAACGGTGGGTGGCGCCAAGGTGAGCGATCCCGCAGCGGACCTGTCGGCGGCGCTGGCAGTCTCCTCGGCGGCATGCAACAAGCCGGTCTCGCAACGGATTGTGGCGTTGGGCGAGGTCGGACTGGCCGGGGAGCTGCGCCGGGTGCCCGGAACGAGTCGGCGGCTCAGCGAGGCAGCACGGCTTGGGTTCGCCGAAGCGGTCATCCCGGCCGATTCTCGCGACTCAGGCGAGCAGATCATGACGGTCCACGCCGGCATGCTCGTGCATTCGGTGACCACCGTCGAGCAGGCGCTGGCCTCGCTCTCCCTCGCGCTATGACAGGTCGCCCGCTTCGCCGACTGGAGGAGTCCGCGGAGGAACCGCGTGACAGCCCGTCTTTGAAGTTCGCGGGCGACGAAGGAGACGAATCCGGCGGGCGGCCTGTCAGAGCGCAATGGACACGGCCAGGAGACCGAAGGTGACACTGGCTCTCACGCAGGTCACGCGGTTGATACGGTCGGCCGAGGGCGTGGGTCTGGTCGCAACGGCGCGGCAGGGCCCGCCCCCGCTCGAATCTCTGACGCTGACGGAGGGAGCGATTGTGGCGTCAGACGTCGATCGGCGTCGCCGGTTGTTGGACTACCTCGCGATGATGGCCCCCGGAACTCCACTGCGTGATGGCTTTGAGCGGATCCTTCGGGGCCGTACCGGAGCATTGGTGGTGCTTGGTCGAAACAAGATCATCTCTCAGATTTCGACCGGCGGCTTCGCCCTGGACGTGGTGTACACGCCAACCGCGCTGCGGGAGCTCGCAAAGATGGATGGGGCGATCATCTTCGATTGGGAGGCTGACCGCATCATCCGGGCCGGCGTGCAGCTGATGCCTGACGCGAGCATCGATACCGTCGAAACCGGGACTCGGCATCGTACGGCCGACCGGGTATCACGGCAGTCTGGATTGCCTGTGGTCTCGATCTCGGCATCAATGTCAACGATTGCCCTGTATCTTGATCACCATCGCCATCTAGTTGAGCCTTCCGATCAAATCCTGACGCGGGCACACCAGGCGTTGCAGACTTTGGAGCGGTATCGCGGGCGGCTCTGGGAAGTGACTACCAAGCTGTCGTCATTGGAAGTTCAAGATCAAGTAACGGTTCGGGATTTTGCCCTGGTGGCGCAGCGACTGGAGATGGTGCGGCGCCTTGAGCAGGAACTGGATACCTATGTCGTTGAGCTGGGTACTGACGGCCGTCTGCTGACGTTGCAGTTGCATGAGCTTCGCGCAGGGATTGATGAGTTGCGCTGTCTGCTCGAGAGGGACTATCACCCAGCCGGATCATCAACGTTTGGCCTTGTCGGTCTGCAGCATCTTATTACCGACGAGCTGCTGGATCCGCTGACGGTGGCGCGCGCCGCCGGCTTCCCGCACAACCTGCATTTGGAAAGTCATGTGACGACCCGCGGCTTCCGGCAGATGGCGCAGATCAACCGGTTGCCGTCCTTCCTCGGAGATCGATTGATCGAGCACTTCGGCACGCTTCAGGCCCTCTTCGGAGCTAGCGCCAATGATCTACAGGCAGTGGAAGGAGTTGGCGAGGGTCGCGCCCGGGTAATTCGTGATGGCCTAGTCCGGCTAGCGGAGTCGGCTTACACCGAACATCTCGCCTAACGTCCTTCACTCAAGATCATCCGTAGCTTGACCGGCGCTGCGCCATCCAATTGCGCCGTTGCAACATAGCGGCCGGGGCGCAGGGCTGGGCTAGCTGACTTGCAAGTGGGCTTAGAACGCTTGCCGTCCCAAGTCAATGACCAGGCGACAGCGTGCTCAGCGCCAAGCTTGTGGCTGATCGTCTTGATCATGGTTGGGCAGTCAACGGTGCTCCAGATCCGATTACCGCCAGAACTGATCTTGAGCTCGAAGTTCTTCCGCGTCACCGTCGCAGTGCAGGTCTTCTCCGAGCCGTTGATCAAGGACAACTGGAAGGTGGTGCGCCGCTTTGGGGCGATGCGCTGCTTACCAGTTAGTGTCGGCCGGAGGTCCATGGCGGCACAGGAGGCGGGAGCGCCTTGATGTGCCTTTCTCGGGGATGCCTTCAGTTTGGGAGTCTTTTTTGCTGACGGCGTTGGCGTGGCCGAGGTGGAGACTTCTGCGGACGAGGGGGTGAGTATGGCCGTTTCCATGGCGCTTGGTGACGGCGGAGCTGCATATGTCGGACCTGTCGCGGCCCGGCCAGGAGCGGCTACCGAGCTGGTGCTTGTGCCGCTGATGATCAACGTCAGGGCGACCGCAAAGACCGTTGCTGCCGCGAACACCAGTCCCCGCCGAGCCCAATAGGTCTGTGCGGACTTTGGCCCCACCGGGTGCAGCACTCCGCTCATGGCGCCGAGCCTAGAGAGGGTGGTGCGGACCCGGCTGGAGCCACGCCGCCACAACGGACAGACGCCGCGAGCACGGAGCCGTTGAACCCCAGATCGCGCGCCGACGCGCTGAGGAGGAGCGAGGGGACGCGCTTTGGTCCCCGAGTGACGATGAAGTGGGCGGCTACCAAGCGCGATCCGCGTGAAGCGAGCGCAGCGAGTGAAGCAATCAAACACGGGTAGCGTGACGCTCGTGCCTGTTGGCCTTCAAGATCGGCAGATATCGGCCCGGATGGCGCGGGCGGTGGTTGGCCGCGTCCTGAGCTGGTACGCCGAGCATGCGCGTGATCTGCCCTGGCGACGACCCGACGCGACTCCGTGGGCGATCATGGTCAGCGAGTTCATGCTCCAGCAAACGCCCGTCGAGCGGGTACGAGGCCCGTGGCAAGCGTGGCTGGAGCGCTGGCCAACGCCGGTTGTGCTTGCGGCTGCTGCTCCGGGAGATGCCGTCCGAGCTTGGGGCCGTCTCGGCTATCCGCGCCGGGCGCTGCGGCTACATCAAGCCGCCCAAATGATCACCAATGACTTCAATGGCCAGGTGCCTGAAGACCAGGAATCACTACTCAGGCTGCCTGGAGTGGGCTCGTACACAGCCGCGGCGATCCGCAGTTTTGCGTACGGTCGGCGCGAGATCGTTCTGGATACCAATGTGCGGCGGGTACTGGCCAGAATCGGTCTGGGCGTTGCCTTGCCGGACGCAGCACCGACGACGCAGCAGCGAACCCTGGCCGAGGAGCTGGCTCCGCAGGACCCTCGGCGTGCCGCCCGCTGGGCTATTGCCTCCATGGAGCTTGGGGCATTGGTTTGCCGAGCCCGCAATCCGCTGTGTGACGCCTGCCCCGTACAAGATCTCTGTGCGTGGCGCCGGGCGGGAAAGCCGGCCTGGCCTGGGGCGCCGCGACGGAGTAAGGAATATCTGGGAACAGACCGGCAATGCCGAGGTGCCTTGCTGGCTCTGCTCCGCTCCAGCGACGACCCAGTTGAAGATCAGCAGCTGGCAGCGGCGTGGCAAGATGTCGCACAGCGCCAACGTGCGCTGGACTCGCTCGTACAGGACGGGCTGGTGGTGCCCGTAGGCAACGGATGGTCCTTGCCAAGCTAGATCCAAGATCTCGATCAGAAAGGGCACTGCTGTGATGACTGCAATCGCCCCGACCCTCCCGCTCCGCAATGGTGCTGAAATCCCGGTCCTCGGCCTAGGCACCGCGCCGATTGTCGGCGCTGAGTCGGTACGTCAGGTGCGGGCCGCTCTGGAGGCCGGTTACCGGCTCATCGACACCGCCGAGAACTATCGAAACGAAGAGACAGTCGGACAAGCCATCCGCGAATCCGGGATTGATCGGTCCGAGATCTTCATCACCACCAAGTTCAACCGTCGCTGGCATAGCGTCGATGGAGTCCGGCAGGCGTACCAAGCCAGCCTTAATAGGCTAGGGGTCGACTACATCGATCTACTGCTAGTGCACTGGCCGAATCCGGACCAAGATCGCTACGTGGACGCCGTCCGCGGCCTGCAGGCGGTCTTGGACAACGGTGGACTCCGCGCCATTGGCACGTCGAACTTCAAACCGGCCCACTTGCAGCGCGTGCTTGATGAAACCGGCATCACTCCCGAGGTCAACCAGATCGAGCTAAACCCATACTCCACGCGGAGTGCTAGCCGGGAGTACCACGCTGCACACGCGATTGTCACTGAGTCGTACAGCCCTATCGGCGCCTCGAGCGGTGGCCTAAGGAACGATCCAGTCATTACGGAGATAGCAAAAGCTCATGGCAAGTCCCCGACCCAGGTGGTGCTGCGGTGGCATATTCAGCTCGGCTTAGTCGCAATACCGAGATCGTCGAACCCCGGTCGGATCGCAGAGAACATCGACATCTTCGACTTCGAGCTGACCGAGCAGGAAATGACCAAGATCACCGCGCTGGACCGCGGCGACTCCGAAGTGACCGACTCGGATGAATTCGGTCATTAGGGCATCACTGGCCACTTCGGGCAACGATGGAAACCGCGCAAGTCGACGACATTCCGGTTATCTTCGCGCGCCCTGCCGCAAGCTCTGTTCACCAGGTGCAAATCCGTATTCATCCTGGCCTTGATCATCTCGGCGCTGGTCGGGACCAGGGCGTCGAGGAGGCCTGCTTCGACTGGCTCACGGCTGAAGACGGCGGTCGCGGTCCCCGCCTTTAGTCCGGTGCGGGGTGGTCCAAGGTCGTCGACGCCCGAGTGGCGCCAATACTCGCAATCACCACGCAGGCCATGGCGAGCCACTGAATAAGAGTCAGGAACTCTCCGAGCACAAGCATTCCGGCGATAGCTGCGGCGGCCGGCTCCAGACTCATCAGAATGCCAAAGACCCTCGGTGGAATCCGGCGTAGGGCGATCAACTCGAAGCTGTAGGGGATAACTGAGCTGAGCAGGCCAACTCCGACGCCCAGCGCAAGCACCGTCGGGTTGAGCATCCGACTGCCGGCCTCGAGGATCGCCGGTGGCGCCAACACAATCGCTCCCACGACGCTGGCGATGGCAAGCCCGGTGAGACCCGGCCAGCGACGGCCGGTCTGCGCGCTAAGCAAGATGTAACCAGCCCAGGCAACTGCGGCAAGCAGCGCAAACCCCACGCCGGCGAAGTTGAGAGACACCCTCGACAGTCCCAGCAGCGCCACGCCTCCGCCCGCGAGGACGACCCACATCAGATCAATAAGCCGACGCGACCCGACTACGGCAACTGCTAGCGGCCCGAGAAACTCAATCGTCACGGCGGTGCCCAACGGAATCCGGGCAAATGACTGATAGATCGACCAATTCAT
>DATLQC010000175.1:0-5357 GCA_035535395.1 Propionibacteriaceae bacterium | reverse complement strand
GGCCTGCAACTGGCGATAGCCCGCCCGGGTAGTGGGAAACGATGCACTGCCCACCAGCCCACCGTCGCTGTCCAGCAGCGCAGCAACATGGATGTCCTTATGGGTGTCAATCCCGCCAAACACCGCCCGGACCGGTTGGGTCAGGGCGATCTCAGATGTCATGCTGGCCATGTCGGCCCTCCTCGAACAAGAAACCGGACAAAGGGTCGGCTCGAGGCTCACCGAGTCGGACGGACACGACAGAGATGGTCTATAGAAGCAGGCTTCCCTAAAGTCACAACCATTCGATGAGACCCAGCCTCACCGAACGCCCAGGCCAGCCGACAGATCGTAGGAAAGACACCTCCACGTCAATCAACGTAAGAGTCAGCAAGGCCTGGGACGTTCGGCAGCCGCCATCCTCCCAACGCTCCACCGCGCTACCACAAGAACAACCGACCTTCTCCCAGACTCTCTGTCAACGTAGGTTGCGTTAGTTCACTGAGAGGGTTCGCGAACGGTGATCTCGACGCGGCCGTTCTTGAGCGTCGGAGATGCGTCCTGCCAGTCGGGCAGGTTGAAGTCTTGGGTCTGCCAGGCTCGGCCTGTGATCTTCACTGTTGTGACGCCGTACAGCGCGGCGTTCGCTACGACGTAGTGCGCGTACGCCCAGGCGCGCCGGTTACCGGGGGCACGGACGGTGAGCACCGATCCATCGGCCGAATCATCGAGGTTGCCGAACGTGCGCTGCATGGAGCGGCGCAAGCCTTTGACGTCTCCGGCCGTGCCGGTGCGATCCAGGCAGCTGAATCCCGCTGCTGATTGACCGGTCAGTGTGCTGGCGAGCACCCGGGCATCGGCCTCATGATCGTTATAGGCCTCCGGATGCCCGCTTCGCTGCACCTTTTGTGCGACATCGTTGATGTCGTCGGTCTGCCAGTTCTTGATCTTGACGAGAGCGTCGTAAAACTTCCCCGCCGCGTAGTCCGGATCCATTAGCTGCTTCTTGGTGCCCCAGCCCTGCGAGGGTCTTTGCTGGAACAGGCCGACCGAATCGCGATCACCATAGTCCAGGTTGCGGATCCCGGTTTCTTGGTACGCCGTGGCAAGGGCGATCGAGGCGGCACGGGGTGGCAACCCGCGGCGTACCGCGACACCAGCAATGATCGAGGCGAAGTGGGCCTGATCTAGATCCAGCACCGCGGATTTGTTATTGGCAGTTGCCACACATCGCTGCTGACCGGGCACCGGCTCCGTCAGATTCCTGGAACGCAGCCACCAGAAGGCTCCGACCCCAGCGGCGATCAAGACGATGAACGCAAGCGTCACGCATCCAATGGCGCGCGTAGTTTCGGATTGCAAATGCGCTCAGTTCGCGTGCAGTTCGGCGTTCAACTGCACTCCGCCGGATTCCCGATGGCGCATCTCGACCGCGCCGGTCACCGAGTTGCGAATGAAGAGCAGGCTGTTCTTCCCGGACAAGGAACGCGCCTTGACCACTTCGCCGCCTGGAAGCGTCACCTTGGTGCCTGCCGTGACGTAGAGACCCGCTTCCACAACACAGTCGTCGCCCAATGCGATGCCGATACCGGCGTTGGCACCGATCAGACAACGTTCACCAATCGAGATCACTTCAGTGCCGCCGCCGGACAAGGTGCCCATGATCGACGCCCCACCGCCAATGTCGGAATCACGACCAACCACCACGCCAGCTGAGACTCGGCCCTCGACCATCGAGCTGCCGAGAGTGCCGGCATTGAAATTGACAAACCCCTCATGCATCACGGTTGTGCCCTCAGCAAGATGGGCGCCGAGCCGGACTCGGCCCGCATCGGCAACGCGTACCCCAGTGGGAACCACATAGTCGACCATTCGCGGAAACTTGTCGACGCCGAAGATGGTGAGATGTCCGCCGCGGGCCCGCAGCCGGGTGCGGACTCTTTCGAAGCCCTCGATGGCACACGGGCCAGCCGAGGTCCATACGACATTCGGAAGCACGCCGAACAGGCCGTCCAGGTTGATGTCGCGCGGCCTCGCCAACCGATGACTTAGTAGGTGCAACCTCAAGTAGGCATCGGAGGTGTCGGCCGGCGGTGCGTCCAGATCGATGTCAACCAGGACGATCTCCGTGCGGACCTCGCGAATCTCGTCGTCGACAACCGCCGAAATGAGAGCTGGCGGGGCGGCACTATCGTCAGCTGCACCTAGCCGAGGAGAAGGGAAATAGGTGTCCAACACCTGACCCGAGACATGAATCGAGGTGAGACCCCATCCCCACGCAGCTCGGAGGGGCGTGTGAGCGGCGTCAGTCATGGGCCCGAGCCTACCGACGCTGTAAGGTGCCGCTCGTGTCTTCGCGTCTCGACTTGGAAGGTGATGTCGTCGAGCTGCTTCGCGCGTTGATCGACGTCGAGTCGGTTAGCGGTAACGAAACCGAGATTGCCGACCTGGTGGAGGCGGCACTCCAGCCCATTGGCCACCTGAATGTGCTGCGAGACGGGAATGTGGTTTTCGCCCGAACCGAGCTCGGCCGCTCGGAGCGTGTTGTTATCGCGGGCCACTTGGATACCGTTCCTGTTGCCGGAAACCTGCCGTCGTGGACCACCCATGACAACGGGGGCAGGGAAATCATCTGGGGCCGCGGCGCCTGTGACATGAAGGGCGGCGTCGCGGTGCAACTCTCAGTTGCCGCGGCGCTGGCGCGTCCTGAGCGCGACATCACCTGGGTGTTTTACGACAACGAGGAGGTCGAGGAGTATCGCAACGGCCTGAGTCGGATTGCACGTGAGCATCCCAGGTATCTAGAAGGCAACTTTGCGGTCTTGTGCGAACCAACAAGTGCCCGAATCGAGGGTGGCTGCCAGGGGTCAATGCTGCTGGTTGTAGAGCTGACCGGCATTGCGGCACATTCAGCGCGAGCCTGGATGGGCCACAACGCCATTCACGATGCGAGCCCTGTGCTGCAACGTCTGAGCTCTCACCAGTCCCAGCAGATCGAGGTCGACGGGTTGACCTACCGGGAAGGGCTGAATGCCGTGCGGATCAGTGGCGGCATTGTGGGCAATGTCATCCCTGATCGCTGTGTTATCGAGGTCAACTACCGATTCGCCCCCGACAAATCCCCGGCCGAAGCTGAGACCTACGTACGCGAGGTTCTTGATGGCTATTCGGTTCACGTCCTCGATGTCGCGGCTGGTGCCAGGCCTGGCCTTGATCAGCCGGCTGCTGCAGAATTCCTTCGCGCGGTGGGGGGCCAAGCGACCGCGAAGCTCGGGTGGACTGACGTGGCACGGTTCAGTTCGATGGGCATCCCGGCGGTCAACTTTGGGCCAGGCGACCCCACGAAGGCCCACGCCGATGATGAATTTTGCCCCGCTGATGAGGTCGTCGCCTGTCGCGACGCCCTGGTCCGCTGGCTGGGCTAGGTGCATATTTGATTGCTCCGCTCGCTGCGCTCGGCTCCGCGCGGATCGTGCCGGGAAGCCGCCGACTTTGTCGTCGCTCGCCGACGAAAAGCGTGTCGGCTCACTCCTCCGCAGCACGGTGGCGCGCGATCCGGTGGTTGATGCAATTAGACAGAGCACCGGCTTCCTTGTGAAGCGTGCAAACATTCACCCATGGAGTGGTTGATCGCCGTCGTCGCCGTCGCCGCACTGGGCGTCGCGGCGATGGCGGCTGCGGGAGGAATGGGACAGATGAGCCGAGACCCGGTATACGACACGTACCGCCAAGACCTCCCGACGGGCGGCGCCCTTACCGCGGAGGAGCTGAGGAATGTACGCTTCGGTGTCACCCTGCGCGGCTACGCAATGGCCCAGGTCGACGACTTGCTCGATCGGCTGGCCCTTGAGATTGCCGAGCGTGACGCATTGATCGCGGAGTTGGCCGAAGGTGCGACCGTCTCGCAACGTCTCCTGGAGTCGACCGCATCGGCCCGAGCGGCCGAGCAGGCCGCAAGTACAGATGATCAGGTCGGATCAGCTGGCAGGTCTGCGCCACCGGAGGTTTCGCGGTCAGCGGTTGACGACGGCCAATCCGGTCAGTGAGCTGGACACTAGGTGAGCGTGCGGCTCCAGGTCTCCACCGAGATCAATGCATCTGTGGCCGCCGTCTGGGAAATCCTCATCGACTGGACCGGCCAATCCCGCTGGATTCCGCTGACCACGGTCCAGATCACCACCAACCACAATGCCGGGCTTGGCGTACGCGCTGAGGCGCTCTCTGGCTTTCGGCTCGGCCGGCATCCTGTTGGCCTGCTCGACCGCTTCATCGTCACCGGCTGGTCGCCGCCGGCTCATGAGGCAGCAGAGTTGGAGATTTTGCACCTCGGTCCCTACTTCACTGGCGAAGGTGTCTTTCGACTGACCGGCCATGACGATAAGACCATCGTCTCGTGCATTGAGGTGTTCTCACTGCCCGGCGGCCGCCCGGTGGAGTGGCTAGCTCGGCTCGCGTTGCCACTCTTGCGGGCCGGTTTTGCAAGGAGCCTGCGAGCGCTCGCGGCGATCGCCGAGGCCCGATGATCACTGCGGCAAGTCCCGGGCCTGATGGCCTTTTGCGCTGCCCGTGGGCCTTGTCGGCTCCTGAGTATCTGGCCTACCACGACGAGGAGTGGGGCAGACCAGTCACAAGTGTGCAGGGGATCTATGAGCGCATGACCCTGGAGGCGTTCCAGTCCGGGTTGTCCTGGATTACGATCCTTCGCAAGCGGGAGAACTTCCGGCGAGCATTCGCCGAATTCCAGCCAGAGCTGGTCGCCGCGTTCACCGAGGACGACGTCGCGCGACTGCTGAATGATCCAGGCATCGTCCGAAATCGCGCCAAGATCACCGCGGCCATAGAGAACGCGCAGCGAGTTGTCGATCTTGGGCACCATTTTGTCGAGCTAGTTCTCGGCTATCGGATCGCCGACCGTCCGCGACCGGGCCCAGGGGAGTGGCGCGCAACCTCAGCGGAATCAGCCGCAATGGCCCGCGACCTCAAGAGGCTGGGCTTCCGCTTCTTTGGCCCCACCACCGCGTACGCCATGATGCAGGCAATCGGCTTGGTCGACGACCACGTAGCCGGCTGCTTCGCGCCACCGCCGGTCTGGCCCAAGTGAATTCCGAGGTCAGAGATCACGTCCCACGCCAGAACCCGACTCTGCCTACGACTAGGTGGTACGGAATAATTGAGCCGGCAAGTTGCCAGATCACTACAGATGAGGATGCGCGATGGCAGCAATGAAACCGCGGACGGGTGACGGCCCTATGGAAGTGACCAAAGAGGGACGTGGGATCGTCATGCGGGTTCCGCTCGAAGGTGGCGGTCGGCTCGTCGTGGAACTCAACGCCGATGAGGCGGCCGAGCTTGCGGGCGCACTGAAAGAGGTCGTTGGA
>DATLQC010000174.1:0-5156 GCA_035535395.1 Propionibacteriaceae bacterium | reverse complement strand
GTTGGTGCCGCGTCGCCCGGCATTTAAGCGCCCCTATAGCTCAGCAGGCAGAGCGTCTCCATGGTAAGGAGAAGGTCTGCGGTTCGATTCCGCATGGGGGCTCGGACTCCGTCTCCGGTGCCACCGCGCATCGGCGGAATAAGCGGTCTGTCCGGACCGTTGCCCGACCAGGAAACTGGTAAGCGGAGACCGCAGCGGGATAGCTCAGGCGGTAGAGCAAGCGGCTCATAATCGCTGTGTCGCGGGTTCGAGTCCCGCTCCCGCTACCGGCACGACAAGCACCGACAACCCGACAAGCCCCGACAACCCGACAAGCACTGAAGAAATCTTGAGGACACGCTATGGCCAAGACCGTTGATGTACGGCCCAAGATCACGCTGGCCTGCACACAGTGCAAGGAGCGGAACTACATCACCAAGAAGAACCGGCGCAACGACCCCGATCGTCTTGAGCTGAAGAAATTCTGTCCCCGCTGCAAGACTCACACCGCGCACCGCGAGACCCGCTGACCAAGCTGCGAGAGTCACATCCCGCGCTGATCGGGCTTGCCCACGGCAGCCGGCATCCCGAGGGCAGCCACGGCATCGAGCGGCTCATGGCAGCCGTTGCCGAGCAGGCGAAGATCGCCACACTGCCGGCGTACCTCGATCTGGCCGAACCTGACCTCGGCGCTGCCGTAGGCCAGCTGACCGAGGCTGGCCACACAGAGGCGATTGTCGTTCCGCTGCTATTCACCGAGGCCTATCACGCCACCGTAGATGTGCCGCAGACCGTACGCGATGTCGCCGCGTCCCGGCCGTTCCAGCTGATCGTCACCGACATCTTGGGCACCCGCGATGATGTGGCGGACCTGCTCCGCGAGAGCATGGTTGCATCCGGCATCGCTGATCACAGCTCAGTCCTGCTCTTCGCTGTCGGCTCCTCAAATGCCGCTGCGAACGAGGCTGTTGTTGATCTTGCGGGGCGCCTCGCCGAGGGTCGGCAGGGTCGGGTGCAAGCGTGTTTCGGGACCTGTCGTCCACGCATCACCGATGTTCTCGACGGCTTACCCGAACCGGTGGCTGCTGTGCCGCTGTTCCTTGCCGAGGGATTGTTGCTTAGCCCCCTCCGTACCCTCGTTTCCGAGCGCGGTTGGCAGCTGGCCGAGCCGCTGGGGGAGCGAGCTGCCGACCTGGTCCTGAAGCGTTACGACGGCGCGCGTATGCAAACTTCACCACAAACTCAAGTCCGTTAGCGTTGCGTCATGGCCATTACGGAGGCTCACGCCGGCCGCCGCTATCCACCGTGCGATCCCTATGAGGTCTCGGCTGCCAAGATCGTTGAGTTCGCGACAGCGCTGGGTGACGACAACCCTCGATATCGCGGGGAGTCGCCCATGGCGCCGCCCACTTTTGCTGCGGTCATCTCGGCACGGGCCTGGGACCAGTTGTTCAGTGATCCAGAGCTAGGGATCTCGCTGGAGCGGGTGGTGCACGGCGACCAGCGCTTCACGTTCATGCGCCCACTGCATGCTGGCGATGTCGTCATCGCCACCATCGCGATCGATAAGGTCCGGGTGCGCTCAGGTTCAGAGCTCATTTCGACAACGGTGGACATCGCTAGCCGCGACGGTGAGCCCATCTGTATTGCACAGGCCACCTTCGCCCACGCTCGAGGGGCCCCCACATGAAGGCCACAGCATGAAAGCCACCGTGGTTGACGGCGTGGAGATTGGCACCAACCTGCCGGCCCTGACTGTTCGATTCACCAGGGAACGGCTAGTCCGTTACGCCGGCGCCTCGACCGACTTCAATCCCATCCATTACTCAGAGCACTTCGCGAGACAAGTGGGCCTTCCAGGTGTCATCGCTCATGGGATGCTCAGTATGGGAACAGCGCTTCGGGTGGTCACCAATTGGGTAGGAGACCCCAGCCGGGTGATCTCCTACGCTGTCCGGTTCACCAGGCCAGTGGCAGTGCCCGACGACGCGGACGGTGTTGAGGTGGAGTTCGGTGGCAGTGTCTCCGCAATCGACGGGTCGCTCGTCACCGTCAGCATTGAAGCGATCAGCGATGGGCAGAAGGTCCTGGGTGCCGCTCGAGCAGAAGTTGATCTAGGGGTGCGAGTCCCGCATCGTGATCGTGAAACCTGAGACCAGTGTGCGCCCTGAACTTGTCGAAGGGCGCGAGTTATTGGCCGACTACACAACGTTGCGGGTAGGTGGCCCAGCACGCCGGATGATCACGGTCGATACTGAAGCGGAACTTGTGGAGACAGTGCGGAATCTCGACGCACGTCGCGAACCGCTGCTGGTTCTCGGAGGAGGTTCCAATCTCCTGGTCGGCGACTCTGGCTTCGGCGGCACGGTGATCAAGATCGCCACCCGGGGCGTCGACGAAGACACCACAGCATGTTCCGGTGCAGTGATCACGGTGGCAGCCGGCGAACCGTGGGACCCGCTCGTGAGTTACGCCATTCAACGCGGCTGGAGCGGCCTAGAGACCATGTCGGGCATCCCCGGTCTCGTCGGTGCGACGCCGATCCAAAACGTCGGCGCGTACGGGGCGGAGGTCAGCGAGCTGATCTCCATGGTGCGCACCCTCGACCGCTCCACCGGACACATCAAAACCCTCTTTCCGACCGAATGCGGCTTCCGATACCGGACGTCGCGGTTCAAATCCGATCCTGGACGATTTCTGGTGCTCTCGGTGACATTCCAGCTCAGGCTTGGTTCCATGTCGCAATCGATTCGCTATCCCGAGCTGGCACGAGCGCTGGATGTCGAAGTGGGACGGCGGGCTCCGGCAGCCGAGGTTCGGGAGGCCGTGCTTGCCTTGCGCACCGCCAAAGGCATGGTGCTGATGGAAGATGATCATGATACCTGGAGTGCTGGGTCGTTCTTTACCAACCCGTTGCTCAGTTCCGCCCAGGCTCGTGCCTTGCCTGCCGATGCGCCACGGTTCAACCACTCCGACGACTTGATCAAGACCAGTGCCGCGTGGCTGATCGAGCGGGCCGGCTTTGGCAAGGGGTACGGAAATGGCGCGGCCCGGCTATCGGGTAAGCACACGCTTGCCTTGACCAACCGAGGCGGGGCTACGGCAGCAGATCTGCTGAGCTTGGCGCGGGAGATTCGAGCCGGCGTACGGGCGAAGTTCGGCATCGAGCTAGTCCCGGAGCCAGTTCTCGTGGGGTGTGAACTATGAGTCTGGCCCAGTTCGTCGTCTGGGCACCTCGACCGTCGTCGGTGACGTTGGTGATCAAGAAGCTCGACGAGAACACACCGGTCAAGGTCGCCATGGAACGTGATGAGGAGGGATGGTGGTCTCCGGCTGAGCCACTGCCCGATAACGGAATTGGCGAGTTCGATTACGGCTTCATCCTCGACGACTCTGACACCGTGCTGGCCGATCCGCGCTCTCGGCGGCAACCGGACGGTGTCCACGGCTGGTCGAGGACCTTCGACGCCGACGCCTACGCGTGGTCAGACCAGAAATGGACCGGTCGCCAGCTCGGTGGCGGCATCATCTACGAGCTGCATGTTGGTACCTTCACCCCAGACGGCACCCTCCTGGCTGCGATCGACCGGCTTGACCACCTAGTGCAGCTGGGAATCGACTTCGTCGAGCTCATGCCGGTCAATGCGTTCAACGGCCCGCATAACTGGGGCTACGACGGCGTGCTCTGGTACGCCATCCACGAGGGATATGGCGGTCCGCTTGCGTACATGCAATTCGTCGATGCGTGCCACCAGGCGGGTCTCGCTGTCATCCAGGATGTCGTCTACAACCATCTCGGTCCGAGCGGTAACCATCTGCCGAAGTTCGGGCCCTACCTGAGGGACGACGCCGGTCCTACCGTTTGGGGCGATTCGCCGAACCTGGATGGTGAGGACTCTGATGAGGTACGCCGTTACATCATCGACAACGCCTTGATGTTCCTCACCGACTACCACGTCGATGGGCTGCGTCTCGACGCTGTACACGCGCTACACGACACCCGAGCCACGCACCTTCTCGAGGAACTGAATATCGACGTCTCGGCGCGCAGCACTTTCCTCCGCCGGCCCATGCCGCTGATCGCTGAGTCTGACCTAAACGATCCTCGGTTGATCACAGCGCGGGAAGGTGGCGGCTACGGCCTCACCGCGCAGTGGAGCGATGATTTCCACCATGCCCTCTACGTCAGCCTGACTGGCGACACCAGCGGTTACTACGCCGACTTCGACTCCCTCACCGCACTAGGCAAGGTGTTCGAAAACGGCTTCTTCCACACTGGCACTCGGTCCAGCTTCCGAGGTCGTACCCATGGGCATCCCATTGATACCTGGCGTACGCCGACCTGGCGACTGGTTGTCTGCTCGGACAACCATGATCAAATTGGCAATCGCGCTGCGGGCGAACGGCTGTCAAGCAAGATCAGTCCAGCGCAGCAGGCTATCGCCGCAATGCTGACCCTGCTCAGTCCTTTCACCCCGATGATCTTTATGGGCGAGGAGTGGGGCGCCTCGACACCGTGGCGGTTTTTTACCTCACACCCGGAGCCGGAGCTCGCCGAGATGATCCGGGCCGGCCGGCTCGAAGAATTCGCACAGATGGACTGGGATACCAGCGACGTACCCGATCCGCAGGATCCACGGACCTTCGAAGTATCCAGGCTGGACTGGTCGGAGCTCGAGCAGTCGCCTCACAGCGATCTGCTGGACCTGACGAAGCGGCTGATCAGCATCCGGCGCAGGTATCCAGATTTCACTGATCCGCGTTTCGACCAGGGACACGCAGTCTCCAATGATGAGGCCGGCTGGCTGCTGATGGAGCGTGGCGACATGATCATGGTGGTCAATTTCCGGGATCGCCCAACCGAGGTTGATGTCGGTCGCACGGTCGATCCAGTGATCACCCTCGGGAAGATCGAGGTTGCTGGTGACGTAGTCCGGCTAGGCCCTCACAGCGCTGTCGCTGCGGACGTGGCTGACTCCTTAGCGGGCCGTCTCTGATCACCAGCGCCAACGGTCCAAGGCGACGGCGCTTAACCCTCGAACTTGATCTCTCGCTTCAAGATCTTGCCCGTCGGACCCTTGGGGATCGGTCCAAAGCGAATGATCCGGGGATACTTGTACGCCGCGATCTGCCCCTTTACGTAGTCGCGCAACTCGTCCTCGGTGGCCGAGGCGCCT
>DATLQC010000173.1:0-3651 GCA_035535395.1 Propionibacteriaceae bacterium | reverse complement strand
AAAGGTCCGGTGAAGCACCTCACCGGGAGCAAGGATCGTAGGGCTTTCCCAGGCGAGGGCCGAACCGAGGCCCGGGTAGTCGCGCACCCGTACGAACCACGGTTCGCCGGCCTGCGCCGCATCGGGCGCTGTGATTACGATTGTGGCCGGCCCACTGAAACCCGGCCCGGCCGCGAAATCGGCAACCCAAGCCACCCATGGCGCCACGCTGCCGTGCACCTCTTCCTCGCCGCGACATTGAGCGGTGAACACCTCCACGTTGTCGCAAGCGGGGAACCGCCAGAAGAAGCCGCCGTAGCCACCGCCAACGCGACCCTTGCTGCCCGGCGAGTTGAGTTCAGCGCCAGAGTCGGCACGCAGCCGGGAATCGAAGATCAACTTCCAGGTCTGCTCATCGATCCCGATCCAGCCGATTGACCGCACCTCGCGAAGCCGGACCGATCCGTCGTGCCCGATCCACTGCAACTCTTGGGTGAACGCATGATCGTTCAGCTTCGGCGGTTCGCCAGTGATCACGCCATGATTGTCAAGTAGCTCGTACCCCCGCCCATGCACGTAGGTGCCGCCGCCCCAGAAGTGGCTGCCATTCACATCAGGTATGGCCATGCCGACACCGTTGTGCCAGTCATGATCAGCCGGATGATGCGCCGATACCACCACGCCAGCCTGTGTCCGTACCGGATGCAGGTAGGGCCGGGGACTTGACGTCGGTATAGTGCCGAGGCCGTCGCGGTACTCCGCGACGTTGGCAGCCGGAGCGTCGCGGGAGACCGCGACCTGGACATCGGAAAGCCGAACTCGGACCAGCACCGTATCCCGCTCTCGATGCGCCCAGGGCACGGCCAGTTCGGCAAATGTCTGCCCTCTGGCTGCAGCCTGCGCCACCCAGTGCTCGACATTGTCGACGACTGCGCGTCGGTCCTGGCCTTCGCCTTCCCATCGGATGCCGCGCGGGTCGATTCGCGTCGGCTCGTCGGAAGCCGCGACTGCCGCCAGTACGCGCATGAAGGCTCCGGTACTGATGAGCGGGACAAGCAGCGGTTCGCCATCTCGGCGGTGGGCCAAGAGGTTTTCAAGAAGGTCCACTCGAGTGACGACCCGTCCAGCTGCCTCGACCTCCACCCGGTCCGCGGTGTAGGCGAAGGTGGCGCGACCGAGCTCTCCTTCGACACGGACGAGCGGCTCACGCTGGATCGGCGCACACAGGCTTAACGCGCAGGTCACGTCCAAGCCGGAGGTGGTTCGGATCCGGACCACCGAGGTGTCATCGCTGTCAATGGCATTGGCGCGATAGAGATCGGTCTCTACTGCCGCGACATCGTCCAGCTGGCGGCAGCCCACAACGCTGAGCGCGGTGATCACTGCATGCGCTAATGCGTTCGTGACAACTCCGTCGATGACCGGCCGACCACCCAAGCTCCGTCGGCCGGCCCATGGCGAACGAGTCCAGTAGCCAATCGTGCGCGACCACGCCGCTACCGCGCTGACCCTGCGCACCTTGCCGATGCCGAATGCGTCCTCGGTAAGCATCTTGAGCGCCTCGGACCCAAGGCTCTGAAAGCCCACCTGGATCACTCGCCCCGACTCCTGCTCGGCCTGTAGAAGCGAGCTGAAGTCGTCCAGGGAGGCCACCGGCGGTTTTTCGAGATAGACGTCCGCACCAGCGCTCAAGGCGATCTTGGCCAATCGAAAGTGCTCACCGAGCGGCGCGGCGATCACCACAACATCGACCGGTCCGACCGTGGATAGCGCGTCAGCAAGATCGGCGTAGAGCTGCGCGCCGTAGATCATGGGCGGGTCGAGAACGACTCCGGGGTCGACCGCCGCCACCAATTTGACTAGGCCCTGATCGGAGAGCCGAGCGATTCGCTCGGCGTGGACCTGTCCGAACCCGCGTACGCCGACCAGCACTAAGCGGGCTGGAAATGTCGAGGTGGTTCCCATCACTGAATTTCTTGGGGCGATCGGCTGCGATGGACTAGAAAACGTTTTCCCAAACGTACACGATGGGTACATTCAAGGGCCAGCTCGAACGGATCTGGACGTGTCAACCTCGCCGCACACTCGATCGCCGACCATCGCCGATGTCGCTGCCCGCGCAGGTGTCTCGCTGGCCACGGTCTCACGGGTGATGAACGGTAACCCGTCTGTCGATGAGGCGCTGGCCCAGAAAGTCCGCGTGGCGGCAGCGGAGCTCAACTACTCAGCCAGCCCGCTCGCTCGCAGCTTGGTCCTCGGCAAGACGAATACCGTGGCCGCGGTGATTCCGGATTTGGCGAATCCGACATTTCACGGCGTGTTGCGCGGCCTGAGCCGGGCTGCTGCTCATGACGGCTATCACATCTTGATCGCCGACTCAGCCGAGTCGGCAGCCGATGAGCGGATCCTTGCCGTCGAGACTCGACGGCGCTGCGACGGGATTGTGTTGTGCGCACCGCGGATGGCCGAAGATGATCTTCGTCCGCTGCTCACCGAGCTCGCTCCCGTGGTACTGGTCAACCGTGACGCGGGCTCCTCCACCACGCCAGTAGTCGCCGCCGACTATCGGGCGGCGATGCTCGACCTGCTCGACCTGCTCTACGGCTATGGTCACCGTTCGCTGGTATATCTCGCTGGCGCTTCCCAGAGCTCGTCCAACGCTCGCCGTTTGGATGGCGTACGAGTTTTCCTCGATGATCATCCCGACACGGCAATCCAGGTCCTCTCGTGCGGAGTGAACTTCGCCGACGGCTACCAGGCAGCCGACCGGGTTCTCGCCTCCTCCGCAACCGGTGTACTGGCCTTTAATGATCTTGTGGCGATGGGCTTGATCAGTGCCCTGAGTGAAGGAGGGGTCAATGTGCCCGGGGAAATCTCGGTTGTCGGATGCGACGACATCCCGTTTGCTCGCTATATAACGCCACCTTTAACCACCGCCTCGGTTCCTGTCACAGAACTCGGTGAACAGGCCTGGCATCGAATGCGGGAGCTGCTGAACAAGCAGGCACCCGCTGACGCGATATTGTTACGACCAAATATCGAGCGCCGAGGCAGTGCCGGGCCCGTACGCCACCCGGAGACTGTCCGCTGAATACCGCATCCGAGCCGCTCGGTCCGCGGCCGAATCCCATCGCCGGCTACGAGGATTGGCCAGCCGCAGCGCGATCGGCTGAGCCCTATGTCGGAGCGGACGAGGCCAGCATGGCATTGGGCCGCGTGCTCGGCCTACGACGGCTCCCCGACCGTCTGGTCATGTTTGATGAGGGCAGTCAGCGCCAAAATGGCGTGGTCATCCAGAGGCTGCGGTGGTCGGTTGGCTACGGGCCCGACACTGGCGCTTGGCTCTTGCGCCCCGCAGCCGTTCGGCGCAGCCTGCCAGGCATTCTCGGCATGCATTGTCATGGCGGCGTGCGGTCCGTGGGAGCCGAGCAGCTCGTTGATCTTGATCAGAACTCAAGTCCGCGTGCCATCTGGCTTCGGGAGGCGTACTACTCCGGTCGTGCACCGGCGAACGAATTGGCTCGTCAGGGCCATGTTGTTGTGGTGCACGACACCTTTTCATGGGGCAGCCGGCGGTTTGATCTTTCCCGCCCTACTCCTCGGCTAGCCGCCCTGCTGGAGGCCCAGCACTCCCTATGGCAACAGCAGGGTGTCCGTCCCAGCGACGAAGAA
>DATLQC010000172.1:0-9834 GCA_035535395.1 Propionibacteriaceae bacterium | reverse complement strand
CTCCGCTCATCGCCTGCTGAGGATCGCTGGCGGCCTTCAAGGACTCGGGCAGTGCGAGGTCGGGAAAGTAGTCAGGATTGCAATGCTCAAAGTTGATCTGGTCCGCTAGTTCAGGACGTCGTGCCCAGAGGGTCACCTGATTGCCGGCGTCGGATACCACGAGCGCAAAGGCGCTGCCCCAGGATCCTGAGCCCATGATCGTGATCCGCGCCGGAGCATGGGTAGTCTCGGCGGCGCTCACGGTTGATCTCCGGTCGTCATGTCTGTCCGCGGATCATAGCGATGCGCGGGCGGCGTGGCCTGGCGCAGTTCAGCGACCAAGACCGTGATGGCGTCCATGACCCTTCCGGTCGCCTCGTCAAGCGTCGCGGCACTAACCGACTTGCTACGAAGATCATCAAGCGATACCGGATCACCTGCCGCCACTCGCAAAGTCTTGCGAGGGAACAGCTTCGGAAAGCCCGGCTTACGCCCGGGCATCAGCTGCTGGGCACCCCACTGACCGATGGGGACTACTAGACAGCCAGTCTCAAAGGCGAGCCGGGTCGCACCCGTTTTGCCTTTCATCGGCCACAGTTCCGGATCATAGGTAATCGTTCCCTCGGGATAGATCACCAGGGCACGGCCTTGCTCAATCGCCCGAGCCGCGGCAATGAGCGCGTCCCTGGATTGTCCAGACCCGCGCTGGACCGGGATTTGTCCACAAGCAGCAATGATCCGCCCGATCACGGGGATCTGGAACACCGATGCTTTTGCCAGGAAACGTGGCCAGCGCCCGGAGAAGGCAAGAAACTGACCGACAGCCACCGGGTCGGCATTGGAGATGTGGTTCGCGACAAAGATCACTCCGCCGGTCTGCGGCACCTTGTCCTGCCCTCGCCAGTCCCGTTTGGTCAACGGCCTCATGATCGCGTGCAGGATTCTGACCACGGTTGAGATCGTCTGCGCTCCCGGCTCGTGATTCGCCTCTGACAGTGGCCTGAGCACCGTCTGCCGATTCGCGGCGGGGGTCTCGGCCATCAACACCTCGGGGTCTTGGATATGGGTTCTGCTGATCCAGGGTCGGTTGACGTCGGCTCGGACTGTCCACCACTTCTTTGATCAAACCAGCCCTTGAGTGGCTTCACCTTACGGGATCGTGACAGCATCCTCGGGTGCCTAGTGAGGTCAACGCCGCATGATGGCGGCACCACCTGCCGCAGGCGTGATCGCTCTGAAACCAACCACGCATGCAAAATCTCGACTAGCGGTGCCCGATCCGTTGCGGCGACGGCTCGCCTGGACGATGGCGCTGGACACCCTGGCCGCGTTGTCGCGCGCGCTGCCACATGTACTCGTTGTCAGCGACCAGCCCGCGTTAGAGGCGCAACTTCGCCGAGCGGGACTCGCTGTGGAAGTGATCAGTGAGTCTGGCCACGTGGGCATCAATTCGGCTCTCAGCCGGGGCGCACAGACCTTGCAGGCCCAGGGATTCACGACGGTCATTGCCTGTGTTGGTGATCTTCCAGCGTTGCGCCGGGACTCCATACTCCGGATTCTCGATGCCTCACGAGCTCATCGGAGATCCTTCGTTGCGGATGCGTCAGGTGTCGGGACCACCATCCTGGTTGCGCACCACGTCGAGCTAGCACCACAGTTTCAGGGCCGCTCTGCGGCGGCTCACTATGCGTCTGGCGCGGTAAGCCTATCCACTGAAGCGATCGGATCGCCGATTGCTGACGCCCGGCGCGATGTCGATACCGAAGCTGATCTCGCGGTGGCAATTGGATTAGGCGTGGGTCCAGCAACCCGAGCGCTTGTCGATCATGAAACCGGTCGCCTGGGCCGCTACGAGTTGATCACTGCCACGCAATGGCGCACTGCCGAAGGCGAGCAGGTCGCGGTAACGGCGTCTGGAAGACGGATCGCCCTGCCTGCGGAGGCTCTGGGCGATGAACTTCGGCATGTCAGAGTTGGCCAGCGCCTCCACTCGGTGGAGGCCGAAAGCCGAGTTCTCTCTGCCTGGCTGTAGCCGGATCGCGCGTAGCGAGCGGAGCAATCAAGCCCGCAGAACTAACGCTTGGCCGCTGTCTTCTTCGCCGTCGTCGCGGTCTTCTTCGCAGGAGCCCTCGAAACGGTCTTTCTCGCCGGTAGTGCAGTCTTCGATGTTGCCGCGCTGCCGCTGGTGGCCTTGCTGGTCGCCTTCTTGGCGGGCGCCTTGGGCACCTTCTTGGCTCCCGAAACATAAGCCTTCAGGTCCGAACCGGCACGGAAGCGTGGAACAGCCGTGGCCTTGGCGCGCTTACGCTCGCCCGTACGCGGGTTGCGCACCATCCGTGCCGAACGAGGCACCTTCTCGAAAACGCCAAAACCGGTGATCGAGACCTTCTCCCCAGCTGCAGTCTTATAGGTGATGGTTTCCACCACGGCGTTAAGGGCCTTGGCTGCTTCGCTCTTGCTGCCGTCGTAGTAGACAGCAACCGCCTGAATCAATTCAGCCTTGTTCACAGCTTCCCTTCTCAATGCGGTTCCAAGCTTGCTGGGAACTTGGGCAGCGTACGGTACGCCTGCAGGCCCAACGCTAGGGAAGATCGCGCAGCCAGACAATCACTTTGCTTGCATATTTTGGTGTCTTGTAAGGGAAAACAGCAACCAACGCCGTCCTAACTGCTGCTTGCAACCTTCGCCGGTAGCGTCTTGGGCTTGTACGCCGCCCTGTTGCGCTCGAACGCATCGATGTGATCAACATTCCGCAGCGTCAACCCGATGTCGTCCAGGCCCTCTATCAGCCGCCATCTGGTGTAATCATCGATCTCGAACTCGGTGTGGAAACCTTCGGCGGTGATCTGCCGCTCGACGAGGTCGACAGTGATCGGCGCTGCGGGATGTTCCTCGACCAAGTCCCAAAGCTCTTCGATGATCTTCTGGTGGACGACTGCGATCAGCAGCCCGGCCTTTCCGGAATTGCTGCGAAAGATATCCCCGAACCTTGACCCGATCACGACTCTGAACCCGTAGTTCTGCAGCGCCCAAACTGCATGCTCGCGGGACGATCCCGTGCCGAAGTCGGGGCCGGCGATCAAGATCGTCGCGCCGGCGTACTGCGGCAGGTTGAGGACGAAGTTCGGGTCGTTGCGCCAAGCCGCGAACAGTCCGTCCTCGAATCCGGTCTTGGTGACCCGCTTCAAGTAAACCGCGGGAATGATCTGGTCGGTGTCGACATTGCTGCGTCGCAGTGGGAGCGCCGTGCCGGTGTGAGTGGTGAACGCGTCCATGATCATCGTGTCCCAGAGAGATCGGCTGGAGAGCTGAGCGTGCCGGTTACCGCGGTGGCAGCGGCGACCAGCGGTGACACCAGGTGTGTCCGACCGCCTTTGCCCTGTCGGCCCTCGAAGTTGCGATTCGAGGTGGATGCGGCCCGCTCACCCGGAGAGAGTTGATCAGGGTTCATGCCCAGACACATGGAGCAACCGGCGGCCCGCCATTCGGCCCCGGCGTCTTTGAAGATCACGTCCAAACCCTCCGACTCGGCTTGCAAGCGGACCCGCGCGGAACCGGGTACGACCAGCATCCGCACGCTCTCGGCAACATGGTGTCCCCTAATGACGCCGGCTGCGGCGCGCAGGTCTTCGATTCGTCCGTTCGTGCATGAGCCAAGAAAGACGGTGTCGACGTGGATGTCGCGCATCTTCTGACCCGGTTTGAGCGCCATGTACTCCAGGGCCTTCGTTGCGGCCGTCCGGTCTGACTCCTCGGCGAAGATCTCCGGATCGGGCACCTCGGCACCCAGCGGAACACCCTGGCCGGGATTGGTTCCCCAGGTGACGAAGGGTGTCAGCTGGGCCGCGTCAAGATCAACTTCGGCATCGAAGGTGGCGTCCGGGTCAGTACGTAGTGTCGTCCAATACGCCAGAGCAGCGTCCCAGTCGGCGCCTTCCGGGGCGTGCGGGCGACCCTTGATGTAGGCAGCGGTGGTCTCGTCCGGCGCAATCATGCCGGCCTTGGCACCCCATTCGATGCTCATGTTGCAGATGGTCATGCGGCCTTCCATGCTCAGCGCCTCAATGGTGGAGCCGCGATACTCCACGATGTAGCCCTGACCGCCGCCGGTGCCCACCTTGGCGATCAACGCGAGCACAATGTCCTTCGCGGTAACGCCGACCGGCAGTTCGCCGTTCACATTCACCGCCATTGTCTTGGGCCGGGCCTGCGGCAGCGTCTGGGTGGCCAATACGTGCTCCACCTCGGACGTACCGATGCCGAAAGCGATCGCTCCGAACGCTCCATGTGTGGAGGTATGCGAGTCGCCACAGACCACAGTGAGCCCTGGCTGAGTCAGGCCGAGCTGCGGCCCGATGATGTGCACAATGCCCTGATCAAGATCGCCAAGGCTGTGGATGCGAATGCCGAACTCGCGCGCGTTATTCCGCAGCGTCTCGACCTGAGTCCGCGACACCGGGTCCGCGATGGGCCGGTCGATGTTCAGCGTCGGGGTGTTGTGGTCCTCCGTCGCCAGGGTGAGATCGGGACGGCGTACCTGCCGACCCGCCTGCCGCAATCCATCGAAGGCCTGCGGGCTGGTCACTTCGTGAATGAGGTGAAGATCAATAAAGAGCAGATCGGGCTCACCTTCGGCGGTCCGTATGACGTGGTCGTCCCATACTTTCTCGCTGAGCGTCTTGCCCATGATGATTGATCTCTCCTGTTCCCCGTTCCCCCATGATCTGCCGCTGGGTGTTCCGCCATTCCAACGACCAGCAAGCTAATCGTGGCAACTTGCCTTCCAGCATTCGAGACGGCAGTATCAAGGCATGGACAACTCTAGCGGTGTCGGCGTCCTTGACAAAGCCGCCCTAGTGCTCAGTGCCCTGGAAACTGGGCCGACCACCCTGGCTGGTCTCGTCGCCGCGACCGGGCTGGCCCGGCCGACTGCCCACCGGCTTGCCGTCGCCCTCGAGCATCATCGTCTGGTTAGCAGGGATCTCCAAGGCCGGTTCGTGCTCGGTCCGCGCCTCGGCGAGCTGGCGTCCGCGGCGGGCGAGGACCGGCTATTGGCGACTGCCGGACCGGTGCTCGCTCGGCTGCGAGACATCACAGGCGAGTCGGCTCAGATGTTCCGCCGGCAAGGTGACTACCGGGTCTGCGTCGCTACCGCGGAGCGAATGTCGGGACTGCGTGACAGCGTGCCGATCGGAACGCAGCTGACCATGAGCGCGGGCTCGGCGGCTCAGGTGCTGTTGGCCTGGGAGGAGCCCGAACGGATGCAGCGCGGGCTGCGAGGCAGCCGCTTCTCTGCGGTCGCTCTGGCGGCGGTACGCCGGCGCGGCTGGTCCCATTCGGTCGGCGAGCGGGAACCCGGCGTCGCCTCGGTTTCCGCGCCCGTACGCTCCCCATCTGGAAAGGTCATTGCTGCGGTGAGTGTGTCCGGGCCGATCGAACGACTGTCCCGTCAACCCGGTCGGTTGCACGCTCCGGCGGTAATCGCAGCCGCGGAACGGCTGAGCGAGGTGCTGCGTCGTAGCGGCACTGAATAGATCCTCGGCCTGATCAACTGCCGACGTACGGGCATGACCGCTAGGGTCAGATCTGTGCAGGAACCCCTGAGAAACCGGGCTCTTCGCATCGATTATGCGGTGCAGCGCTGGCGCGCTCGACGTGCTCGGGATGCCGGATACGCCGCTGAGGTGATTCCCTACACCAGCTACGGCTCGACGAGTTGGATACGGGTGCTTGCTCGCGTACTGCTCGCGAAGAGTCCCCAGCGCCACGCCGACACGCCGACTGGGATACGCGGCTGGCGTAACTTCATCGGCGTCCCGATCGAGAACGCACACGTAACTGTGGACATCGGCGGACGATCGCACGAGGTTGAGGCCGATCCGAGCGGCATCGTCGATCTAGTTCTCGAGGTTGATCTCGAGCCAGGCTGGCATCAGATCGGCATCAGCTCCGAAGATTCGGATATCGCCCGGGCTTTGGTCTTCGTGGTCGATCCGGAGGTCAGCTTCGGAGTCGTGTCCGACATTGATGACACCGTCATGGTCACCGCACTACCCCGGCCACTGTTGGCCGCCTGGCACACCTTCGTCGTAAATGAACATGCGCGAGCGACGACTCCTGGGATGCCGGTTCTCTACGAGCGACTGAGCACTCGCTACCCAGGAGCGCCGTTTATCTACCTCTCCACCGGAGCATGGAACGTCGCACCTACCTTGACTCGCTTTCTTTCGCGCAACCTGTATCCGGCCGGCGCCTTGCTGCTCACCGATTGGGGGCCGACGGCTGACAGCTGGTTCCGCAGCGGTCGGGCGCACAAGCGCAGCAGTCTTGAACGCCTGGCACGGGAGTTCCCTCAGATCAAATGGCTGCTAGTCGGTGACGATGGTCAACACGATGAGTCGATCTACCGCGACTTCATCGCGCAACATCCCGACAATGTGGCCGCGGTGTGCATCCGTCGGCTTACCCCAAGCGAGGCTGTGCTCGCTGGCAGCAGCTTCCGCGGCCACGCGAGAACTGGCGATTCGACCGTGCCATGGCTGTACGGCTCTGACGGAGCAGGTCTGGCCGACAAGCTGGAGCGCGTCGGCCTGCTCGAACCTGCACCCCAGCAGCCAGAGATTGAGGCGTAAGTCCTCGGCGCCCGCATCGGCGATGAGCTACAACCTGAAGTGCCCGGTGAGATGGTGTCGCCATGGCAGGAACGGCGCCGTCATTGTTCTGGATCGCCGTCTGCGCCGTGGTAGCACCGCTCCTCGCCGGCCTCCTGCCTCGGCGGCTGATCCCCGAGGTGGTTCTGCTCCTTGCGCTCGGTGTCGTGATCGGCCCCGGCGTACTCGGTCTGGCGGCGGTCGGTGAAGGTCTCGAAGTACTTCGCGAGCTTGGACTCGGGATGTTGTTCCTTCTCGCCGCGCCCCTCGTGGGCGCGCGGGAGGGCTGCTGATCCGTGTACTGACAGGTCCTATTTCCGCTGGGGCGTGGGGTCGTAGCGTCGAGGACGTGGATCGCCATAAGGACATTCAGGAGTTCCTGACCAGTCGCCGAGCCAGGCTGACCCCGGGGCAGGCTGGGCTAGCCAGCTTCGGTGACAAGCGCCGCGTCACGGGCCTGCGCCGGGAGGAGGTCGCGATGCTCGCGGGAGTCAGCATGGACTACTACGCCCGGCTCGAACGCGGTCACCTGGCCGGGGCCTCGGAGTCGGTGCTGGAGGCGGTCGCCCGCGCGCTGCAGCTCGACGAAGCCGAACGTCAGCACCTGCTCGACCTGGCCCGTAACAGCGAGACCACGATGTCTCGCCGGCCGCGCCGACCCAAGCCCGCGGCAGCCGCCCGGCGGCCAGCGGTCATGGCGATCCTGACCGGCATGAACGGCATCCCCGCGTACGTGCGGACCCCGCGGATGGAGATCGTTGCCGCGAACGAACTGTGTCAGGCGTTGTACGGGGGCGCGCTCGATGATGAGCGGTTGCCGTTGAACCTCGCCCGGTACGTGTTCCTCGATCCGCACTCTCGCGGGTTCTTCCTGGACTGGGAGGTGGTTGCCGACGATTTGGCCGGTGCGTTGCGGGTTCAGGCCGGCCGTGACCCGCGGGACCGGGCCTTGAGTGATCTGATCGGTGAGCTTTCCACCCGCAGTGATGAATTCGTGGCCCGGTGGGCCCGGCAAAATGTTCGGCTGCACCGCACCGCACGCAAACAGCTCCACAACCGGGTCGTCGGCGACATCGAGCTGACCGGTAACGCGCTCGAGCTGCCCGGCGATGATCTCATCCTGATCGCCTACACCGCCGACCCCGGCTCTCAGGCCGAGGACCAGCTGAAGCTATTGACCACCTGGACCGCCAGCCAGGGCTCGGCGACCGCCCGGCCCGACCCGGCGCAGCCTTCACCCCATCACGACTAGCTCCTTCCGCCGTCGCTACCTGACGACATCACCTGTTCCTTCACCGACTCGGCTATCACCGAGAGAAACGAGATCCACCATGCCTGATGTGTCCACGCTGACCCTGAATAACGGCGTCGTCATGCCCGCCCTCGGGCTAGGGGTGTTCCAGACCCCGCCCGATGAGACTCGGGCCGCCGTGTCGGCGGCTCTGGAAGCGGGGTATCGCCACATCGACACCGCCGCCGCGTACGGCAACGAGCGGCAGGTCGGCGAGGCTGTGACCAGCTCGGGCCTGGACCGGTCCGAGGTGTTCCTGGAGACCAAGATCTGGATCAGCGACTACGGCTACGACGAGACGCTGCACGGGTTCACCAAGAGCGCGCGCAAGCTCGGCGTCGACCAGATTGACCTGATGATCCTCCACCAGGCCCTGCCCTCGGACTTCGAGGCCACTCTCCAGGCATATCGAGCCCTGGAGACGCTGCTCGGCAACGACAAGGTCCGTGCGATCGGGGTCAGCAACTTCATGGTCGATCACCTCACCACCCTGCTCGACAACGCCAGCGTTGTGCCAGCGGTGAACCAGATCGAGGTCCACCCGTACTTCGCCCAGCGCGAGGTGCAGGCCCTGAACGCCGCCCACGGCATCCTCACCCAAGCCTGGTCCCCGATCGGTGGCATCACCTTCTACCGCGACGGCCAGCACACCAGCACTCTGCAGGACCCGACCATCGGCGACATCGCGAAGACACACGGCAAGACCCCCGCTCAGGTGATGCTGCGCTGGCACGTCCAGCAAGGCCGCTCAGTCATCCCGAAGTCGACCAAGCCGGCCCGGATCGCGGAGAATATCGACGTCTTCGACTTCGACCTCACCACCGACGAGCTCGCCGCGATCGACGCCCTCGACACCGGCCAGCGCGGTGGCCCGGAACCCGAGGTGATCACCCTGGAGACCTTCGGCCGCCCCATTCCCGAGCACTAACACACGTGTCCGGAGTCGGCTGAGCATCACATCTTGGCGTTCGGCCGAGCAGGAGAACCCGATGAGCAGACCCACCGTGAGCCGACGTGTCGCCCTGCGACGGGGCGGCATGCTGGCCGCCGGCTTGGCTGGAACGCTGATGGCTGGCTGCGGACTGATGGACAGCCAGATCACCACTCTGGCGACCACGCCGACGTCGCCGAGCGAATCTGCACGAAACACCACTACGGCTCCGGCCGCCAACCGCACCTTGCCTGTCTATTTCTCCCGGTCCGGGGAGAACTACTACTACGGCGGCCGCCGTGACCTGGAGGTCGGAAATACCGAGGTACTCGCCCGCATGATCAGCGAGCTGATCGACGCCGACGTTTACCAGATCGAGGCCGCGGATCCCTACCCGGACAGCTACGACGCGACTGTGCAACGCAACGTCGCCGAGCAGGACGCCGACGCCCGGCCGGTGATCGCGAACCCAATCGACTCGATCGCCTCGTACGACGTCGTGTTGGTGGGCAGCCCGATCTGGAACGTACGGCCGCCGATGATCATGACGACATTCGCCGAGCGCTACGACTTCACCGGCAAGCAGATCCACCCCTTCGTCACCCACGCCGTCAGTGGTCTCGGCAGCACGCAAGCCGTTTACACCGCCGCCTTCCCCGGTGCCCGGATCGGACCCGGTCTAGCCATCCGGGGCGAAGAAGTCAGCCAGCGTCGCAGCGACGTGGACGCCTGGCTCCGTCGAGTCGGGCTGACCCCCTGACCAGCCAACGGCTGGAGCTCGCCGGCACCGTCGACAACCACCGAAACCAGACAGGAAGTACTTGATGCAGACACGCACGTTGGGCCCTCTAGAGGTCACGGCGATTGGTTACGGCTGCATGGGCTTGAGCGCGAACTACGGCCAAACCCCCGAGCGCGACGCTTCGATCGCGATGCTGCGCGCCGCCGTCGACCGCGGCGTCACGTTCTTCGACACGGCCGAG
>DATLQC010000171.1:0-2534 GCA_035535395.1 Propionibacteriaceae bacterium | reverse complement strand
ACGTTGCCAAGGTGTACCGCAATGGCAAGCTGGCCCGCACCATTGCCGTGAGCGGTGGAAAGCCCGGCTGGCAGACCCGCAGTGGCGTCAAGCTGATCATGGACAAGCTCTACGTCACCAAAATGACCAATACGATGATCGGAGCGCGCGAGCACTACAGCCTCCGAGTCAGGTATGCGATGCGAATCACGCAGTCAGGCGAGTTTCTGCATGCCGCGCCGTGGAATGCAGCCTATTTTGGCCGCAGCAACGCGAGTCATGGCTGCGTTGGAATGAGCACCTCGAACGCAGCCTGGTTGTTCAACCACACCCTCATCGGTGACCCGGTGATCACCAGAGGAAGCAGTCGGGGCGTGGAATACGGCAATGGCTACAGCGACTGGAACATGTCCTACGGCAAGTACAAGAAGGGCTCTGCGCTCTAGGCGCGGTGTGCTACGCCCGGGCGGCTGCGCCCGTCTTCGATCCTTGACGGCGATGCAGCGGCAAAGCCGGCGGATGGGCTCTGCCTAAGGGTGGCTCCGCTCCTCCTGCCAGCGACAAGACAAAGGACTTGGTGAACGCCAGCAGCGGTACGGCCAATAGCGCCCCTACGATCCCGGCTGCTATGACGCCAACAGCTATGGCAAGTACCACAGCTAGCGGATGCAACTTCACCGCCCGCCCCAAGAGGAATGGCTGTAGCACATGACCCTCGACCTGCATCACCAAGATCACGCCGCCGAGCATGATCAAGGCCTGAACCCATCCCAGCGCGACCAACGCGACCAGGACTGCAACCGAACCTGAGACCAGCGCGCCGACGATCGGGACGAACGCGCCGATGAAGACCAGCGCAGCCAATGCCGGCGCCGCTGGAACACCCAGGATTAGCGCGACAATGAGTATGCCGATGCTGTCACTGAGTGCGACCAGAATCGTTGCCCGCACGTACGACGACAGCGACCGCCAGCCTCTCAGTGCCGCCTGGTCCACCCGATCCCGCGAAGCCCGCGGGAAGAATCTCAGTACAAAGGTGAAGATGCCCCGGCCGTCGTAGATGAAATAGAAGAGGGAGAAGAGGGCGATGGCAAGCCCGGCAAGGAAATGCCCGACCCCGGCGCCCACTTCGGCAGCATAGGCCGCGATCGTGCTACCGCTAGCCTTTAGAAAGTCGGTGATCTTCGACATCCACGTTGAAGAATCCAGCCAGCTGGCGCTCAGGTGGAGAGGGCCGTTGCGAAGCCAGTTGGTTAGTGGGCCATTGCTGAGCCAGTCGCTCAACTTATTGAAGCCGTTCACGACGTTGGCTGACAGTTCAGAGCCTTGACCAGCAATTTGTCCGCCGATCACGATCAGAGCGGCGACGATCGCGGCGATCGCGCCAAGCACCGTGATTGCCGTCGCAGCTGCCCTCGGCAACCCCCATCTTCCCTTCTTGAGGGCCTCGGCCACCGGAAGCATGAGCGCAGTCAACAGGATGGCGACCGCCACGGGAATCATGACCTCGGACAGATAGCGCACCAGCCAGACAATCCCTGCGAGGAGGATGATCACCAAGATCGCGCGCCAGGACCAAGCAGCCGCGACCTGCAGGCCGCGAGGCACAGCGCTGCCGGCTAAGTCAGCAGTGTTTGCGGGAGCGACCACCGGTTCGGGTTTCGGTCCCGGCTCCGTCTCCGGCAATGGCGTGGCATGATCATTGCCGGAACCCGAGGCCAGCACGGGCAACGTGCGGCGAGTACGGCGTGCGGATTGCCTAGGCCCATTCCGAGCTGATGATCCCATTCGGTGCCTCCTGGGTATTCATGTCGAGCTCCTCAACCCTAGTGTCTGTGCTGAACTGGTCGCTCCGGTCGCAGAGATCAAGGCAAACTGTGGCGGTGGGCAAGCTGGGGGCTGCGCGGGCATGGGTCGGCGCGCGGAGTTCGCTGCCCCGTGAGGTCTATGTGTTAGGCCTGGTGGCGTTCTGTGTAGCTGTCGGGTTCGGCGTTCTCGTCCCGGTGCTACCAGTCTTTGCTCGGAGCTTCGGCGTTGGAAACACCGAAGTAGGAGCGGTCATTTCGGCATTCGCCTTGATGCGCCTCGTCTCCAGCCCGTTCTGCGGTTGGCTGATCAAGGTCTTCAGTGAGCGGATCATCATGGCCACGGGCATCTTCATCGTGGCAATTTCCAGCGGCTTGGCCGGCATCTCGCGCAGCTACGTCCAACTGTTGGTGCTTCGCGGCGTCGGCGGAATCGGCTCCGCTATGTTCACCGTGTCCGCGTTCACCTTGCTGCTGACCTCGGTGGAGGCAGGCGTACGCGGCCGAGCAGCTGGATTCTTCCAAGCCGGCTTCCTGATCGGTGGGATAACCGGGCCTGCAGTCGGCGGAGCCTTGGCAGCGATCTCACTAACGGCTCCCTTCTTCTTCTATGCCGGCACCCTTGCCGTAGCCGGGACGGTAGGTCTGCTGCTCTTGCGTCGTCGCGGCCCGAAGCCCGAGGAGGAGAATGCCGAGTCGGCCGTCTCGCTTCGCGCCCTCGTACGCGACGCCCGCTATCAGGCTGCCTGT
>DATLQC010000170.1:0-2326 GCA_035535395.1 Propionibacteriaceae bacterium | reverse complement strand
GCTGGCCCTGCCCAGCACCAGCCGCACTCCGCAGGCTTGGACAACTTCTGGGGTCTGGAGCCTGTTTCTCTCAGCGGACCGGATGTATGCCTCCAAGCAGGCACCTTTCCTGATCACCGAGACGAACGCCGGCGCTATTGGCGGGTCATCGATCAACTTCCCTGCGTACGACGGGCAATGGCGACAGGCAGCATGGGCCTTCGTCGCCCGCGGCGCGGAAATGATCGAGTACTGGCACTGGCACACCAACCACTTCGGCGCCGAGACCTACTGGGTCGGCATTCTGCCGCACGACCAACAGCCGGGACGGGTGTACGCGGAGCTGAGCCAACTCGGAGCCGAATTCCGCAGAGCGGGTTCTCACGTCGTCGGGCTCCGGCCCGATGCCCAGATTGGCTTGCTGTACTCCGCCCGGTCCAAGTGGGGGCTGGCATTTCAGGCAGCCTTCAGTCAGCCTGGGCTGCGTACGCCAGTTTGGTCCCCACAAGACATGGATCGCCGGTCATACCACCGCATCTTCGAGGCCTTCTATCGCGGCACCTTTGACGCGGGAGTGCCGGCACGGCTCATCCACGATGCCCAGATCATCGGACCGGACGGCAGCCGACTGCTCGAGCCAGCCTCCGCGGCAGATGAGTTGCCGGTGCTCGTTGTCGCAGGCCTGCTGATCGCCGACGACGCCCTTCTGACCTGGCTGAGGGAGTACGCCGCCGCCGGTGGACACCTCGTCATCGGTCCACGAACCGCGTACGGGGATCAGGAGGGCCACGCCCGACTTCAGGTGAAACCAGCCCACCTGGCCGAGGCAGCCGGCGTGCGCTACCAAGAGTTCTCCAACCTTATGGAACCGCTTCCAGTGGTTGCCGAGACGGACGCCATCGTGTTGTCCGACGGCGCTGCCGCAACAGACTGGATCGACGGGCTGATCAACGACGGCGCAGAGATGATCATCAGCTACCGCCATCCACACTTCGGGCGATTCCCCGCCGTAGTGTCCAATGAGCATGGTCGCGGTCGGATCACCACCGTCGGCACAGTGCCGAATCCTGCACTGGCCGCCAGCCTCGTACGCTGGCTTGTCCCGCACCAGGACGCAAGGTGGACGGTCCTACCGGCGTCGGTGACCGTTCACTCAGCAACCAACGCAGACGGGGAGCGCATCCATGTCGTCCACAACTGGAGCTGGACTCCCACACAGGTCACCACGCCGCGAGACATGATCGACATCCTGGCCGAGAGTGACGCCTCGATGCGTGATCTTGAACTTGGCCCCTGGGACGTACGCGTTCTCGCCGAATGAGGCGACGTACACTGCAAAGGATTCTTGGGGCCGCAGTTGGAGGCGCTCATGGCTACTCAGTTCGAGGACGGACTGGCCTCCCTGCGAGCACACTACTTAGAGCGGATAGACGCGGCAGTGGGTGCAGGCCGCATGGACCTGGTGCGCGAACTCGCCGATAGCTATGAGGACGAGGCGCTGCAACTGATGCTGGCGGTCGAAGGCGGCGCATCAACCCAGCCGCAGCACGGAACGGCCGAGATCCTCGAGTTGGGTCCCACCTGGCCGCACCGCACGGGCTCGGGCAGCTGGCGGTTCTGGCGACATAGGAAGCGGTAGCCGGAGCGCTCCCTCCCGGTGTGCTTGTTACCTGATCGTGCTGGCCCGGTTGCTTGACACTGCAGGGGCCAAATGCCAGACTTTCCCCGACTTCGAAAGGTTTTCGAAAGCCTTTCCGGGCCAGTCATCAGGGTTAAATCACTTGTACTCAAGGAAGAGCAAATGAAACTTCTGACCAAGAAGGCCGCCGTAGCCACGCTTATGGCGGGACTTGCCGCAGTGTCATTCGCCGGATGTAACCGCGACACCGCCGCCCCTGCACCCGCGGGCGAGGCGAGCGGTGGGGCAAGCGGAGCCGCAGCCGGCAAGCGTGCCTGCATCATCCTGCCGGACGCAGAGTCTTCGAACCGTTGGGAGAACGGTGACCGTCCCCAGCTGGAAAAGGCGTTCAAAGCGCAGGGGGTTGTGACGGACATTCAGAACGCGCAGAACGACACGAGCAAGTACGCGACGATCGCTCAGCAACAGCTGACCAAGGGCTGCGCGATCATGCTGCTGGTCGACCTGAACAAGGCGGGCGTCCAGGTAGCGCAGAAGGCCAAGGCGCAGGGTATTCCGGTGATCGCCTACGACCGGCCGATCGCGGGCGCCGACTACTACATCTCGTTCGACAACTTCCACGTCGGTGAGCTCGAGGGTCAGATGATCGTCGACGGCCTCAAGAAAGCGGGCAAGGATCCAGCGACGGCCAAGGTCGTCTACGTTGGC
>DATLQC010000169.1:0-3368 GCA_035535395.1 Propionibacteriaceae bacterium | reverse complement strand
GCCGCGCTCGGACCGCTACTTGATATCGCCAACCAGATAGAGGGTGAGCTGCTCCGGCTCTGCCACGCTGAGGCGAAGAGAGATCAGTTGTATGGTGCACTGCTGCAACAACTCGGCGATCTGCAATCTTTCACTGTTCTCGTCATTGAGGACGTGCACTGGGCTGATGAGGCAACGCTGGATCTGCTGAGTTACCTTGGCCGGCGGATCCAGCACTTGCCGGTGCTGCTCCTGGTCACCTATCGCGACGACGCACTGGTGGCGACCGATCCACTGCGGCTCACGCTGGGAGCGTTGGCAATCCAGCGAGCGACTCGCCGGCTCAGCCTGGCAACGCTGTCAGCGGCCGGCGTTGCGACCCTGGCGGAAGGCACGACGATCGACGCCACTGAATTGCACCGGCTGACGGCCGGCAATCCTTTCTTCGTCATCGAGGTGCTCCAGGCCGGCAACGACGCCCTCCCGGCGTCGGTTCGGGATGCGGTCCTCGCTCGCACGAGGACGCTGAGCACGTCGGCACGCGATGCCCTCGACACTGCCGCGCTGATCGGTTCTCGGATGCAGTCCGGACTGCTGGTGTCGTTGCTGGACGATCCACTGGTCGTCGATGAGTTGATCAGTCACGGTCTGTTGATCAAGGATGGAGATGATCTTCGATTCCGACATGAGATAGCGCGAGTCGCGATTGAGGCAGCCGTTCCGCCGTACCGGAAGGCGGCCATGCACACCAAGATCATGGACGCGCTGCTCTCCCAAGGGTGCAACGACGATGCACGATTGGCGTTCCATGCTGAAGGCGCCGGTAGGGACGATCTTGTCGTCCGCTACGGGTCACGTGCCGGCCGGCGTGCCTCGGAGCTGGCGGCGCACCGGGAGGCGGCGGCCCAATATGGCCGCGCCCTGCAGTCTGCGACGGACACCGATCTCCGCACTCGGGCTGAACTATCAGACGCAGTGGCACAGGAACTGGCGCTGGTGGATCGCTGGGAGGAGTCGGCTGAGATGCGTACCGCAGCTCTCGAGCTGTGGCGCGGGGCGGGAGATCTGAGGCGCGAGTCGCAGTCGCTGCTTCGACTATCCGTGGCGATGTGGCGATTGTGCCGTGGTGCCGAATCCAAACAAGCTCGCGAGGGCGCGCTGGCCCTGGCTCAGGAATGTGCCTCCGGTCCAGAAATTGCGCGGGCATACGAAAGGATGGCGTCTCACCGGCTCGCCGAGGGTCGCTATGAAGAAGGCATCGCGATGGCGCGACAGGCCCGCGAGATGGCAGAGCAGCTCGGGCTCACTGACGTGATCGGCGATGCCCTGGACACGGAAGCCAAGGCGATCCGAGGCAGGGGTGGAGAGTGGGCGGTGCCCATGCAGGCCGCACTCGAGTCCGCGCTGTCTGGTGGCCACGAGGAACAGGCCGGCCGTGCCTTCGCCCGCACGTATATGTGGTACTGCGAAGATCTCCGGCCCGAGGAGGCCGAGCGCTGCTACGGCGACGCCTTAGCTTATTGCGAGGAGCACGACATCGGCACGTTTGTCGTGTGTTTGCAAGGCCAGCGCACCGCAGTTCTGGAGCAAAACGGGCGCTGGGATGAATGCATCTCGCTAGGTCATGCGCTGCTCGATCAGCACAGGCTGTCCCGATGGAATCGGCTTAGGCCACTGTGCAGCACGGCGAAGGTGATGGCTCGCCGAGGCGAACAGGGTTTCTGGCCCTATCTGGACGAGGCAATGGAGTCCGCGCTCCGGCTCGGTGAGCCTGAGTGGATCAGACCTGTGGGAATTGCCCGAACCGAGGCACGTTGGTTGGAGGGCCGGTTGGACGCCGCTAGCTACGAACTCGATCGGGTGTGCTCTTTCTCAGCCGGTGCCACTGCTGTCGATCGCTGCTGGATGGCTCTTTGGATGCGGCGTCTCGGCAGGACAGCGCAAGCCGTTGATATCGAACCGTTCGGCTCACAACTCACCGGTGATGGCGCGCGGGCTGCAGCGCTCTGGGATCGGCTGGGCTATCGCTATGAAGCTGCGCTTGCGCTGCTGGACACCAAAGAGGACACCCATCTTCGAGAGTCGTTGAGGAGGCTTGTTGATCTTGGCGCCGACGCGGCAGCTCGCAGAGTCCGCCAAACGATGCGAGATCTTGGCATCCGCTCCATTCCCGCGGGTGCGCGTACGGCCACGAAGGCCCACCCACGAGGCCTGACGGCGCGCGAGCAGGAAATTCTCGAACTCCTATCCCAGGGCCAGTCCAACGAGGAGATCGCCGCCAGCTTGTTCATATCGGTTCGGACGGTCGAGCACCACGTATCAGCGATCCTCGGCAAACTCGGCGCCACTACACGCAAGGACGCTGCCAAGGAGGCACGCAAGCTGCGCCTTATGCACTCGGACCGCGTACCAGTATCGGTATTGGGAGCAAGGAAATCTAGGTAGTCGTCGGGCCAACATGGGAGATCAGCTCCCATGAGTTGTTGATCATGCGCTCCTACGGTCGTATATCAAATTCCGACCGAAGGAGGAGTCATGAAACTGTTCCGCACTCTCGCTGTGGCAGCTACCAGCACCGTCTTGATCGCGGGTCCAGCGGTTGCAGCGTTCGCCTGCGATGAGCACCAGGCCGCCGCGTTGACTGCCCCGGCTCGCTCGGCCACGGCCAAATACCACAGCCTCAGCGTCGCCAAGAAGACCGGCTATTCGATCTTGGCCGATAGTGCGGGAATTACCTGTATTGCCGAGCCGCAGATGGGTGCCATGGGAGTGCACTATGTCAACGGTGATCTTGTCAGGAATCCGTCGATCGATGCCACGCATCCGGAAGCCCTGGTCTATGCGCCTGATCGACATGGCGGGCTACACCTGGCTGCGCTGGAATATGTTGTGATCAAGTCCGATTGGGACGCCAGCCAACCACATGTGGGAGTTGGGGCCAGGGACGTTGCGGCACCGCCGATGCTCTTCGGACACGAGTTCAGCTTCACCGACGCTCCCAATCGGTACGGTCTACCGCCGTTCTACTCACTGCACGCCTGGGTCTGGAAGGACAACCCTGCCGGCACCTTCGAGATGTGGAACCCCGGTGTGCACTGCGACGAGACTTAACGCGCAGTCCTAACGGTTATTGCCGCGGTATGACCGTAAGCACTCGGGCGAGATGAGTGCGGAATTCGGACATGAAGTTACTCAAGAACGCCGCTATCGCTTCGTCGACAACCTCGCCATCAGCGGTAAAGACCTCCGGGGAATATCGGATGTAGGCCTCCGGCGCTGTCATCTGACGGGCATTGCAGAAGCTGAGGACGCCGCGCAGGCTTTGCTGACTAACCGCTGTCCCGATCGGCCCAATGGATGCGCCGATCACGGCAGCCGGAATGTGATCG
>DATLQC010000168.1:0-5054 GCA_035535395.1 Propionibacteriaceae bacterium | reverse complement strand
GGCCGGACGGCGGTAGCCGTTGAGCCGGTGCGGCAGCTGCACATTGGTCGGGATGTGCCGCTGGGTGGCCCCCGGGCGATGACGGTGACCCGCACATTGCCCAACCGTGATCGCCGTATGGTCGGCGCCTGGTGTTTCGTCGACTTCTATGGGCCAGATGACATCAGCAACGCCGCGGGGATGCAGGTTCCTCCGCACCCGCATACCGGACTGCAAACGGTCAGCTGGCTAATCTCCGGAGAGGTGCTGCACCGGGACAGCGTGGGCAGTTACCAACTGGTGAAACCAGGCCAGCTGAATTTGATGACGGCCGGTCATGCTATTTCGCATTCGGAGGGAAGCCCGCCCGACCACTCGCCGATCCTGCATGGCGTACAGCTGTGGACGGTTCTACCGGACCGGGACCGGCATGTTGACCCGCACTTCGGTCACCATCCAGATGCCGGTGCTGACCGATTCCGGCGTCACTGTGAGGGTGATCATGGGCGAACTGGGCGGTGCGACCTCTCCGGCCCAGGTCTACAGCCCGCTGGTTGGAATCGAGGCTGACCTTGCCGCCGGCGCGAACACCCGGCTGCCCCTGCACTCCGACTGGGAGTACGCCGCCCTGGGATTGTCCGGCACGGTGGAGGTTGATGGCCTTGCGCGATCGACCGGTCCGCTGCTGTATCTGGGCTCTGGTCGGTCCGACTGGGCGTTGCGGACAGATCAAGGGGGCCGAGTGTTGCTGATCGGGGGTGAGCCGTTCGAAGAGCACATCGTGATGTGGTGGAACTTATCGGCCGCGATCATGACGAGATCGTCGCCGCCCGCGAGGAGTGGATGCATGGCGACAGGTTTGGCGTGGTTCATGGCTATCTCGGCAAACCGCTGCCTGCACCACGCATGCCCAGCACGCGGCTCAGGCCCGGTGGCCGAATTCGGTAGATATCCAGACGGGCTTGCCGGTACGCGCCGATTCGTAGAGGCCAACGATGACGCTGACGGTCTGGCGATTCTCGGCCAGGCCCACTCGGATCTCTTCGGTTCCCCGCAGCGCTGCTAGGAAGTTCTCATACTGGTAGTGGTGGGCGTCGGAGAGTTCGCTCGCGTCACGGCCAGCAGTGGCCGCGTCTTCCTCGGGCAGTGCGTACTCAGCGACCTGGTTAATGGCACCGTCTTCCAAGCCGGACAACTGCTCCGCGTCGGCTGACTCTTTTCGAGTGACGTGGATGAAGCTGAGCTCGTCGTCTTCGATGACGATCGATCCCTTGTCACCGTGCACCTGAACTCGGGCGCTCAGGCCCGGAAACGCGGCAGTCGTGGCGTGTAGTACGCCGAGGGCGCCACTCTCGAACCTCACCACACCGACTGCGACATCCTCGGTCTCGATCCGCTCGTGAGCGAGGATGGCGGTGCACCCGAAAACCTCCACCGGCCTGCCTAGCATGGCCACCAGCAGGTCAACGGTGTGCACGCCCTGGTTCATCAGGGCACCGCCGCCCTCGAATTCCCAGGTGCCACGCCAGCCTCCTGAGTCGTAGTAACTCTGGTCCCGCCACCAGTCGATGGAGGCAATGCCGGAAGTGAGGCGACCCAGCTCGCCGTTCTTGATCGCCGCTAGAGCGACCTCGGAGGCTGGATCGAAGCGGTGCTGCGAAATGACTGTTACTAATGTGCCGGATTTCTGTTGGGCAGCGATGATGTCGTCAATCTTGCTGAGACTGACCTCCGCCGGCTTCTCAATGATCAAGTGCTTGTCGGCTTCGAGGGCCTCAATCGCCACCTCGGCGCGGCCGCCGGGCGGCGTGCAGATGACGACGACGTCGATATCGGTCGCGGCAATGGCATCAGTCAATGAGCTGAACGCTTGGCCACCATGCACTGTCGTGATCTTCTCGGCCTTTTCCAGTGTGCGATTTACTACCGCAACAAGATTCGATCTGATCGGCCAGTTCGCGGATCACTCTGGCGTGATGGTTGGCGATCATCCCGGCACCCACCAGCGCAAACCGGAACTTGCCCGAGCTGATGGAATTGCTCATTCGTGGCGAAGCAGCACGCCGTTGATCAGAAACTGGATCCCGGGTCACTGCGGTTCCTGCACAGTCACCCGTCCCACCCACTAGTCGAGGGCTCACGGCCATCAGACTCGGCGGCCGTCTGGCTCGGCTGACCTGGCCGGAGCCGGTAGAGAACCTCGCCGGCGTGCGGTTCAACGAAGGTGTCCGGATCGGCCTCGTACGCCGCAACATCAACGGTCGCCGGGTCGAGATAGTTGAGATTGACAGACCGAACTACATCCTCAGGAATACCAGTGGCCAGTGTCACCGTGACCCGGTTCCGCTCGCCGTGCTCAGTATCCCAGGTGCCCTGGCCACGCAGATGAGTCGAGTGCGCCAGGTCGCCCCATGGCTGATCTTTAAACCTGTCCCATTGGCCGAGGAAGTAGTCGCGATTGTGGTAGCCAATCTCGGCGATGTGTGGGTGCATCGCGGAGATCTGGTTGATGTGCGGAGCGTAGATGATCACCTCACCACCGTCGGCGACGATCGGCTCGAGCTTGTAGAAGCCCTTGGCCGCGGTCCAGATGTCTTCGTACTTGGTCGGCATGATCGACAGCACCCGCTGTACGGAATGGTCTAGATAGGTCACGTGTGTCTCCGCGGAGATCTCCGCGCAGGCGGCCCAGGCGTCCTCCGGGGTGCCGAAGGCTGCCGCGTGCAGTGTGTCGGTGCCGGAGGCCACCACCAGACACAGCGCTAGCCGCTCGACCGGGATCATGCTGGCCGCCTCGTTCACCAGGGCCCGGACCGGGGTGACGCCGGGCGTACCGATCATCTCCGCGCTGGTGATCAAGGCGCCCACCCAGTGCGAGAGATTGATCAATTCGGGACCTGAAACGCCCGGAAAGAAGTACTTGTTGCCGCCGGAAAAACCCACAACCTCGTGCGGGAACACCGGCCCGACCACGATCGCTACGTCGGCGTCGGCGACGTGGCGGTTGATACGCACCTCCACCGAGGTGTCCGTCATCAAACCTCCGGTGAGCTCGGTGAGTCGATCGGCACCGATGGTCCCTAATGAGGTGAACGTCTCGGGCAGCCAAGACTCATGGTTGAGGATTGTCCAGCCCGGATAGGTCTCCTCTGGTGCGCCCGGTGAATAGCCGAGATGGCGGGCGAGATGATCTTCCTCCATCTCCTGGTGGGTGCCCAAGGCGATAACCACCGTTACTGCCGACGGCCGATCGCCCAGCCCCTCGTACGCCGCGCGCATCAACAACGGCAGTGGACAAGTCCGGGTACCGTCCGGGACCACCAGACAAACCCGCGTCCCATCCAGATCCGCAGCGGCGAACTGATCACGGACGAAGGTACTGACCTGCTCGGGCGACAAACGCTCGCCGACACCACCCACAAGAGCGGCTCGGGACGGATCGCCTGGATCGGTCCCATAACTTCTCGATCGGCTGGCCGGCTCCACAGTGATTCCCACACGGTCAGCTTGCCCGTCGGGCCCCGGCCGCCACAAGGAATGAAGGGTCATCGATTCGGTTCTGCCTGAGCTGTACGCGTGAACATCGGCCCGGAGCGGGCAGAGTCATCAACCGTCCTGTAACACTGAGGCCCCACCCCACAGGGCGGGAATCCGGTAGTGCCAGCGGCGTGCATGCTGCCCCGCGCCTGCCGTTACGCTCCTCGATGATGGATGTGCCGCCGGGCTTCAATCCCACGCTTATTCTCGTCCTCAATCTGGCGGGGACGTTCGTCTTCGGCATCAGTGGCGGCTTGGCGGCGGTACGAGCACGGCTAGATCTGCTCGGTGTCGTGGTGCTCGCCACTGTCGTCGCTTTGGCGGGTGGGGTCACTAGGGACTTGTTGATCGGCACGCCACCGGCGACCGTCCGGGACTGGCGCTACCTGGCGGCGGCGGGAGTGGCGGGATTGGTCTGCTTCTTCGCCGGGTCGGCGTTGGAGCGGTTCGAGCGCAGCGTGATGCTCTTCGACGCCGTCGGCCTCAGCCTCTTCGCGGTGACGGGCGCCACCAAGGCGCTGCAGTTCGGGCTGGGCCCGGCGCAGGCCGTGCTCCTCGGGACGGTCACCGGGGTCGGCGGTGGGATGTTGCGTGACCTGCTGCTCGGAGAGATCCCGACCGTTCTGCGTGAGGGGCTTTACGCGGTGCCGGCGATGCTGGGAGCCGCGGTCCTTGTCATCGCGCAGGAGGCCGGCAGCACAAGCCCGGTCTTCCCCGTGCTAGGCGCAGCCGTCTGCATGGTCGTCCGGCTCCTCGGCCTGAAATACGGGCTCACGCTGCCCATCGCACGCAGCGAAAAAGACTGAGAGCGCGACCCTCAATTCCGACTATTGCCGACTTTCGCGCGCCCTCGGTGTCGCCCAATGCCCATATCCAAGAGCGGGAGTTTGGCAACAAGCGGCAACCCTGTTGTCACACGTGGGCCGGAGTCAGCAGGATGGCCTTATGTCCCCCATTGCCACGCTCGAGCTTCATCCCGACCGCCTGTTTCCGGCCGAGCCGGGCACCCGTAGGCTGGCCCGCCAGTTGTACGAGACCGTTGCAGAACTGCCGATCATTTCACCGCACGGTCACGTTCCGCCTCAATGGTTGGCCGAGGACGTCCCCTTCACCAATCCCACCACGTTGTTCATCACTCCTGATCATTACGTCAATCGGCTCTTGCATGCCCATGGTGTGGAGTTGGCCAAGCTCGGCGTAGGCCAGGAGTCGATGACTGAGGAGCAGTCTCGCGAGGCTTTCAAGATCTTGTGCTCGAACTGGAGCATTTATCGCGGCACGCCTGTACGACTGTGGCTGGAGACGCAGCTGGCGGACATCTTCGATGTGCGGGTGCAACCTAGCGCTGAAACCTCAGACCAAATCTATGATCAGATCGCCGAGCGGCTTGGCTCTGAGGAGTTCAAGCCGAGGGCCTTGTACAAGCGATTCGACATCGAGCTGCTTGCCACTACCGACGACCCCTGCGACGACCTTTCCGCCCACAAATTCCTGCGAGAGGACGACACCTGGTCGGGCCGCGTGATTCCGACCTTCCG
>DATLQC010000167.1:0-11978 GCA_035535395.1 Propionibacteriaceae bacterium | reverse complement strand
GGATTCACGCCGCCTCGTCGGCCTCGGCGCCGCCGCGCTCGCGGCATCTGGCGTCTTGTTCTTTCTGTATCCGGCGGTTCGGCCCTGGCACGACGAGTCCACCGTCGGAGGCGCCGTGGCGTCGATGAGCTCGAATGCATGGGTGGTTGCGCACTTGTTCGCCATGGTTGCTTTGATCTTGATGCCGCTGGGCTTGCTGGCCATCTGCCGTGTGACGGAAGGAAGCCGTGGTTTTGGCCTGAGTCTCGCCGGTACAGTCGCTATCTGGCTTGGGGCTGGGCTGGCGCTTCCGTACTACGGCGCAGAGGATTCGCGCTGCACGCCATCGCTCGCAAGCTGGATTCCGGCGCATCGCTCAACCTGCTTGAGCTGGTCAATGCCATCAGGTTCGGCGCCGCGGCAGCTACCACCTTTACACTCGGACTCGTTCTGCTCGGTGTAGGTGGAGTGCTCCTCGCAGTCGCGATCTGGCGCGCCAGCATCTTGCCGCGATGGAGCGGGGTGCCGCTCGCTATCGCGCTGCTTTTGCTGATCCCCCAGTTCTATCTGCCGGCCTGGGCTCGCATTGCCCACGGAATTTTGGTCGCGCTTGCCTTGCTCTGGCTCGCGGCCAGCCTTTGGACTACAGCGTCTCAGAAGGAGTCGCGTCCCGATCGCTCTCCCACGATCAATTCCGTCACTGCCGCAATGTGAGGAGCATCATGACCGCACCGACCGCTGTCCGCCAGATCCAGGCTGGCGCGGATGCCACCGTGAGCGGCATCCAGCACGTCGGCCACGTGGTTCGCGACATCGAGACCGCCATCGCGCTTTATCAACGGATGGGTTTTCTGGTGCCACCGCCCTCGTTCCCCGCTCTTGCTCCGCATCCCGGAGAGCCGCTGCGCGCCTTCGGGACTGGGAACACGCACGTTAGCTTCCGGCGCACCTTCGTCGAGTTGGTCACCGCAGTCGACGACCGCCGGGGAGGTGCGGTAGGCGCAGACGCCAACCTTGTCCCCTTGCAGGCGCCCGCTGACGTCTTGGATCGCCTGACGGAGAGCATTACGCAGACCGCGACACGCATGTCTGAGGCGCTCGCCCGGTTCGAAGGTCTGCACATTTTGGTCTTCGGCACCGTCAATGCTGACGCCACAATCGCTCGGCTCGCGGCGGAGGGCGTGGCGCATGGCGCCGTCAATCGACTGCAGCGGCCGGCGCTAGCCGGAGAAGCGACGAAGCCGGTATCGATCGGCTACGTGGAGATCGACAGTGACCCCGGCCTCTCACCGGAAGGCAGGCTAGCGCTTGCCGAGGACGGGCCAGCCGACTCAGGTCCTTTGATGGGTCGGCAGAGTCATCCGAATGGAGCGATCGAATTGATCGAATCGGTGCTCTGTGTACCCGACGCTGATCTGGGGGACTACGTACGTCGCTATGCACGCTATCTGCAACGGCCTGGGCGCAGTGATGGACCGCTGCATGTCTTCGACCTTGGCAGCTCGAGAGTCTTGATCGTTCCGGATTCGGCACTCGGCAGCGTGCTGCCGGGTGAGATGCCGCCCGCCCTTCCCGCCTTCGTCGGTTACGGCTTAGCAGTCCGTGATCTTCCGGCCGCGCAGGACCTTTGGGAACGGGCCGACCTTCCAGTGCAGACATCACCCCTCGGCGGCCGCTACATTCCCGCGGCAGCTGCTCTTGGCGCGGCTGTGATCTTTTATCCCGCTCAGGCGTCCGCCTGATCTTGGTCTCCTCGTCAGCCTGATCTTGTTGATCATTCCTTCCCGCAAGCCGTTGCATGATCGACTAGCGCGCACCTTTGTGGTGCGAACCTTGAGCTGATCACTGACTAAGGCTGCTGCCACGATCGTTCGGCATCGACAACCGTCCGGGAGAGCACACCGGACAGCAGAGTGGCGATGCACAGACCGATTACCAAATTTATTGCTGCGGCGCAGATCTTGCCTTCCAGACTTCCCCCCAAGGTGAACGGCAGGACCATCGTGACCACTGTGGCCAGAGCAATGATCCAGCCAAAGAAAGCCTGGGGACGAGGTGTGATCACCGACAGCAGATGCGCGAGGCCCGTTGCTATTAACGCCAGTACGAACGCAGTGATCGCGTAATTGACTGGGAAGGATTGGGTGAAGCGAAGCAGCGGTGGCTCTACGAGCTTGATGTGTAACAGGTCGCGGCAAACCAGCACTCCGACGCTCGCCACCAAGGCGGCCACGACCGCAGTCGCCAGCCCTCCGCCCCACAGCCGGGGTGCGTCTATAACGACCCGCTTGCCGGAAACCGGCTCGGGAGTGTTGGCGGTTGACATCAAATCCTCCTTGGAATGTGGGCGGCCCGGTCGGCCACGAGCCTTTTATCAGCTCTGGCGCTCGGTGATCAGGGCCTCGAGCAGCTCGCGGTCTTCATTCGCCAACCAGGTCTCTTCAAGCAGGGTGCCGCCGGCGCGCTGGATTGCTGCGCTCAATGGACCGGCCCAGGTGTGCTCGATGAGCGCGACGGCCGCCGTGCCACCAACGGGTATCGCATCCGTAAGCGACCACATGGATGCGGTGTCAATCTCAGCGGCTTGAGCTTCCACCTCTGCCGAAGCCTCGGACTGGCCCAAAACGCGGGCTGCTACGTCACCGAAGTCGGCTTCGACCCCTTCGGGAAGTGCCAGAGTCTCGAAGACACCTTCCTCGGGGCGCGAGATCACCAGCAAGTCGATGAGTCGGACGATTCCGGCGTCCCGTAGCCGGGTAAATTCCGCGAGCACCTCACCGGAGAACGTCGCCCGGTCGAAGCCCACAACCAGGACCTGTACCGGCCCAGTCAGTGGGTCACCCGAGCCCGCAGCTCCTGAAACTCCACCTCCGAGATCACTCCGGAGTGCCGCAGATGTTGCAATGCCGCCTGCGTATCAGATTGGGTCCTCGCCGGAGAAGCCTGCCCTGCTGGCTGGCCAGACGCTGGGACGGGCGCCCGTACGAAAGCTCCGCCCGCTGTCATCGGATCGGCAAAGGACGGCGGCGGCGCACCTGGATGAGAGGCTCCGTAGGCCTGCGCCGGAGAGAATCGGCCGCCGTAGTAGGGCACAGTCCCGGTCATTCCGGCGCGCCGCAACTGCTTGGGCACCAACAGCATCGGACCTCCACTGATCAAGTGACCCCCACTGTACGGATCGGAGATCGCCCACGACCAGAGGCTCGGCGGGCGAAGCCATAATGGGCCCACGTCTAATTCCGGTTCGAGGAGCACGCATGGGCATCCGCAGCACGGTGGGCTCGATGCTTGAGTCGACCATCGGCCGTCAGCGTACGAACAGGATTCGCCAGACGGAACGGAACGCTCGCAACGCGCTGGCGAAGCGGCTGGCGGTTGATGAACCCGAGAAGCCAGTCTCAAAAAAGCCAGCAGCCAAGCGCTCGGCTGCGCCGGCAGCGCCCAAGCCTCGGCGAGCTGGGAAGCCCTCGCCTTGGCAGCCGCCGGATCCCTTCGTAGCTCACCTAGAGCCGATGATGACCCGCCATGAGCTGCTCGAAGGGCTTCATAAGAAGACCCGGCCTCGGACGTATTTGGAAATCGGCATCCGGACCGGACGCAGCATGGTGCTGTCGCGTTGCCGTTCCATCGGTGTGGACCCGAACTTCAAGATCGACAATCCAATCCACTGCGATGTGCAACTGATCAAGGCGACCAGCGATGACTTCTTCGCTCGGGATGAGCCCTTGGCTCACTTCGATGGTGTCCTAGTTGATCTTGCTTTTATCGACGGTATGCATCTGTCGGACTTTGCGCTGCGCGACTTCATCAACATCGAGCCGTTCATGGCTGACACCGGTGTCATCGTGCTGGACGACGTGCTGCCGCGCAACGGGCTGGAGGCGGCTCGTGATCGCAAGACCGAGCCGTGGACAGGTGATGTCTACAAGGTGGCTGAGATTTTGCGACGGCGGCGTCCCGATCTGGTTGTGTTGCTCGTGAACACCGCACCGACCGGCACTGCGGTTGTCGTCGGTGTTGATCAAGCTTCCACGATCCTCAAGGACGCGTATGCCGAGGAAGAGCCGTATCTGCTGCAGCCAGATCCGCAGACGCCGCCGCAGGAGTATATGGACCGCTCCATCGCTATTGAGTCGGATGTGCCTCTCGAGTCTCCAGTGTGGGAGAAGCTCGTGGCTATCCGAGATTCCGGCGCCTCGTCCGGGCTTGGCCCCCTCTGGGCGGAGCTGCGAAGCCTGGTTCGCTAGCCATCATCCTCTGGCTGACCGAGCTCTATGCTCAGCCATGCGGAGACGAAGATATCACCCCAGGCAGTCAGCATGATCTCCTTGTTCGTCTCCGAGAAGATTCCCAGATCGCGGACGTTGTACAAGGCGCGGCGCACGCCTGAGTTGATCATGCGGCGTAAGAAGGGATAGTCCGGTCCAGTCCGCAGGCTCGGCGGTAGTTCCCAGCTCTCTGTGAAGTCCGCGATCTCCTCCAGAGTGACTGGGCGGGGGCGCCGTACATAACTGCGGAGCAGCGCATAGCCCAACGCTGGCAACCCGAAATACACCTGTTCGTCGAAGTAACCGAAGAGCACATCGATACTGGCGTCGGTCGCGAGGTTGACGATGTCCTCATCATCAGGCTGCTCCGGCCATGCGGCATACGCCCAGCGTCCCTCGATGCGGATCACCCGGGAGGTGAGAGCGGCGTTCCACAGCCGGTCCAGTGCTTGGCAGTCACGAGCGCTGCGCCAGGACGGCGCACCCATGGCGTCGAGGGCCGTCTCCATATCCTCACCTTGGATACGCGGGGCGAGGAACTCGGACCGGAGTCGTAGCGACTCGCGCGTCCAGGCGGCCAGGCCCAGATCCTCGTAGGCTTTGCGAGCAACTTCGGGTCTCAGTACGCCAGTTGCTGTGACCTCGGCGCGCGGCTCAATCCAGCGCGTCAATGCCTCAAGCTGACCCAATAGCCCTGCGTCGCGGATGATCGGTGCCGCGTCCCCGGGTGGAGGCAGCTCGCCCTCAGGCAACTCGTAGCTGAAAGATCTGATCAGCGCTTCCATCTCGTCGTCGGTCTGGCACGCCGCCATCGCTCGGTCACGACCGCTCAGATTGTCCTTTGGCGGATCCAGTCGCTGGCGCTCGTGAATTGGAAGGTCGTTCCACGCTGCGCTGATCTGGTCGAGACGGCCTTGCAGCTCATCGACCGAGGCGAGATCGTCAATGTTGAGGCCAATGCTGGCTCCGAAATCCAACACGCTCTTCCCCGGCGACCAGTTGGTGCGGTCTCGCGCTGCAGCAACCATCTTCTTGGCGCTGCGACGAGCCTCCTTCGCGAGATCTCCCGGTGGCGCGGACCGCGCCGACATGCGGCCCGTACTGCGCAAGAACCTGAAATATGCATCGAGGGCGTCGGCGGTGGCATCGGAGGACAATGGCTCGGTTGGACCCTTGGCTGGAACCAGCCTCAGCAGCAAATCCTGCACCGATCCGGCCGGCCACAATGTCGGTTCAAGATCGTCGTACGTTGCGCGAAGATCGAGCAGGCTCTCGAGCAATTGCACGTCGACATCCCGCCCTTTGGCCTGACTCCAGTTGCTGAAGTGGCTGAGCAGCAGCCGATGTGGCGCGTCCGTCACGGCAGACATGGTAGGCGGCGTGGTGGCGCCTCGATCCGGATCCCTGCAGCATTGCTACAGGCGGACGGGTACGCGCGGTACTCAATAAAGGTGGGGCGTCAGCAAAGACAAAGAAGAGAAAGCGAGTGAGCATGACTGATTTCAACGGTCGTCCGATCCTGGTCACCGGAGCTAGCGGCGGGATCGGCGGCGCCACCGTTCGTCACTTGGTCGCCGCTGGCGCCGCCGTCATTGCGAGTGGACAGTCCAAGGAGGTTCTGGAAGCGGTTGCCGCCGACACCGGCGCACGAGTAATGCCCTTCGATGTCACCTCAGAAGAAAGCGTTCGCGACGCACTCGACGGGCTCGACGTCTGGGGCGTAGTGAACTGCGCCGGGTTCGGCGGCGAAATCGCTACGCCGATGGATACCGACATCGCGGTCTTCGACAAGGTGATCAACATCAATGCCCGCGGCACGCTGCTAGTGATCAAGTACGCGTCCCGATCGATGATCAGGCTCGGCAACGGCGGGTCGATCGTCAACGTTTCCAGCCAGGCCAGCCTGGTGGCGCTGACCGGGCACATCTCATACGGTTCGTCGAAGGCCGCTGTCGACAACATCACGCGAGTGTCGGCCTTGGAACTCGGCAAATACAACATCCGAGTCAACAGCGTGAATCCGACCGTGGTCATGACGCCCATGTCGGCTTGGTACTGGGGGCGAGAGGACGTGGGAGGGCCCTTCCTCGAGGCGATGCCACTGGGTCGCTGGGCGACCGAAGATGAGATCGCAGCACCGATCACTTTCTTGCTGAGCGACGCGGCGTCGATGATCACCGGAGTTTCGCTGCCCATCGACGGCGGCTACACCTGCCGCTAGCACGCGATTTCATCGTCAGATGTCGGATTATCCACAGGATCTTCGGGGAATCAGTTCATCAGTGGCTGCAGACCGACGATCACGGCTGCCACGCCGCAGAGCCGGCTGAGCACCGGCGCCCTGCGCTTGATCGGTTCTCAGTGCCCGTCGTTGCCATTGCTCTATCCCCTCAACGGGCCAAATAGCCGCCATCCACCGCGTAGTAGGTGCCCGTGACGAAAGACGAGGCATCACTGGCCAGCCAAGCTACGAGCTCGGCCACTTCCTCGGGCCTCCCCATCCGCTGCAAAGCATGCTGGCTGGCCAGGAAGTCAATCGTCGGCTGGTCCAAGTTCGCTTCTAGCAGTGGCGTCATGATGAAGCCCGGCCCCACGGCGTTGACGCGTACGCCATCGGCGGCATGCTCCCAGGCGGCCGCCTTCGTCATGCCTAAGACTCCGTGCTTTGCCGCGACGTACGCGCTTGACATGGCGAAGCCGACCATGCCCAGGATCGAAGCCATGTTGATCACTGAGCCGCCGCCGTTGCGCTTCATCGCCTGGATGCCGGCCCGTTGAGTGTAGAAAACACCATCGAGGTTCACCCCGATCACCTGGTGCCAGCCCTCGTCGCTGTACTCCGCCGTCGGCTTCTGTTCCCCGCCGATGCCGGCGTTGGCTACGACGATATCGACCCGACCAAGATCGTTAGCGACAGCCTCCATCGCGGCATTGACCTGCTCCGAGTCGGAGACATCGACGACTGCGGTACGCGTGGGGCGGCCGTATTGCTCCAGCTCAGCCGCTGCCGACTCCAGCTGCTCCGACTTCAAATCCCATACGGACACCGCTGCGCCCGAGCGGGCAATTGCATGGGCACAGGCAAGGCCAATGCCCGAGGCTCCTCCAGTGATAACAGCGACCTTGCCGTCTAGCTCGTAGTTGATCATCTTCCTCCTAACGTCATAGACCGGTGCGATGCCGCCTCGGTCGCCGATGGTGTGCCGAGGAGACAAGTTCGGACCGGACATCTCGCCCAGTCACATGAGCTCGGCGACGCTCCCGATGCCCAGCAATCCGGTGGTAGATGGTTTCGTAGCGCGCCACCGCGGCGTCCAAGCCGTGCCGCTTGACCGCGGTTTCTCGGCAGTCGCGGAGATCCAGCTCATCCAGGCCGGCAATAGCGGTGGCCAATGCCTTTTCACCGCTCGCGAGATACCCATTGACACCAGGCTGCACGATCTCAGTTGCGGCACCTTCACTGGCGATCACTGGCGTACCGGCGGCAAGAGCGCACACGATGTCGGTCCGATATGCCTCGTTGACGCTGGTCGGAATCAGCAGTCCGCGGGCGTTCGCCATCAGCTCTCGCCGATGGTTGTCGCTGACTTCTCCGACATAGCGCACCTGATTGTCGTCCACAAAAGGCGCGATTTCGGCGCCGAACCAGCGCTCCTGACCACGCCGTACGGGGCCGGAGAGGATGAGCGGTACCTCCGCCGCCCGAGCGGCTGAAATAACCTCGCGGGCACCTTGGAGCGGTTCGAATCGCCAGCTCCATAACAGGTAATTCTGCTTATTGGGCTGAAGCGGCCAGCCTTGCAGGTCGATTGGATCCGGCACAATGCCGGCAAGTCGCACGTTCGGCACGGTTGCTGCTTGGGCTTCTGTGGTTGCGACCAGATGGGCACGATCGGCGTACTGGGCGTACATATCGCCGATCTTGTGGTTGAAGGCCCAATGCATGGTGTGCAGGACCGGCATTGGTATCCAGTCCGCCATGGCGATCACAGTGAGCCCGCAATGGTCATGGACGAGATCGAAAGGCCGGCCTTGAGCGCCTCGCCGGAACGCGCCGAAGACCCGGGCTACGTAGTCGGTTTCAAACGGCGCTGAACCGACATCGCGTACCCCGTAAGGCTGCACCACCTCGTACACGGTGGCCGAACACTTGGTGCCAGGTGCGGCGAAGAGGGTGACGCGGTGACCGCGTTGAACGAGGCCGGTACACAGCAGGCCAATCGCAAGCTCAACATCGCGAGATTTTGAGGTAATCGGCGCCCAGGGAGGAGCCAGCATCGCAATGCTGTAGTGGCCTCGGCTGGAGTGCCGGTCGATGCCGTCGGTCAACATTCCCGCCCTCCCTTCCAACAAACGATTCGGCCGGGGATCGGAAAGCCAAATTTCTATCCCAAAACAAGGTATTTCCCGGAAAACCTATCCCTAACCACGGCCGCCGACTCTCGGGGGCTGAACCGGGCTCTCGGCCCCGCCCACCTCATCCATCGGCCAGCAGGGCGATGCGCTACGGCGCAGGGCGGCCACTCCTCTGCCGTCCTCGTCGGGCTACCACGATTCCTGTGACAAGCATCGCCAAGGCAACGCCAATTCCCACCATGAGCTGAACCTCTGCAGTTCCTCCATTCAGAGTCAGATCATAACTGAATATCGGTGTCGCCAAGTCCGGTTGAGTATGGTGTGTCTCGAGAAAGGAAACAAGCATCGGATTAACGTCACCCGCATAGGAGCACTCAAAATCCATGCGCGTGTTGTAAACACCGATGACGGCTCCGGCGACTATTGGCAAAGACAGCAGACCACGCGCCAGCCATCCCAGCTTCGCAAAGAGAAATGCGACCGCCGGAAGGGCGCAGAAGACATGCGTCATGAGATAACGCCCGCCGGCCGGAGAGCATCCCCCCGGCCCAATCAGCAAAGGTCGATTGCAACAGCAGTGAGGGAAGTAGCACCGTCAGAGTTATCAGCGCCGAATTGCGGTCGCGCTTCCACCAGATCGGCAGACCCACCAGTATCAATAGATAAGCCGGATTATTGGGGAGAAGGCCGCGAGACGTGTCGAAAAGATTAGCCAGGATCGATGGTCCAGGCGCGAAGTGGAAGAGGATCCCGTTACTGAAGGGCGCGGTGATGACCCACGTGTGATACCAGGAATGAATGGTGATGGCGTAGGCGGCGACCAGCACACCGGCGGGTATCAGCAAGCAGGCCAAGGTCTTGCCGGATCTACCGTTTCGCCACCAGTGCAGCAGGCCCAATGCCAACAACGTGAGCGACATCAGGCAGGTCTTTACGTGGAGATAGGGGGCGAAGCCGGCTAGCGCGCTAAGGCCTACTACCGGCAATAGCTTTTGAGGATGGTCCCGTAATCGAGCCAGACACAACAGGCTGCCGAGGAGGACTGTTCCCGTCAGAATATCGGGAAACAGCTGGCCCATAAGAGCCAGGAATGACAGCGAACCTAACAGGGTTATCGCGGCGAACACAGCGGCGCCGTTGCGGCGTACGAGTTCTAGCGTGTAAAGATAAACGACGACGACCCCAAGCGCCTGCCAAAACACCATACCAAGTTGCAAGGCATGTAATGCCGCGATATGAAGCGGCGGCGCTAGAAATAAGAATGGGGCTAAAAGCAGAGGCAAACCAAAACTATGGTAGGTATACCACACAGGACTGTCTTGGCTGAAGTACTGTGCATTGATATGGAAATCGAGCGGCGCATAAAAGAAGGTGCCGATATAGTCGCTTGAGGTATAGCTCGGCTTAACATTAAAACTGCCCCGATGCACCAGGCTGTTGACCATGATTGCGTAATGCGGCCCGTCTCCTCTCGGCCAGCGATGGGTTTGGCGCAGCGCCCAAAGACCTACCGCGCAGCTCAGCAGAAACAGCGACAACGCGGTTATCCAGGTGCGTACGTGGGGGCGCACCTAGGAAACGCTAACAGGGCACCGTGCTGCCGGGGTTGCCATGATGTGCAGGTGACAACATCGCCGACCCGTACGCGGGCACAGATCCGCCGGTGGCGACGGTACCTCGCCGACGAACGCGCGGAGGCCGCGGGCTATCGGCAGCTGGCCGAGCGCCGGACCGGCGAGGAGCGCGACATCTTGCTCAGGCTTGCCGAGGCGGAGAAGCGGCATGAATCACATTGGGTGGAACTGCTTGATCATGACGCCGAACCGCCGCGCCGCAGCAGCCTGCGCACCCGGCTACTGGTCTTCCTGGCTACCCATTTCGGCGGACTCTTCGTCCTTGCCCTGATGCAACGCGCCGAGGGCCGTTCGCCGTACGAGTCCGACCCGCACGCCACCGACCGGATGGCGGCCGACGAGCGGATACATGGCGAGGTGCTGCGTGGTCTCGCTGCGCGTGGCAGGGAACGGTTGTCCGGGACATTCCGAGCGGCCGTCTTCGGCGCCAACGATGGCCTGGTCAGCAACCTCGCGTTGGTGCTCGGGATCGGGGCCACGGGCGTCGGCGTACGCACCACCTTGTTCACCGGCCTCGCTGGCTTGCTGGCAGGAGCGCTCTCCATGGGAGCTGGAGAGTATGTGTCGGTGCGGTCCCAGCGTGAGCTGCTTCAGTCGACTCAACCCGACCCGGCGTCGCAGTCGGCATTGCCGCATCTGGATGTGGATGCAAATGAGCTCGCGCTGGTCTACCGGGCTCGAGGTATGCGGCCACGGGAGGCCGAGGAACATGCGCGTACGGTGCTGGCCACGCTGCACCTGGATGCCATTGCCCCAGAAGCCGCGGGGGTTGACCCGCATCAGGCGGTTGGCTCGGCCTGGAACGCGGCCATCTCCAGCTTCTGCTTCTTTGCATCCGGAGCTCTGGTGCCGGTGCTCCCGTACCTCTTCGGCGCCTCGCGTTGGACTGCGGTGGCGATTGCCGTCGTACTTGTGGGTATCGCGTTGCTTGCCACCGGCGCTGTCGTCGGCATCCTGTCGGGCGCCTCACCGCTCAAGCGGGCGCTGCGCCAACTCGGCATTGGCTATGGTGCCGCTGCAGCGACGTACCTCTTGGGGCTGGCGTTCGGGACCACCCTGGGCTAATTGATCATGAGGAGGAATGCATGGCTGACCTGAGCCAATCCGTTCAGGCGCATCTGGATGGGGTTACTCCCCAGCAGCGGCGACGCGACGCCCAGACGCTGCTTGAGCTGATGACTCGGGTGACCGGAGAAGCTCCGCGACTGTGGCGAAGTGTGATCGGCTTCGGCCAGTACCACTACAAGTACGCCAGCGGCCGCGAGGGCGATGCTCCGGCTGCCGGATTCGCACCGCGTAAGGCCGCCACCAGCATCTATCTCTCCGATGGCATTGGCCGATATGACGAGCAGCTCAAGCAGTTGGGGCCGCACACCACTGGCGTGGGATGCCTGTACATCACGGATCTGGACAAGATCGACCTCTCGGTGCTCGAAGGCATCGTGACCGAGTCGTATCGCACCCTGACCGCGGGCACGTACGGTCTTCGCGCTCGGGAAGGAGCTGCTACGTCGCCCGAGGAGTGACGTTTGCCGTCTTCAGATGGCTAGCGAGTGTCAGATGGGCCATCTCGACACTCGCGAGACGTCTTGAGACGGCTCGCGTGTCTAGCTCTCAGTAACCCAAGTTTTGGACCGCGGCGACGTTCTCCTTGGTCACGGTAGTCGCGGGCAGCTCGATGCGGCTCGGGACCTCGGGCTCTACCAGCTCACTGAGGCCCTTCTTCTCGGCGATCAGCTTG
>DATLQC010000166.1:0-3519 GCA_035535395.1 Propionibacteriaceae bacterium | reverse complement strand
GGCGCGGACCAAACGCTCGCTGATGACAGTGATCGACACGCTGGGGCTGGATCCGGTACGGCGTAGCGACTACCAACATCTTGCCCATACTGCGGGGCTCCCGACCGTACTGGTGATCATGAACACTACAGCCGCTCTGTGCCGGGAGCGTAACCGGCTCCGCGACCGCCCGGTCCCGGCGCCGGTACTCACCGAGCAGTTGCGCAGGATCAGCAGACTTGTCGAGTTCGCCGGCGAGGAGGGCTGGGACCAGGTCTTGATCATCGATCAAGACAATGTCCCGAGCGCGCCACCCGACCAGCTGGCTCCCGATCATGATCGCGGTTCGGTTTCGGGGCCCCATTTCATCCTCCAGGTGTCACGATTTCCTTGGGGTGAAGGAGATCCACGCAGTTGGCTGCGCGACTTGGCACTAAGGGCTGAAGAGATCGGCTTCTCCGGTCTGGCATTGATGGACCATCTGATCCAGATTCCTCAGGTTGACCGGGCCTGGGAGCCGATACCGGAGCCGTGGGTCACCCTGGGCATGATCGCCGGCCTAGATACCAACCTCCGGCTCGGCACACTCGTCTCCCCCGTCACCTTTCGGGAACCGGGAATTCTCGCCAAGACGGTCGCGACCTTGGACTCGCTCAGCAACGGCCGCGCTTTCTGTGGGCTAGGCGCTGGGTGGTGGCTACGCGAGCACCAGGCGTACGGCCTGGACTTTCCCGACGACCGTCAAAGACTTGATCAACTTCAGGTCTGCATCGAGACCCTGCGAGCGCTGTGGGCACCCGGCACCAAGGCTTACCACGGCCGCTATGTGCACCTGCCCGAAACCACCTGCTATCCGCGCCCGGTAAGCGATGTGCCCATCATTGTTGGAGGTTCCGGAGAGCAGCGGACGCTGCGGATCGTGGCCGAGCAAGCCGACGGCTGCAACCTGCCGGCGGACCAAACCGTGCTACAGGCCAAGATCGACATTCTGCACCGGCATTGCGCCGCGGTAGGCCGCGACCCGGCGGCCGTGGAGATCACCGTCCTCGACCTGCCGGTAATCGGTACCGACCGCGAGGATGTCGCAGTACGGGTGGAGCGACTGCGGGGGCGAACGCCGGCCGCGGCCTACGCCGCCCGCCACCACGCGGCGCCTGCGGGCGATCATGTGCAGCGGTATCTCGAGCTTGCGGATCTTGGTGTCGGTACGATCTTCGTTGCGCTGCCGGATCTCGCCGGCGCAGATGATCTTGAACGTTGCGCCCCGCTGCTCGCGACCCTGCGCTGATCAGCCAGCGCATTCGAACCCTAACCACGCGCCTCATGCATCAGGCGTTCCGCCTCCGCGGCGTACGCCGGCATGCCGAAGACGCGGTACGCGGCCAGCGCCTCCTCCAACATCTCGGCGGCCCGAGCCTGGTCGCCGGTGCCACCGCGGTCCAGCAGCATCCGGGCATGTAGGCGGGACAGATCGGCCAGCTCAAGCAGGTTGTGCGTTTGTTCGGCGACCTCGCGGGCTATGGCGAACTGGCGTTCAGCTTCCTCCCACCGATGAGCTGCTGCGGCGACGAGACCGGCATGGGTCTCCATTAGCCCGCCATCGAAAGTCGTCCATCTGGTGTCGAGATCAAGCGCCTGCCTCATGAGCGGAAACAGCGCCGCAGCTTGATCGTGCAGGTGACACAAGAAGAACGCTTCCACGAAACCAAACAGACAGTTCCACGACCCGAGGCTGTTGACCCGATCGAGGCGGGGCCACCTCGACTGTGCATGCGCCGATCTGAAGAGTTCCATCACCTCGCCTGCCCGACCCTGGGAGGCCAACTGACGCGCCAACAGTGCGATGCTCTGCCCGGCGTATGCGCTCAGCGGCTCGAGATCGACGGCCTTTCGCAGCTCGGCCTCGGCGCGTTCGTTGTCACCTCGCCATCCCGCGGCCAGGCCCAAGTAGATGTGGCCAACGTAGCGCCACGGTAGTCCGCCTCGCGTGGCGATATCTACAATCTGCGGAGCGAGCGACTCCACCTGCGGCACGTCGCCGACTACCGCCGCCTGGCGGATCCGGTCGGAAAGCACCATGAAGGCAGCGCCATGATGACCCAGTCGCTCGGCGATGTTCAGCGTCTTGTCCCCAAGGCTTGCCACCAGCCCGTGGCTGATGAGAATGCTGCCCTGGTAGACCACGAACGCCTGGACGCTGCAGAGATCCCATAATGCGCTCTCACGCTCGAAGATCTCGGCGGCCCTCAGGCCAACCCGTACTCCCGCGGGAAACTCGCAGTAGCTCAGGTGATGGATGGTCTGCATATGCAGCACATCGGCCAGCGCGCGTTCGTTGCCTACCTGCTCGGCAACGGCACGAGCCTGGTCGAACGTGGCCGTCGCCGACGCGTAGTCGCCGCCGATGCTGATCGCCAATGCCACCGCGGACAGCAGGCGCGCTTTGTCCGCGCTGACTGTGCTGCCGAGTGCGGCAAGCGTCCGCTGGCCCATCTGCACGCCTTCCAGCATTCGTGCACTCCACACCAGCTGGTACACCATGGCCCAACCCATCCGGCCGATGGCGTCCGACTCCTTGAGCGCCTCATAGCGGTCCAGCGCTTCGTTCATCGTGCGTAGCGCGTCGTCCCAGCGGCCCACGCTGCGTAGCGCCATCGCCAACCGTTCCAGCAGCTGAGCACGACCGAGCCGCTCATTGGCCGGCATCAATGACAGTGCGTATTGGAAGTGATTGACAGCGTCATCGAACGCGGCGGCGTTGACCGCCCGCTCGCCTGCGATCGTCAGGTAACGCACCAACCGCGCCCGGTCCGCAGAGCGGCCGGCATGCGACAGGTGATAGGCGAGATCCGCGGCGTGCGCCTCCAAGTCGCCCGCAAACTGCCGCTCGATCACCTCCGCCGCCTGGAGGTGCAGCCGTTCGCGCTTGACTGCAGAGACACCTGAGAGCAGCGTCTGGCGGACCAACTCGTGGCTGAACATCAGCTCGCCTGGGACCTTGGTGGGAAGCAATAGCCGAGCTTGTTCCGCCTCGTTGAAGGCATCGACGAGGGCTTCTTGGCCCGCGTCGGCAACCTCACCGACGAACTCCGAGGCAAAGACCCTGCCCGACACGGCGGCCCCAACAAGCACTTCACGGGTGGACGTGCGAAGACGATCCAGCCGCTGACCCAGCACTAGCCGGATGCTCTCCGGCACTGAAAGTTCGTCCGCGCGCACGTCAGAACGCACACGGCCGTGTTCATCGAGCAGGACACCAGATTCCACAAGGTGGAGGTAGACCTCCTCGACGAAGAACGGGTTTCCCTCGGTTTCGCTGTCGATCACTCGTACCAAGGGCTCAGGGGCCGGTTGGCCGGCGAGGGCCAGCAGCATGGCCCGTACGCCGTCGAAGGACAGCCGCCGCAGGTTCAGCCGTTCCACCAGGCGCCGCCGGTCCATGTGGAGGATGACGTGAGCCAGCGGATGAGAGAGATCCACTTCGAGGTCTCGGTACGTGCCCAGGACAAGTACGGGCATCTCGGGCAGCAGCGGCGCCAG
>DATLQC010000165.1:0-3906 GCA_035535395.1 Propionibacteriaceae bacterium | reverse complement strand
TCCTTGCGGCGGATCTGGTTGACCGAGAAAACCGTTCTAAAACAAGCAAAAGATCACACGCTTTTACCCGAGGCGGCTGTGTAATGACAAGATCATCTGGGGCTGAGATGCTGCGACAGTTCCGCCGTTTTTGCTGTCATAGGCTTCGGGCGGCGCTTTAACACGTTATTAACTTGTCACATTGGGCGTGTCGCGGCTTGCCGATCGCCCGACGCCCGGCAGCAAATACCGGACTGGAGATCCTGATCAACTGCCGGCTTGACCCGGCAGTCGCACCGCCATCAGCGAGCCCGAGTCGGACTGTGACCAGTCACCGGCGAACTCCAGTTTGGCCAGCGCAGCGGCCGGAAACCGACTCTCGATCGCGGCCACCGCCTCCGGATTGGACGTAGCCGCATCGGTCAGCTCGTGTACGAGGCCGGGTGCGGCTGGCGCGTGTCCAATGAGTAACGCGACCTGGCAGTCGTCGGGAAGCTCGCGTACGGCATTGACCAAGGTATCGCCGCCCGCGTTGTAGAAAAGGTCAGCGATTTCCACCCGATCCGGATCGAGCTGATCGCTGAGCTTGAGCAGCTCGAAGGTCTGCCGGGCCCGGGCTGCGCTCGAACACAACACCGTGTCGATCATGATGCCTTGCTCTCGGAGGTAGTCGCCTACCAACTCGGCATCGCGTTCGCCGTCCGGGGTGAGCCGTCGCTCGCTGTCCCGGCTGCCAGGCCGGATGTCTTCGGTTTGAGCGTGGCGAAGTACGAGCAAGGTGCGTCGCTGGTCCATTCCGAAAGCCTAAGGCGGGGAATATGGCGGATTAGGGCTTGATCGCCACCACGATGTCGCGGCGGATCGAGGAATCGACCCGGTGTTCGAAGTCCCGGTACGGCCCAAAATCCAACGGCTCCAACCCCGCTTCGGCAATGTGCTCGAGCAGTCGCTCGCGCTTCAGTCCGATCGCATTCCAGGACAAGCCGAGCGCCCCGCCGGTTTTCAGTTGACCCGCCCAGACGGGAAGGGCCTCGCTGAGCAGGCCTGCGGCGGATCGGTCCCGCTTTGCGCCGGCACCGTGTGCGTCTGTGTGGCTGCCGTGCACGACTCCGTATGGAGCGTCGGCCACCACGGCGTCGAACCGCCGCTTGCCGAACAGCACCGCGGACTGGCGGGCATCGCCAGAAAAGACCGTAAGGGCCAGGGGCCGCTCCCGACCGGCGGGGAGAACCTCCGCCTCCAGGCGCTTGCCGATGATCTTGCCCTCACGCCGTACCGAGCTCACGTCGAGCGTGTGCTTGAGCCGTTTGCGGCGCAAGTAGGTGCGTAGGTAGGCCGCGTACGCGTCAACGGCCTTGGCTTCCAGCTCAACGCCGGATGCGTTGCAGCCCAGCATCATCGCAGTGCTCAATGTGGTACCACGCCCACACATTGGGTCCAAGATCGAGGTGGGTCCGCTGACCTCGCGTGTCATCGAGGCTAGCGTGACATTGATCAACAATCGGGTGAACTGCTCATTCGTTTTGCCGGGGTACTTCGGAATGGTCACAAGATCATCGTCGAAAAGATCCGGCTTCTTCATCTCGATGGGTTGCAGCCGACCGTGTTGCCGGCAAAAGGTGGCATAACAGCCAGACAGCCGCCCCAATGCCTGGCACGTGCGTTCATCGAGGTTTTCAGTCGCCAATGCGAGATATCCGATCCCAGCAAGGGTTATCGGCTCGATTGCAGGCTGATCATTAGCGCCTAGCATGATCTTGAGCTCGGCTGCCACTAGCCGATTGGCCTCGGACGCGTAGACGCGATTGGCCGAGGGGGCAAGCAAGATCAGATGATCAACCATTCCGGCAGGAGCTTGTCGAAACCCGCCCGATCAACATCTAACGATGATCACCGGTGTGGCCACGCTCCTTAGCCCGAGCGAAACTGGCTCGAATCTCCTCTTCGGCTTCCTCAACGCCGGTCCAGGTCGCGCCCTCAACGGACTTCCCAGGCTCGAGATCTTTGTAGACCTCGAAGAAATGCTCGATCTCAAGAAGCACCCACTGCCGCACGTCCGAGAGATCGCGTATGTGGTCCCGCCGCGGATCGGACGCTGGGACGCAGAGTACCTTGTCGTCACCACCCGCCTCGTCCTTCATCCGGAACATCGCGACTGCCCGGCACTTGATCAAACAGCCTGGAAACGTCGGCTCGCTGATCATCACGAGCGCATCGAGAGGATCGCCGTCCTGGCCGAGTGTTCCCTCGATGAAGCCGTAGTCGGCTGGGTACTGGGTCGAGGTGAACAGCGTGCGGTCTAGACGAATACGTCCGGTGTCATGATCAACTTCGTACTTGTTCTTCTGACCTTTGGGGATCTCGACCGTGACATCGAAGGTCAAATCACTGAGCGGCTTCGTACCTCGCTCGACATTGGGTGCGGTCACGTGGCCTCCTTAGGATTAGGACTGACTTCTGCGAGAGTGCACATCAGTGATTGTCCGGCGGCTTGAGCCTAACGTGAAGGAGGAGGTGGCGGCACCCCTTGGGTCCTCAGCGCATTGCCGTGATCGTGCTCGCCGCGATCGTCGCGATCGGTGTCGTGATCGGCCTGATCGCGACAGCCGTCGCTGTGCTGCCGCGGCAGAACCGGTACGCCATTGGGACTCAAACAAGCTATAGCCCGCCGCCAGCTCCAGTTAGCGCGCCGGCCACACCTGCGGTCTCCAGCGCAACCCCGACGCAGGCGACCACCACGACGACTCCGAACCCAGATCTGCCCAATCCCGTGCTAGCGGCCGCCTCGTCACGGGCGGTTCCCAACAAGGCTGCTGTTGCCAACAAGATCCGAGCGATCAAGGTCAAGGGCGTAGGCGGCTCGTACTCCGGCTCAGTCGTTGAGGTGGGTACCGGCAAGGTGCTTTACGCCCACAACGCCACTCGCGGTTACATCCCGGCCTCGACTATGAAGCTGCTGACCTCGACTGCGGCGCTGTCGATCTTGGGGCCCGATCACACCTTCAAGACCTCAGTGGTGAGTCCTCAGCGCGGTCAGATCATCTTGGTCGGTGGCGGTGATCCGTACCTTGCCTGGAAGGCGCGGTCGGACTATCCCAAGCGAGCCACTATCACAGGACTGGCCCGCGCCACCGCGAGCGAACTCAAACAGGACAAGATCAAGAAGGTCAGTCTGGGCTACGACGCCTCCTTGTTCAGGGGACCAGCATGGAATTCCCGGTGGCCGGGGTTCTATGGCGATCAGGTCTCGCGCACGTCGGCGCTGTGGGTTGATGAGGGCCACGTTGGCTTTGGCGGCATGCGGTACAAAGACCCATCCAAGGAAGCCGCAAAAGCCTTCGCGGCAGCCTTGTCCAAGCAAGGGATCAGGGTTTCCAGTACGCGTCCGGCGCGGGCGCCGAAATCGGCGGCTGCGGTGGCCAGGGTCTCCTCAATGCCCTTGGAGCGAATCGTTGAGCACCTGCTCATGGTGAGCGACAACGACGCAGCGGAGGTGATCTTCCGACAGGCAGCCATCGGCGCTGGAAAGCCCGGATCTATTGCCGAGGCGACCAAGGTCGTACGGGCCCAGCTCACCACGCTCGGCATCTGGGATCCCGGCATGACCATCGGCGATGGCAGTGGACTTTCGCGCCAAACCAAGGTGCCGGCCGACTCGATGGTCAAGATGCTGCGGCAGGCCGCTAGTAAGCAACATCCCGAGCTCCGCGCGGTCATCACCGGGTTGCCTGTGGCCGGCGTGGAGGGCAGCCTGAAGCGCCAGTACTACGACGATCAGAGCCTTGCTGGACGAGGAATCGTACGTGGCAAGACCGGCACACTGAACAAGGTCCGCGCTCGCGCCGGTGTAATGCGCACCACGGATGGCTCGCTGCTGGCGTACGCCTTCTTGATCAACAAGCCGAAGAACGAGTACAACTCCATGGT
>DATLQC010000164.1:0-46497 GCA_035535395.1 Propionibacteriaceae bacterium | reverse complement strand
TGTCGGTGGGGCGTGGAAAGCTGTCGGTGTGCCTCAGGGTGACTCTGCCGATTTCGACGGGGCCGGCTTTGAAAGGGCCGGTACAGCTCGCGCCACGCTCGACAAGCGACGCAGCGAGGTCGCTGCCATGTTCGACCGCGTGGCCGCGCGTTACGACCTGGCCAACGATGTGCTCTCGCTTGGCCAGGACCGGGCTTGGCGTCGGCAGGTGGTGGCTGCCGTCGAGCCGCGAGCTGGTCAGCTGATCTTGGATCTGGCAGCCGGTACGGGCACCTCTAGCGAGCCCTTCGGGTACAGCGGCGCAACCGTCATCCCCACAGATCTCTCGTTCGGCATGTTGCTGGTGGGTAAACAGCGCTGGCCCGAGTTGAGCTTTGTGGCCGCTGATGCCCTTCAGTTGCCGTACGCGGACGCCAGCTTCGACGCGGTCACCATCTCCTTTGGGTTGCGCAACGTCGAGGACACGGCCGCGTCGCTCAACGAGATGCGGCGCGTGATCAAGCCTGGCGGCACACTCGTCATCTGCGAGTTCTCAACACCCACCTGGCGCCCGTTCCGCACCCTCTACTCCAACTATCTTGTCGCAGCCTTGCCACGCATCGCGTCGCTGGTTTCCTCCAGCCCTGCGGCGTACGAATACCTGGCCGAGTCGATCCAGGCCTGGCCGGATCAGCAGGGACTGGCGACCATGATCGAAAACTGCGGCTGGCGAGACGTGGAGTGGCGAAATCTGTCCGGCGGGATCGTCGCGCTGCATCGGGGCCGAGCATGATCGAGACACCGACAGTCACAGCACCGCCCGGAACGATCTTGCTCGGCGCGTACGCCGCTCGCAGCTGCCCAGTCAAGACCCAGAATGCGTTTAACCCTCTGGTGGCCACCGATACGACCACCAACGGCGCCGGAGTCGGCGCAAGCGAGGGATTGTCTGAGCTCTTCGATGGCGGCGCACAATTCGAGGAGGCTGTCCTTGATCAGTTGATCACCTCCTGCACAGGACGGGTTGTTGATCTTCGTCCGCTCTCGGCCAACACCCGAGAAGTGCAGATCGAGGCATGCGTCCGCGCCATGACGTCGGGCGCTCAAGTGATCATCGCTGGCTGTCTGCCTGTTGATCTTCACGGTCACCGGGTCGGCTCTCCAGATCTGCTCATCCGCGCCGCGGATACGCCAAACGGCTCTCCGGCGTACCACCCCGTGGAGGTCAAGTGGCACAGGATTCTCCTCAGACCTCGACCACAAGAGGGGGAGGATGAACCGCATACGCTGCGCTATTCGACGTTGACCGATCCCAGACCTGGAGCTGCAGCCGAGATCTCTGGGTACAGCCTGCGAACTGGCAGCCGCGAGGGTGATTTCCTCCAACTGGCTCACTATCACCGGATGCTCGAGGCTTGCGGGTTCGGCGCCGAACAGGCGTTGGCAGGTGTCATCGGAACCGATGATCTCTTCAAGGAACCGGTTCTGATGTGGACCGATCTCGGCCACCAGCAGGTGCGAACCTTCTCGCGCAGCAGCCCAGAGGGTTGGCGGCTACGCAGCTTCCTGGAGCGTTACGACCACGAGCACGCCTTTCGGATCAAGATTGCCGAGGTTGCGCAGCAGCAAACCGGCCAACCTGAGCGAAATCCCGAGCTGCTGGTCCGCCCCATCGTCAACAGGGAATGCCCGCGCTGCCAGTGGTGGGAGCACTGCCTGCCTCAGCTCGATCCGGATGACGTCAGTCTGCGCCTCGACAAGGCGCCGCTGGACATGCGGGAGATTGCCAGCCTCCGGCGGCACGGCATTACCACAATCACCGATCTCGCCGATGCTGATCTTGATCAACTTCTGGAGTCGTACTTGCCCGAGGTCACCCATCGCGAAGGCGCCGAAGGGCGCATCAAAGTGGCGACGCGTCGGGCCAGGATGCTATTGGAGGGCATTTCCTTCGACCGCGAAACCACAGGTCCCATCGAGATGCCTCACGCAGCAGTGGAGATTGATCTGGACATCGAGAGCTCGGCGGATGGCCGGATCTATCTCTGGGGCTTCCTGATCCAGCGGTCTGGCGGGAGTGGTGCGGTCTATCACGAGTTCAGTCGTTTTGATGATCTTGATGACCGGGCCGAGGCTGCGCTTGCCGTCGATGCCTTTACCTGGCTGCGCGGCATCATCGACTCCACGCCGTCGGTTGTGGTCTTCCACTACAGCGGTTACGAGGTCGCCAAGATCATCGAGCTGGCTCGCCGCGAGCACGACGAGCTGTTGGACTGGGCGGCGGCCTACGCTGAGGAGCACTTCGTCGATCTGCTCGAGATCGTCAAGTCGCATTACTTCGGAGTCAGCGGCCTTGGTCTGAAGTTGATGGCACGGCACGTAGGGTTCAGCTGGCGCGACGAGGATCCGGGCGGACTGAATTCACAGCTATGGTTCGCCGAGGCGGTACGTGGGGAAACGGCGGAGACGCGCGCACGAGCCCGGCGCCGCGTACTGGAGTACAACGAGGACGACGTGATCGCCACCAGCCAAGTCAGAGCGTGGCTGCGAGCGCAGTGATCTCGCGATCCAACGTGCGGCGACGGGCGCGGTCGATCACGGCTTCAACGAGCGCCACCCCGGCGGGTGGCTCAGCGAGAATTTCGGCCAGCTCGTCGGCGGTTTCGGCCTGTCGATAACCGATCCCAGCAGCAGCCGCCAAGGCCTCGAAGTGCACTCCTTGTGGCGTGCCGAACAGTCGCTCGAAGGCGCCCATGTGAGCAGGCTCGCCCTGCTCCAGGGTGGCGAAGAGGCTGCCTCCATCGTCGTTGGCCACCACAAGCCGGAGGTCCGGTCGCGGCTCTGAGGAGCCGATGATGAGACCGGTGGCATCGTGCAGCGTCGTCAGATCGCCTAGCAGCGCATGGGTCGGGCGGTCCAGCGCGAGCGCGATCCCGGCGGCCGTGGAGACGTTCCCATCAATCCCCGACAGTCCGCGGTTGGCGTAGACGAGCGGGGATGCGGGCTTGATCGGCGCAAGGTCCAGGTCCCGGACGGGGCTGGACGAACCGGCAAACAAGACATCGTCAGCACCAAGAGAGCTCCAGACGGTGGCGGCCAAGGCCGGTCCGGTGAAGTACGGCTGTGTCCCAAGCAACGCGTCGAGACGCTCCCGGACTGTCCGATCTGCGTTGCGCCACACTTCGAACCAGTCCCGGTCTCCCAACGGCAACCTCACCGCATCGGTTACCAATGAGGCGGCGCGTCCGGGGTCGATCCAGTCCGCGTACGCGGACACCACGACGAGCTCAAGATCATCGCGCGCCAGCAGCCGGCTGACCGGGCGAGACAGAGTTGGCCGGCCGAAAACCACGACCCGCTCGATCTCCTCGGCAAGCGTCGAGGAGAGCAATAGCCGGTAGGTCGAGAGGGCCGCCTCGCCTCTCCGGGCATTGCTCGACGGTTCTGCCATCAGCGGGACCTGAACTTGCTCGGCAAGCTCCGCGATAGCGGCACCGGTTTCGGGCGGACAGTCGCCAGCAATGATCAGCGTCTGAGCCCCGTCGGGCAACGCTCTTGGTTCCGCTTGATTTTGTGATGCAGTGATGACAAGTTCCGGAGCCGGTGGCGGCCAGGCGGACTCCGCAGGCAACAACGGCTCGCTGAACTCGACATTCAGCTGTACCGGTCCCGGCATCCGGCTCCTGAGCCCCGTGGCCGCGGTCATAATTCGGGTCATCTCGAAGCGCCAGCTGCGATGATCAAGAACCTCGTCCGACAGCCCCGCGTACGCCCGCACATGCCGGCCAAAAAGCTGATCTTGGTCAGCGGTCTGATTGGAACCGGTGTTGACCAATGCGCGGGGGCGGCTCGCCGTGATCACGATCAGCGGCACATGGGCATGCCAGGCCTCCAGTACCGCAGGGTGAAGGTTGGCGGTCGCAGTGCCGGACGTTGTCAGTACCGCGGCTGGTGCGCCCGAACCCTTGGCTAGCCCGAGGGCAAGAAATGCCGCCGTGCGCTCGTCGACCCGGACGTGCAGCCGCAGCAGACCGATGCGGTCGGCTTCGAAGCATTCGTACGCCAGTGGTGCACTCCGGGAGCCCGGGGCGAGCACGACATCGCGGACGCCACGGGCGATCATTTCCTCGATGATCACCCGTGCGCATGCGGTGGCGTTACCCACCGGCCAGCTCTTGGGTTTGCACGAGACGAGCCTGCCAGAACTGCTGTACCTGGTGGTCGGGCCGGTGCTTTTCGCTCGCGGACTCCTCGACAACCGGATCGCGCAGCCGAATTACGCCATCGACCGCCAGCAATGGATCTGCCACGAGGTCATCGGCGAGCAACGCGATCGTATTGAGACCGCAGGCGTACGGCAGCTCAGGCAGCGCCGCAGCTAGCGCCAGCCCAGCCCGGATCCCGATCGAGGTCTCCAACGCACTGGACACCACGACCGGCAGGCCAATTCGCTCAGCGATCTGCAGGCATGCTCGCACTCCCCCAAGGGGTTGCACCTTCAGCACAGCAATGTCGGCGGCTTCCTGCTCCGCCACTTCAAAGGGATCCTCAGCGCGCCGGATGGACTCATCTGCGGCGATGGGCACGTCCAGCCCCGCTCGCGCCAGGCGTCGCCGCAGGTCGGCAAGCTCCTCGACCGTGGTGCACGGCTGCTCTGCGTACTCAAGATCGAAATAAACCAGTTGCCGAATGGCACGCATGGCCTCATCGACGCTCCAGCCCCCGTTGGCATCGATCCTGATTCTCCCGCCCGGGCCTAGCGCATTCCGTACAGCTTCCAAACGTGCGACATCCTCGACCAGCGATTGGCCCCGCTCGGCCACCTTGACTTTGGCCGTCCGGCAGCCGGCTGCCCGAGCGATCGCGTACGCCTCCTCCGGCCCGACCGCGGGAACCGTGCTATTGACGGCGATCTCTGTTCTCAGCGGAGCCGGCCAGCCGCGCTCGGCAGCCTCCTCGGCGGCTCGCAGCCAGGGAACCAGCTCAGTTCCGGCGTAATCGAGGAACGGGCTCCACTCGCCCCAACCCGCCGCGCCGCGCCACACCATGCCCTGACGTTCAGTAATGCCCCGAAAGCGCGTGCGCAGGCCGAGTGCATAGCAGAAGGGCTGGTCCAGCACGGTCCCAATCATGCCTAAGCGCGAGGCTGGTTAGCCTGGTCGCCGTGAATGCAGCCGGCGGGGCATCCGTTCAACTGCGAACGGTGGAGGGATCTGAGGTCGCGGCGTCGTTGGCCGAGTCATTGCACGGTGGGCTGCCGATCGCGCCCATGCCGGCGGACCCCGTTGAGCGGGCTCAAGCGATCACCATGCTGCAGCCCACTCAGCCTGTAACCGAAACGGATGCGGCGGCGGTAGTCGCAACGTCGGGGTCAACCGCGGCGCCTAAAGGCGTCGTGCTGTCTCGGGGAGCGATCCGCGCGTCGGTCGAGGCAACCCATGACCGCCTTGGTGGGATCGGCGACTGGATTCTGGCACTGCCTCCGCACTACGTGGCTGGACTCATGGTGCTCGCCCGCGCATGTCTCACCGGCGCCCGAGTGGTGCCAGTGCGTTCGGATCTCAGTGATCTGCCCAAGGTGGCTCGCGGGCTGGCTGAGAGGCGGTATCTCTCATTGGTTCCAGCACAACTGGACCGTGCGTTAGGGCGTCCGCACGTAAGCGAAGCCTTGGCCAGCCTGAGTTCGGTGCTGGTCGGCGGTGGCTCGACGGACCTCGAATTGCTCGAGCGGGCCGCTGCCCAGGGGATCCGGGTCGTCACCACGTACGGCATGAGCGAGACGTGTGGCGGCTGCGTCTATGACGGCCGACCGCTGAGGGGCGTCGACGTCGAACTCGACGACGACGATCGCATCATGATCAAGAGTAAGAGTCTGTTCAGTGGCTATCGGCTGCGTCCGGATCTCACCGCTGCGGCCCTAATCGACGGCAGGTTTCGCACTCAAGATCGCGGCCGGTGGCGAGCCGGGAGGCTCATCGTACTCGGCCGGGCGGACGACATCGTGATCACCGGCGGTCACAAAGTTGATCTTGGCGAAGTGGAGCGTTGCGTACAGCGCTGGGCAGCCGATCGGCAGGCTCGTGCCGTCGTGCTTGGCATTCCGGACGCGGTCTGGGGCACGGTAATCATTGCCGTATCGGATTCACCGGGCCCACTGGAGGACGTGCAGGGGGCGGTGTGCCAGTCTCTGCCGGTGTACGCCATGCCCCGCGAGCTCATCCATCTTGATCCTCTTCCCTGGCTTGCCAGCGGTAAGCCGGATCGGATTGCGATCAGATCGATGATCATGAAAACGCTTGCTGCGCGACAGGCGCCAGTGTGACCTCCGAGACGGCTCGCCGACCGACGGCAACGCAGTGGCTCGCTGGCGCGCGGCCGCGTACCCTGCCAGCTGCCTGCTCTCCGGTGATCGCCGGAACCGGTCTTGCAGTCTTCGAGCACAGCCCCTCGTGGCCGACGGCGATCTTGGCACTGGTCGTCAGTATTGCGCTCCAGGTTGGCGTCAACTATGCCAATGACTATTCCGATGGGATCCGTGGCACCGACGCGGCCCGGGTTGGTCCGCTGCGACTCGTCGGTTCGGGTCTGGCATCACCGCCACTGGTCAAGCGGGCGGCGTTTGTCAGCTTCGGGGTTGCCGGCCTCGCCGGCCTGGCGCTGGTGATCATGACTCAACAGTGGTGGCTACTGGCCGTCGGCGTGGCTTGTGTGCTGGCGGCGTGGTACTACACAGGCGGCAAGCGGCCCTACGGATACCTGGGTTTGGGTGAACTTTTTGTCTTCGTTTTCTTTGGCCTGGTGGCTGTCTGGGGCACCACGTACGTGCAAGTCGGCCGAGTCTCGGTCGCCACGCTGCTGACCGGAGTGTGGGTCGGCGCCCTGGCGTGCGCGATCTTGGTGGCCAATAACTTGCGGGACATCCAGGGTGATGCGCAGGTCGGCAAGCGAACACTCGCGACCAGACTCGGGGACCGTCGGACCAGGGCGCTCTATGTGAGCTTGGTGGCAGTCGCCGCGTTCATGATCATCGTTATAGCCCTCCTCACCACGTGGTGGGCGCTGCTCGGGCTGATTGGGCTGCTCTTGATCATTCCCGCGATCCGCGTCGTGCTGTCAGGCGGCAGCGGTCCCGCGCTGATCGCAGTGCTCAAAGCCACCAGTATGGCGGAGCTCGGCTGTGCCATCGCGTTCGCCGCTGGTCTGGTACTGAGCGTCCTGGGATTCGCCTGACTCCCACGACGAAACCTACGTTTACGTAGCTTGCACACGGTTTGCACAGGTTGCAACCTATGCAGACCGACTGAAAGCTACGTAAACGTAGGTTTCCGACCAGGGGCGAGAGTGTCGGGGGCTCGGCTAAAGGTCAGGCGCTTGGCCAGGTCCCGGACGCCTCGAACGAGGAGAGCATGGCCTGGTACGGCGCCAAATCCCAACCACGCTGGGCAACCCACGCGTCGTCGTAGTAGGTATGGGAATACCGCCGGCCGTCGTCACAGAGCAGCGTGACCACACTCCCGCGCACACCCTCGGCCTTCATCTCGGCAATCAGCTGCAGCGCGCCCCACATATTGGTACCGGTCGATCCACCGACCCAGCGATCCAGCTTGTGCGTGCACCATCGCATGGCAGCGATCGACGCGGCGTCCGGCACAGTGATCATCCGATCCACCAGCGATGGTACGAAGCTGGGCTCGACGCGAGGTCGGCCGATCCCCTCGATCTTGGAGCCTGCCGCCGTAATCGCAGGATCCCGGTTCTTCCATCCGGCATAGAACGCCGAACCCTCCGGATCGACGACACAGAGCCGCGTGTCGTACTTCTTGAGTCGGGTGTAGCGGCCAATTGTGGCGCTTGTGCCGCCGGTGCCAGCTCCCACGACAACCCAGGCCGGTATCGGAAACGGCTCGCGGCTCAACTGATCAAACATCGACTCGGCGATGTTGTTATTTCCACGCCAGTCGGTGGCCCGTTCGGCGTAGGTGAATTGATCGAGGTAGCAACCGCCGCAGCTCGCCGCAAGATCAGCTGCGACCTGGTAGATCGTCGTTGGATCCGCAACGAGCTTGCATTGTCCGCCGTAGAACTCGATCAGCTCGATCTTCTCCCGAACGGTCGTAGCGGGCATCACGGCAACGAACGGGAGATTGATCAGCCGGGCGAAATAGGCCTCACTGACCGCCGTTGACCCGGAGGATGCCTCAACGAGCGTGGTGCCTTCGTTGATCCAGTTGTTGCACAGTCCATACAGCACCAGAGATCGCGCCAGCCGATGCTTCAGGCTTCCCGTGGGGTGCACCGACTCATCCTTCAGATAAAGACTGATCCCCCACTCCGGCGGCAGCGGAAACGGGTGCAGGTGAGTGTCGGCACTGCGATTCGCATCCGCCTCGACCTGTCCGATTGCCCACTCTGACCACGCGCGATCGCTTTTGTCGACCTGCTCCACCATCGCTAAATTACCGGTACCTAAATTATTGGGGCACGTCCGGCGCGCGCCATCCGCCAGATGGTTCGCCAGCTCATCGGCCGTCGTTGCCCGGCTGGCTCGGTGAGCCCAATCCAGTAGCCGCGCAGCGTCTCCCGCCAGGCGGTACGCGATCGCAGCCGAAGCGCTGACACCCCGGTCCATGCCAACACATAGACCACACCCACCGGCAGTGGAAGGTTACGCCTGGCCAGCCACACCCGGTTGCGCGCCTGAAACCGATAAAACTCAGCGTGCCGGGTCGGCTGGATGGCCGGGTGATGCACCTCGATGTCGCCGTCGTAACGCACATAGAAGCCGCCGTCCCACACGCGCCACGCCAGTTCGATGCCTTCATGGGCATACCAAAACGGCTCAGGCCACCCGCCAGCGAATTCAAAGGCATCGCGACGGATAGCAACCGCTCCTTCCCAGACGTTCATGGCGGGACTGCTGCGAGCTGGGTCGCCGACGCGTACGCGCGGAGTCCAGCGACGCGGCGCGTCGCGACCGTCGGCATCGACGACCCGGGGTTGGATCATGCCGAGCTTGGGGTCCGCGACAAATTGCGCCGCCATGCGAGCCAGGATGTCGTCTGTCGGCAAGCAGGCATCATCGTCGAGAAAGAACAGCAACTCCCCTTCGACCAAAGGCACTCCAGCATTACGACCGGCCGGAATCCCGAGATTGGATGCCAGCCCTTTGGCTTGCACCCCCTCCGGCAGACCGACCGGCTGCCAGCCGTTGCCGACTACCACGGCGTCGATGTCCACATCACGCTGTCGCAACAGGCTGGCCAGGCCATGACTCAGATCGTCCGGCCGGTTTCCCATCGTCAAAACGACGACCCCGAACTTCGGCCGCCCCAAATTCGACCGCACAGCTGCCGTCATCGCAGCCTTGACGATGCCAGTACGGCTACCAGATGACCAACCAGTGTCAGGCAGGCCGCAACAACCAGCGCAGCGAGCAGCACCTTGGTCGCCACTCCGCCCACGAAAAGATCAACAATGGCGGCGATGAGTACCAGGATCGACAACTCCACCGAATGGAACACCCGATGAAACGGGATCACTCGCGCCAGCCGGCGTGCGCTGCGCAGCGCGCCGCCCCTCGGTGCCCGGACATCATCCGCATCACGCATCTGTGGCATCCCGGCGTAATGGCGGGCCACGTGCACCAGGTCGTTCTCCACCTTGTTCAACGCGACAAGTAGCCCGAGCAGCAGTCCTGCGCTGATCCAGATTCCGCTTACCTGGAGTTGACCCGTGGCGCGGACGCCTAGCGCGACTGCGATCCCACACTCGGCGACGTAGTGCCCGACCCGATCGAGGTACACACCAACCGGCGATGACGTTTGCCGCCAGCGCGCCACTTCTCCGTCGCAGCAGTCGAGCAGCATCTGCAGCTGCACCAAGATCACCGCGAGGATGGCTCCGAGGAGCGAGGGCCATCCGGTCGCCACAGCAGCAGCGGCGGCGCTGATGATCATCAACCAGGTGACGCCATTCGCGCTGAACCCCGCTCGCAGCAACATCCGTGTCAGATAAGGGGAAATGTCCCTTAAGTAGGCATGCGCAACCCAGTGTTCGGCGGCGGCGCGCGTACGCACGCTGGGCGGTTGGGTGACCTCGCGTAGCTGGGCAATGGTCGGGCGGGCAGGTCGCTCCGCACCGACATCGAAACCAGCCGTCACCACACCCTCCAGAACCAGCCCATTGCTCGGCGCCCGAGCATAGCGACGCTAGGTCCGCGAGGCATCCCGACAGCCTATCCTTGAGTGTTGTATCGGACCCGGCGTAAGACGCATACTTCCGTTATGGGGCGGTATCTACCGATCATCATCATCGCGTTGCTGATGATCTACTGTGTCGTCGAGGTGGCTCAGGCCCCGCCGTTCGCCGTCCGCCGGATGCCTCGCTGGCTATGGGCGACAGCGATCATCTGCCTGCCGCTGGCGGGCGCCGTCTGCTGGCTCTTGCTCGGTCGTCCAACTGCGGAGTCCTCGGGCACGAAACAGAAGCCGCGTCCGAAGGCACCTGACGACGACATCGATTTCCTGCGGGGGCTTTGACTGTTGCGTATGCAACCTAGGTAAACCCAGGTTGCGTACGGTCTGCATAGGTTGCAACCTGTGCAGAGCGCGAGGAACCTACGTGCACGTAGGTTTCGGCACCCAGCTCAGGAAGTTGAGGATTGCTGGATCTGGTAGGCGTGCTCGATCGCATCCTCGAACCGCTTGGTGCTCTGCTGAGCGCTGACATCGCCGAAATAGTGGTACGCCAGCCCGCGCAGCTGCTCTCTTGCCTCGGAATCGCTGTGCAGCGCATGGATCTTTGCCAGCACCTCTGACGCCTCTGCCGCACGGAGTAGTGGAACGCTGTCCAGCAATGCTGAGGGTGGACGGTACGCGGTCGGCGCCGGCTCGGTGATCACCAGCGGCTTGCCGGTCGCCAGCCAGTCGTAGGCGACCGCCGAGATGTCAGTAAGGCAGACATCCGCAAAATCCCATTGCCAGCCATAATCCTCATGATCAACCAGATGCCGGTTGCCCTCCTTGGCCAGTAGCGCGCGGATCGCTTTGTCCGCTCCGCGGTGGCTGCTGGAGGCATAGCCGGTCCGAGGGTGTGGCCGGTAGATCACGCGTACCGAAGGATCGGCAAGAAGAGCCTCCACGATCGCCACGCCATGGCTGGCCAGGGACCCGTACGCGATGCTGGGCCGATCACCCTCCCAGGTGGGCGCGTACCAGACCCGCAGTCCCGAGTCTCGTGGCCAGTGCGGTGCGCCCGGGTAGCTGTGGTCAAGCTGCGGGCGGCCAACAGTGAGCGTGCGCTCCGAGGCATCAAATCCGCGTAGGGCGTGGGCGAGTCGATCACGACCTGCGTCGCCACCTACGAAGGTCAGGTCATACGCCTTGTGTTGGTTGGAGACACTCCCACCCTTATCGCTTTCACCGTGCCCAATCTGTATATGCACTGGGCTCGCGAACCGCAGCATACGGAAGTTCGCCTCGATCTGATTCAGATAGAGCACCGCGCGTATGTCCCGATCGGCGACCAGCTCCTCGAGTTCCCTGCTGCTCCGCGCGTAGGCGACCGGAAGGTTGCTGCTTTGCAGCACCAAATCGCCGGTGTCCGGGCGGTCGACGATCACGAAGACGGGCCGCTGTAGCGCGAGGTGTTCAAGCGGCAACCGCCACTGCTCAAACTGATAGAAGTTCTCCGGCCCAGTCGCAAAGAAGACCGCGACGGCGGCTTCGGGTAACCCGCCCCGGCGGCGTACTCGATCGGCGAATGCTGGACCCGCCAGCCGGTTGCGCAGCAGCGTGACGGCCTGCCGAACCGGACGGATAACCCGAGGCGCGCTAGACCGCAGACTCAGTGCGATCAGCGCTCCACTCGGTGTGGAAGGTGCCTTCCTTGTCCACGCGGTGATAGGTATGCGCACCAAAGAAGTCCCGCTGCGCCTGAATCAAAGCGGCCGGCAGCCGCTCGGCCCGAATGCCGTCGTAGTAGGCCAACGATGACGAGAAAGCTGGGGTCGGAATGCCGTTTTGGGCCGCTCCGGCGACGACTCGCCGCCAGGCGGCCAGGCTGTTGCTGACAGCCCCGGTGAAGTAGTCGTCGGCCAGCAGCAGCGACAGATCAGAATTGCGCTCGTACGCCTCCGTGATCCGGTTGAGAAAGCGCGCCCGGATGATGCAGCCGCCCCGCCAGATCCTGGCCATAGCGCCACGGTCGATATTCCAGTCGTACTCCGCACTTGCGGCTGCGATTTGGTCAAAGCCTTGCGAGTACGCCACCACCTTCGAGGCGTACAGCGCCTGCCGCACGTCTTCGACGAACTGATCGCGATTCGCCACACTCCACTCTCCGGTGCCCGAGCGAAGCTTGGTCCGGGCGGCCTCGCGTTGCGGCACCGATCCCGAGAGGGCACGAGCCATGGTTGCCTCTGCGATGCCAGTGATCGGTACGCCAAGATCAAGAGCATTCTGGACCGTCCACCGCCCAGTACCCTTCTGTTCGGCTTGATCCAGCACGATGTCGACAAAGGGTTTGCCGGTCTCAGCATCGGTGTGACCGAGCACTTCCGCGGTGATCTCGATCAAGAAAGACTCAAGGTCGCCCTCGTTCCAGGTCTGGAAGATCTTGGCAATCTCGGGAGCCGACGCCCCGGTCCCCTGCTTGATCAGGTCGTACGCCTCGGCGATCAACTGCATATCGGCGTACTCGATGCCGTTGTGGACCATCTTGACGAAGTGGCCGGCCCCGTTCGGCCCCACATAGGTGCAGCATGGGACCCCGTCGACCTTGGCGGCAATGCTCTCTAGCAGCGGACCCAGCGACTCGTAGGACTCCCGGGATCCGCCCGGCATGATCGAGGGGCCGTTGAGCGCGCCCTCCTCGCCACCGGACACTCCGGTGCCCACAAAGTGCAGCCCCATCTCAGCCAGCTTCGCCTCGCGGCGAATGGTGTCAGGGAAGTGTGCGTTGCCCGCGTCGATGATGATGTCGCCGTTCTCCAGCAGCGGCGTCAGCTCGTCGATCACGGCATCAGTCCCGGCGCCGGCCTTCACCATGATCAACACTCGTCGGGGAGGCTCCAGCGACGCGACGAAATCCACCATAGATTCGGACGGAATGAACGTCCCCTCTGAGCCGGCCTCAGCGAGCAGCGATTCCGTCTTGGCGTAGGTGCGATTGTGGATAGCGACGCGGTGACCATGCCGGGCGAAGTTCCGCGCGAGGTTGCGGCCCATGACAGCAAGTCCGGTGACACCAATCTGAGCGAGTTCAGTCATCCTTCAAACCCTCCTTTGGAGCGCTATGAGACGATCGGCAGCGAGCAGGGTCGCTGTGCCGTTGGCTCAGCGTATCGGCTTCCACCCATCGACGGGTCGGGCGCCGTTCGCCCCCGTCAGAACCCTGCAGTGGAGGGAAGGCATGCTTCAGCCGCTTGGCATCAGTGCCGAAGCTGAGGCCGTGTACGTTGCGCTTGGGCCTTTGCCGTCGGCCTCGGTGTCGGAATTAGCGCGGGTCACCTCGCTAACGCCTGAGAAGGTTGCCGAGACCTTGGAGCAGCTGAGAAGCCTCGGACTGGCGACCGACTCATCGCGTGGGAACTGGCGAGCACTTCCGCTCCTCGATGTGGTCAATCAGCTCAAGGCGCAACGATGGTCGGAGATCGAACTGGCAAGCGTTGCGGCCGAGTCGCTTGAGGGCCACCTGCTTGCCGCTGGAGCAAGCCAGGCCGACGAGATCAAGACGCTTGTCGGTCGGCAAACCATTGTCGCGGCGCACCGTGAGCTTATGGACTCAGCACGCCGGGAGATCTGCTTCTTCGACAAGCCGCCTTATGCGCAGGTGCGGTCGACCATCACTGAGGAGGCCTTGAGCACAGAGCCGGAGTGGCAGGCGCTTGAGCGGAATGTGACCTTGCGATGCGTCTATGACCCAGGTTTCGACACTGATCGGCTTGCTGAATTGAGCTTATTTGCCAAGAAAGGCGAGCAGTCGCGCACCTCGCCGGTACCCATGAAATTGATCATTATTGACGGGCATACCGCACTCATACCATCGATGCGCTCCTACGCTCCGGGACATGAGCTCCGTGCCTCTATTGTGCGCAATGCCCTTCTGGTCGAAGCACTGCAGTGGCTCTTTGAGGCGGTGTGGGAAGCCGCTGTGCCGATCCAGACGACCATTAAGGGAGAGAGCGATCCACGGCGGCAGATGCTCATCTCATTGCTGATGACCGGCTCCACTGACTCCGCCATCGCAAATACGTTGAACATCAACGTGCGCTCAGTACGTCGCTGGATTTCCGAACTCATGGACGAGCTAGGGGTGACGACGCGGCTCCAGTTAGGCGCGGCACTCGTGCGATCAGACGGCATCCGTGGCGAGCAATCCGTATCGGCCGACATTCATTCTCTTCCTCAGCCATCCCACGGAGATCAATTAGCCACAGTCACGAACATCCCAAAGCCACGCCCGCGGTCCTAAGTGAACCGCGGGCGTCGCCCAGGGGGAGGAACTCCGAGCGGAACCTCGGGGAAAAGTTCCACACGGGCTGTGCTGGTCAAGCCACGCTCACTCGCAGCTCGACCACCGGGAACGTCAGGTATCCCGGCTTCCTTGCGGAAGATCTGGTGCTCGCTTTGCCTATGGAAACACTATCGGACTTTGGACGCGATTTCACTATCCTTCCGGGCGCGATTTATGCGCTGCCCGTGGCGGATCGGAAAATCGGCGGGCGCCGATCGGGACCTCTCCCGCCTGCAGAAACCGGCCAGACGCGGAAGAAGTTCTCGATTCGGCGCCGATATTTGAGGTAGGTCCCGCGACGTCGGTTTAGAGGCTGTGTCCCCGATTCAAGCTGTGGCCTTTCAAGCTGTGGCCTTTCAAGCTGTGGCCGCGATTGAGGCTGTGTCCGCGAGTCATGGTGTTCTCCTTTGTGTCACAGAGAGATTCAGAGGCTGTGGCCGCGATTAAGGCTGTGGCCGCGATTAAGGCTGTGGCCGCGACTGAGGCTGTGGCCGCGATTCAGGCTGTGACCCCGATTGAGGCTGTGGCCGCGAGTGGACTGCATGAGAGGTTCCCTTCTTGACGTCCCGCCGCGCCGGTGGCCGGGCGAGAACCTGAGGTTGTCAAGAAGGACGCTATGCAGCCGCTATGAGCGAAGTGAAGTGAAAACGGCAGCCGAAAGCGGACATGTCCTAAAGTGGACATGCCAAAATCGCGTTAGGTGCTTCGCACTCTCCAACGCGTACGCCATGGGCCTCCATTGACGCACGAACATCTTCGGTCCGTGACCCCAGTGGCCACAGAATCGCCGCCATTTTGCACGGTGGCCGTCACCGATTGTGCGTCAATCGACCCACGGGACAGGCTATCCGCTCAGAAGCGAGTTGACCCATCCCGCAAGTCAGCCTGGAACGTACGACGGCACGCCGTCAAGAACTCTGCTCAAAATTCTCCCCCGATGGTCGCTAATACCGAATGTAACCTGCGTGTGAGCATGCAGCAGGTAGTTGCGATCGACTCCATCAAATCATCGCTGCTGCCATAATGCTCAGCATTTTGTGTGATCGGTCATCGGGACCATCGCAAGGAGGTGTGATGTCCTGCACGTTCGTTCCGCCATACCTGCTGCAGCGCGTCGCCAGGCGAGCTGGCACCCGGCGTGCGTGCGCATCCGGCCGTGAAACGCTGCAAGTCGATGACCGGCTGCGGGCTAGACGCGAGGCCCGGCCGCCTGAGATGGCTGCACCCAGCCTGCCCGGCACGAGCAGTCGAGTCGTACACAGTGCCAACAACACCGAAACGTTGCCTGGCGAGGTCGTCCGCAAAGACGGCGATCCACCCGCCGGGGATCTGGCAGTTGACGAAGCCTTTGATTCGTCTGGGCAAGTACTGGATCTGTTTCAGAGTCAATTTGGCCGACGGTCCATTGACGGTAGCGGCGGCACGGTTTCCATCACGGTCCATTACGGGCGTGATTACGACAACGCGTTCTGGGACGGAAGTCAGCTGGTCTTTGGTGATGGCGATGGGCAGATCTTTGAGCGTTTCACCAAGCCGATGGACGTCATGGCACATGAATTCACGCATGGGGTCACGCAATTCACCATCGGATTGGCCTACCAAGATCAGCCAGGCGCGCTGAACGAGAGCATCAGTGATGTCTTTGCCTCGATGGCCAAACAGCGTGCGCTCGGCCAAACCGCTGGTGAGGCTGACTGGCTAATTGCGGAAGGACTTTTTAGGCCGGGGATCAACGCCAAGGCGCTGCGCTCGATGAAGGAACCGGGAACTGCGTACGACGATCCTCAAATCGGCAAGGATCTGCAAGTGGGCTCCATGGCCGACTATGTGGACACCTACGATGACAGCGGCGGCGTTCACATCAACTCAGGAATTCCTAACCGTGCCTTTGCACTGGCCGCACTCGACATTGGTGGAGCTAGCTGGGAGAAGGCCGGACAGGTTTGGTACGACACGCTCGTCAATGGCGGCCTCAGCTCGCAGGCAGGCTTTGAGTCCTTCGCGCAGGCGACGCTGAGTTCGGCTGGTCGGCTCTTCGCTAACGAGCCGTCCATCGCCCAGAAGATCGGAGCGGCGTGGATCGATGTTGGTGTGCTCGCTGCGCCTTCGCGGGCCGACATCGGAAACGGACAACCTGTTGGCGCGGGCATAGTGCAGCCTTCGAGCCCTGCCCCCAGTGCTGAGCTGCCTGCGACGGTTGCCGTGCGCCGTACCGGCGGCTTTGCTGGCACCATCAAAGTCGGGCAGTTGGATCTGAATTCCGATCCGGAAGCCTCAGAGGTCCGGCACCTGTTGATGCGTGTTGGTCGGCAAGAGATCACCTCAACCAGGCCGACTCCTGATCGATTCATCTACACCGTCGAATACGGTGACTGGCGGTTCACCGTGCCGGAACAGGATCTGACGCCCGAGCTGCGCCGGCTCGTGCAGGTAGTGCTGGACCGCGGACCCAACTAGGTGAGGTTCCGCTCACCCCTTCGCTAGAGTGACAGGGTGCCGATTCGATTGCACTCTGACGGGCAGCCCGCCAGATTCGCCTCCTTCGTCGCTCGCGAACAAACGCGCGGCCCGGAGCACCTCCACCCGCGAGCGCCTGCACTCGGCGAAGCGGGCTACCCGTCATAGTGCGGTCGGGGAGAGCGCACGACCGTACTTCTCCGCGCTCAGTCGGGGTGCTTGGGCACGGATTCCTGACCGAGCCGGTCGTAGAGCGGCTGTTGCACGCCCTGCCACCGGAGACGCCTATCTGGACTTATGGGCGAAATCCCGACGTACTTGCCGAACTTCAGCGACTGGGCAGCCAACCCGCCGCAAGCCCGGCAGATCTCGCCGCGCGCAGCGAGTACCTTCTGGTGTTGCTGGAAAACCTGGATGAGCTTGAGGCGCATCTCGGGGGTCCGAGCGGGCTACGGGCTGGCGTACACAGGTCAAAACTCCTTGTTGTCGGCGGAATCTCAGCTCCAGATGATCTTCGCCAATTGGCCGGTGATCTTCTGGAGAAGACGGCTGGGCTGTTGCGAGTAGTCGACGCACCGCTCAGCGGAACTCAGGCGGCCGCAGCGCACGGTGAGCTGGCGATCGCCGTCGGCGCAGCGCCCGGACTGTACCGAGATGCGCTACCGTTCCTGGAGCTGCTGGGTAACTGCGTACGGGTAGGTGGCGTCGGCAGCGCCCAGATCGCCAATGCGTGCGAGCAATACGTGATCGCCGCGACCGCCATGGCACTCGGCGAGGCAGCGGTGATTGCCGAGCGCGCCGGTCTTGATCTTGCTCAAGTCCTGCAGAGCTGGGAGCTGTCCCTGGCCGGCAGCCAGGTGCTTGTTGCTGCGCGTGGCAAATTGCTCAACCGGGACTTTGAACCCGATCTCCCTGCCGGGGCCGCGCTGGCACCGCTTGAGGTTGCCACACAGCAGGCATGGCGAACTGGCACATCAGCACGGCTGCTGGCGAACGTGCGAGAACTGTTTCAGCTCTTGGATCGCGCTGGCATGAGCAGTCACGATCTCGCCGCGACGTACCAGTACCTGGCAGCGCAACACCCCGAACGCCGCGAGGCTCAGGGTTAGCCTCACAGCGTCGGGGTGTGAACGAGATATTGGGAAGACGGCCCACGGGGCGCCAACCAAACGCACGCCTCGCCGGCCCAGGGTCTGCGGTCAGGTGAGCTGCAGAATGACGATCACAAGGATGATGATGACCAGCACACCAATGATCGTGCCGATAATTCCCCGGTTCATGGAAGGACCTCCTCTCGTGCCTTTGCAGGTACCCGCGGGATTGGGGCGTAAACAGTGCAGCACATTTGGTCAGCCGGTGAGGTTCTGATCAGAAGTTTCCTTCGCGGGCGTTGTCGCATTCACCCTCAGGTGACGTAGCTGAGGGTTCGCGAAGGCCACTGCTGCGACAAGCAGCATCAACACTCCTCCGATAAGGAACGGGACCTGGGCGTTCGACACATTGGTCACGAGCCCGGTGAGGGCATACGTAATGGGAACGGCGGCCAGACTGGAGAAGGACAGCGCACCCATGACGCGTCCGATCTGACCAGCCGGCGCCAACTGCAGCACAGCGGAGGTAACCAGCGTGCCGTAGAACCCGGCGCCAACGCCCGAGCTGAGACCGAGAACACCGGCGGCGGGGAACGCCGCAGACACTGGTAGACCCAACGCCGGCAGCAAACCGAGACCGACAACGCTGAGCCCCATAGCCGTCAAGCCAGACAGGGCGACGAAACCGGTATGGCGAACATTCTTGCGCCACAGCAAGAACCCCGCAGCAGCGGCCGCGCCTAGACCGAAACCACCAAGAACCCAGCCGATGGTCCGCACCCCCCAACCGGTCTCATTGGCCAGTAGCGGCACCCCGGCAATCATCGGCCCGCTAAACCCGGCCTCGACGACAAATACCATGATCAGCAACGTCGTCAGAGTTCGGTAGCCACGGATCAACCGGATTCCCGCTTTCAAGTCCGCCCACACCGACAGCACAGGTTGCTTGGAGGTCGGCTCAGCCCCGTCGGGGCCCTGAGCTTCCTCGTCCGGGATGGCCATCCGCGTCATGGCCAAGAGCACCACGGAGACTGCGAACAACCAGGCGTTCACCCAGAACGCCACCGCGGCGCTTGCTACGACCAGCAGCCAGCTGCCCAACGGTGCGCCGGCAAACTCCGCTCCGCGCGCCACGATCGTCTTCGCAGCAACCACGCGGGTGATCGAATGACGCGGGACTAGGTATCGCGGTGCGGTATTCACGGCGGGCAGGAAAAAGCCGTCGACCAACCCGAACATCACAGCCAGCACGCCGAGCAGCAGTGGGCTGACATGGCCGCCGGCCACGACGATCGCAAAGACAATCATGATCAATGTCCGCATCACATCTGAGGCGATGATGGTCGGCTTTGGCCCGATCCGGTCGACGAAAACACCGCCGATCAACAGCAGAGCGGCCTGAGGGATGGCACCCGCCACGAGAATCAAGCCGACATTCACCGGCGTAGTCGTCTGTACAGCGACCCAGGCGAGGGTCACTAGGTAGATGTGATTGCCGATCAGCGAGGTTGCCAGGCCGATCAGCCACCGCAGTACGTGGGGCAACGCTCAACTCCCCTCAACCGAGGGGGCGATCCGTCACGATCTGGCGAGCCTCGATAACTGAGGCCGGTTCCGAACTTCTCTGCTGGTACTCATGGCCATCTCAACATGATGGCGCACCGGCTGATTCGGCTTCCGGGCATACCATCCCGCGAGCGGCGCTACTCCTCCCAGGGCAGCGGTTTACCCTCGGCAACCGGGGCCACCGGAATGACCACTACTGGCCGATGCTGCCGATGTGCCAGGTGAGCTGCGACGGAGCCGGTAAGGAACTGCTTCAAGCCAGCCCGCACGCCGCCGCGGCGGCTACCGACGATGATCAATTCCACATCCAGAATGTCGGCTAGCCGAGTGAGCGCGTACGCGACGTCGCCTGCCAGCTCCCTGAACGACAGATCAATGGAGTCATCAGCGACCGCAGTGCGCACTTGTGCCACCAGTCCCTGGTCGAAGTCAGTGTCCTTCAACTCGGGCAGCTCGGGATCGAGTGGCAGCGAAACCACAGAGCCATCCGGCCGCTCCTCGACGACGTAGCGTCCGGGGTCGACGTGGGCACAGACCAGCGCAGCGCCGAAGACGCGCGCAAAGCGTGCGGCATGGCGCAGCACCATGTCGGGCTGGCCATAGGTGACCCCGACCAAGATCCGGCGCTCTGCTGGATGTTCCGCCATCGCCTCACTCCCATGCTTCAAGTCCAGACCCTAGCGCTGGGAGGACCGGTGAGTCAGGTATCAGCGGGTTGAGGGATTGGTGTCGGATTGCCTACCGGCTTCCAGCGAGAGCAGAGCGGCCTTAGTGTGCAGGCCGCCGACATATCCGCCGAGCGTGCCGTCGCTCCGCAGCACTCGATGGCACGGCACAATCACCGGCAGCGGGTTAGTGGCGCAGGCGGTGCCAACTGCGCGTACGGCCCGCGGATGACCGGTCGCTGCGGCAACTTGGGAGTATGTCTCTGTACGCCCGTAGTCGATCATGACAAGGCGTGCGAGCACCTCACGCCGGAATCCGTGAGCCAGTTGAAAATCCAACGGCAGCACGAAATCTCGTCGTTCACCGGCGAAGTACTCTGCCAGTTGCCTGGCTACTTGATCAAGACGGCGTGGCGCATGCAGGATGCGGGGACTGACCCGCTCGGACAATGCCTGCAACACTTGATCATGATTCTCGAGCTGGTACGCGACGCGAATCAGGCCTTGATCAGTAGCCGCTATAAGCAGCGTACCGACCGGCGAATCCAGAGTCCGGTAGGCGACATCAAGCAGCCGATCCGCATCCGCCGCTGCCACGAGCTGATCATGGAGGCGCGTTATCGTGTCAGCTTCGTCGCGGGTGATCGAGGCAAAGATGGGGTCACTAGAGTTGATCATGAACGAATTCCTTCTCGTGAGGCGAGCTGCTGTGAGTTGCTGTAGCGGCGGCGGAGGGTTCGAATGCCGTCATGTGCCGCACGGCGGGCCGCGTCTGTCGAGCCGCCGATGATCGTTGCCACGTCCGCGTACGACAGCCCGGCGACATGGTGGTAGGCAACCGCGTGACGCTGCTTTGGCGGGAGGGCGCGCAGTGCTGCCCAGAGGATGTCGTCGGGTGGCTCCCAGGCATCGGTTGTGAAGCTGGTCTCGGCGATTTCCGCAACTGGAACCGCCCGGCGGCTCCGGGCGCGGAGCGCATCAATGGCCTTGTGGTGTGCGATGGTGACCAGCCAAGCCTCGATGTTCGCGCCGTCGTCAAGCTCGGGATAAGCCCGCAAGGCGGCGAGAAACGTTTCTGACCAGGCATCTTCGGCGTCTGGGTGCGCCAACACAGCACGACAGACCCGCAGCACGGTCGGACCATGCTGCGCCACGATCTCTTCAAACGGCCGTTTCATCCTCATCAACCTTCTAGACGATCGCACGGCTCAAAACGTGAGGTCCGCGGGATCGTTTTCACGCCTGTGCTGCGAAACGTACCCATCCAAGGCTGCTGGAGGGATCGTTTTCGCGGCTGTGGTGCGAAACGTCCCCTCGCCTAGCCGTGACCCTTCTTTATTCAACCAACTGGTTGACAAAGGTGGATCAGTTCGGCTAATGTCTTCCTCAACCAATCGGTTGAATAACCGATCCAGGAGGCTGACGATGAGCGATGATCGACTCTCCCGAGTCTTCGCCGCATTAGCCGACCCGACGCGACGCGACATTGTGGCTCGACTCGCCGTCGGGGACGCCACCGTAAGCCAACTGGCGGCGCCGTACCATGTGTCGATTCAGGCAGTGTCCAAACATCTGAAGGTGCTCGAAGACGCCGGTCTGGTAAGCCACGGCCACGATGCCCAGCGCCGACCACGACACCTCGAGGCGGAGGTCTTCGACATGATGACGGCCTGGATTGAGCGATACCGCCGGCAAGCCGAGGAGCGATATCGGCGACTCGATGCCGTACTCGCCGCTATGGACGATGACAGTGGACCAACCATCACGGAACCAACCATCAAGGAACCAACCATCAACCAAGGAGCAGCATCATGAGCACTCACGCTAAGCCCGAAGCCACGACCCGGGAAACCACGATCGAGGCTGATCCCAACTTGCCGACCATCCGCATCATTCGTGACTTCGATGCACCGCGCGAGAAGGTCTTCAGGGCGTGGATCGAACCCGATCTGGTCGCCCAGTGGCTCGGCCCGAAGAGCACCGAAATGAGGATCGACGAGTGGAACGCGCGCACCGGAGGTAACTATCGCTACGCCGCCGTGCGGGACGGTGAAGAGGTGGCCGCCTTCTACGGCTCGTTCCATGAGGTGCGATCGAGCGATCGGCTGGTACAGACATTTACCTGGGAAGGCATGCCGGATGGCGTCAGCTTGGAGACTATGACGTTCGAAGACCTCGGAGATGGCCGGACCAGAACGATCGGTCTCTCTCTGGTGGACAACCTCGAAGCCCGCGACGCGATCATGGCCAGCGGGATGGAGGTCGGCGTCTACGAGGGCTATGAGAAGCTCGACGCCCTGCTCGCTCAGAGCTAATCCCACACTCCGATTTGTCAGCGTCTCAGAGGGCTATAGCCAGCTGAGACGCTGACAAGTCTCTCTGGTGATCGCTCGCGCAATGCCGACGCTTGCGATCACGAGTTTCTTGAGGCTCTACTGTTTCGTAATCGACGCCGCCGGTTAAAGACCTGTCTAGACAGAGGGAAAAGGGAGGCGCCATGGGCATCAGGGCAGAAGAGCTTCGCGATGCTTACTTGCAGTCTGGAAACGTGTACGCCGGCTCAGAGAAGCTCGGCCGGATCGGCCAGATCTACCTTGACGACGAGACCTCAGAGCCCACCTGGGTCACGGTCAAGACCGGACTGTTCGGAACCTCGGAGTCATTCGTTCCGCTGAATCAAGCGCGGCTCGAAGGCAACGACATCATTGCCGACATCGACAAGGACATCGTCAAAAACGCGCCGCGCATCGACGCCGACGGCGATCTAACCCCGCGCGAAGAACTCGAGCTGTTCCGTTACTACACCCGGCCGCGGGACACCGATACAACCGACCGCGACGACACTGTCGATCGGGATGATGATCGGTTGGATCGCGATGACTACGGGCGTGACCGAGACACCGGTGAAGATCATCAACGAGTAGTAGACGAGATCGCCGATAGACGCGACGAATCCGGCTCGGGCCGCGGGAGACTGCGCCGATATGTCGTGACCGAGATCACCGAAGATCGGTAGCGAACAAGCCACCGTACGCCGGTCGTACGCCGGTTTGCCGAAAGGCGTGAACGGGTACCGCCTCAGTACATCGCACGAATGCCGCTTGGCGCTTGAGGAGGCACGATGACTCGTTCGATCGGAAGCTTGCTACTGCTGGGCGCTAGCGGCGACCTCTCCGGACGACTGCTGCTGCCGGCCTTGGGGCAGTTGTTCGATCGCGAAGAAGAGCGCCGAGACGTCGTACTGGTTGGTGCAGGTTCTGAAACCTGGGACGCCGACGCCTGGCGCGATCGAGTTAAAGCCGCTTTCGAGTTGGGCGATGTCTCTGACGAGACGCTCAAGAGCGTGCTCGAGACGACCCATTACGAGCAAGCTGACGTCACTAGCCCCGAAGACCTGAAGTCGTTGATCGATTCTTGTCCGCCGGCACCTGCCATCTATTTCGCACTGCCACCCTCGGTGACTGTCGCGGCATGTACCGCACTCCAGCAGGTGTCACTGCCTGAAGGCACGAACCTGGTGTTGGAAAAGCCGTTCGGTACCGACCAGGAAAGCGCGGCCAAACTGAATCAGTTACTTGCCGAGTTAGTGCCTGAAGAGCACGTACATCGGGTCGATCACTTCCTGGGGCGCTCGACCGTGCTGAATCTCATTGGTGTGCGCTTTGCCAACCGTCTGTTCGAGCCGCTGTGGAGTAACGAACACGTCGCACGCGTCGACATTGTGTTCGACGAACAGCTCACCCTTGAGAACCGAGCGCGCTACTACGACCGTGCCGGCGCACTGATGGACATGATCCAAAGCCACCTGCTCCAGGTGTTGGCTCTGGTGGCAATGGATCCCATTGCGACCGTCAATGCAGTCGATCTGCGCGACGCCAAGGCCCAGGTGCTGCGTGCCTGTCGGCCTTGGAATGACGATTCCGTCGCGTCCAGCCGTCGAGCCCGCTATACCCAGGGCTCGATCGACGGCAGAGACGTACCGGATTACACCGCAGAGCCGGGCGTCGATCCGTCGCGAAACACCGAGACGCTGGCAGAGCTCGTCGTTGAGGTCGACAACTGGCGATGGGCCGGCGTGCCCTTCCGACTCCGCTCGGGCAAGGCGCTCCGGGAACGTCGCAAGGAGGTCATGATCACCTTCCAGCCGCTGCCACATCTGCCCACGGGGCTGCGGGGGCAAGCACTGCCGGAACGACTACGGCTCGCCATGGGTCCGGACCGGGTGGCGCTCGAGATGAATGTCAATGGTCCAGGCGATCCTTTGGTGCTGGATCGGGTGGCCCTGGACACGGATCTGAACCCGGGACGTTTGCCGGCGTACGGCGAAGTCCTGGCGGGTGTATTGGACGGCGACCCGCTGCTGTCGGTTCGCGGGGATACGGCCGAGGAGTGTTGGCGCATCGTCGATCCGGTCCTTCAGGCCTGGCGGGACGGAGAGGTGCCGATGGACGAGTACGCCGCTGGTTCAGATGGCCCCTCGAGCTGGAGCTGAGCAGCACCTAGTTGACGGCGCAATATCCCAGATGAAACGAGGGAGCTTCGGGTGAAGATCGGAATTGGCCTGCCCAATCCTGTGCCAAACACCGAGGGAAGCGTTCTCATCGATTGGGCCAAGCACGCTGAGGGAGTCGGCTTCAGCGGTCTAGTAACGATTGATCGGATCGCCTATCCCAGCTACGACTCGCTGACCACGCATGCCGCTGCTGCTGGCGCAACCGAGCGCATCTCCTTGATGACCAACATCCTGCTGGCTCCGATCTACACGCCGGTGCTTCTGGCGAAGACAGCCGCCAGCATTGATCAAATCTCAGGCGGCCGCTTCACGCTCGGCCTTGCTGCCGGCGGACGTCAAGATGATTACGAGGTAACGGGCCGTGATTTCCATCGCAGAGGCCGCGAGTTCGACAACGCACTTGAGGTAATGCACAAGGTGTGGCGCGGCGAATCTCTTGCTGAAAACTCTGCACCCGCAAGCCCGACGCCGACTCGAGATGAGCGCGTTCCCATTTTGTTTGGCGGCACCAGTCAGAAGACGATCGAACGCATCATCAGGTGGGGTGCCGGCTGGACGGCAGGTGGCTCGCAAGCCTCCCAGGCAGGGCCATTCGCCGACACCGTACGCAACGCTTGGTCGGAAGCTGGACGTGCCGGCGAGCCGCGGTTGTCAGCACTCACTTACTTCTCGCTAGGAGAGGACGCCGAGGAGGCCTCGAAGCAATACCTTCTCGATTACTACGGCTTTGCGGGTGACTTCGCGGCCCGGATTGCCGACTCGGCGCAGCGATCGGTGTCCCAAGTGCGAGACATGGCGAAGGCGTTCGAGGATGCCGGCTTCACCGAAATGTATTTTGATCCAACGGTCGCCAGGCTCGACCAGATCGACCGCCTGGCTGACGCCGTGCTTTGAGCAGTCATTGGTGACATTTCGGGATCGGGGGAAAGGCGGGGCGAAGTTGATCGCGGTGACAGGCTCCACCGGACAGCTGGGCGGGCGGGTCGCCCGTCGGCTCTCCGACCTAGGTGTGGAGCAACGCCTGCTGGTGCGCGACCCGGCCCGAGCGCCCGAACTGACGGGTGCCCACATCGCCACGGCTGACTACGCTGACGGCGTCGCGGTCCGAACGGCGCTTGCCGATATCGAGACAGTCTTCATGGTGTCCGCGGCCGAGACACCAGAGCGAGTCAAGCAGCACCTCAGCTTCATTGACGCGGCGGTCGAGGCCGGAGTGCAACGGATCGTCTATGTGTCGTTCTTCGGCGCCTCTCCCACTGCAACTTTCACGCTGGCCCGTGATCACTGGGCGACTGAGGAGCGGCTGCGCTCGGTCGGGCTGGCGTACACGATCTTGCGCGACAACATATACGCCGACTTCACGCCGCAGTTGATCGGCGCCGACGGCAGCATCCGTGGACCCGCGGGTGATGGGCGGGCGGCCGTTGTGGCTCAAGCAGACATCGCCGATGTTGCGGTTGCTGTACTGACCAGCGATGGCGCCTACGATGGTCGAACCCTGAATTTGACGGGCCCGGCGGCTCTCACCATGTATGAGATCGCCGACATCCTCAGTGATCATCTTGGTCGGCCTGTCTCCTACATCGCCGAGACCATCGAGGAGGCGTACGCCTCACGCGCGGTCTATGGCGCGCCGAGGTGGCAGCTGGACGCCTGGGTCAGCACATATACCGCGATTGCGGCCGGCGAGCTGGCCGGGATCAGTCATGACATTCCGGAAGTGACCGGCCATCCGGCCATGTCGTTGGAAGAGCTGCTTGCTGCTGCCGATGAGGCCTGAGGCTCACACCCAGTACGTGTCGTGCCGGTTCATGAAAGCCGCACGCTCCTCTTCAGACATCGGTTGATCCGCAAGTTTGGCCAGCGTCTCGAAGTACTCTTCGCGAGGCGCTCCGGGGGCGAAAAGGAGCAACATCGAGGCAGGTCCGGCTCCGCGGAAGCCGTGTACGCCGCCCTCAGGCACGAAGAGGAAGTCCCCGGCATGCGCGGTGCGCCAGCCGCGGCCGTCGTACAGCTCCACCTCGCCGTCGAGGATGAAGAACGACTCGGAAATGCTGCGGTGGAAGTGTGGATCGGGCCCGCTGCGTGTTGGTCCAAACGTCCAGCGGTAGAGCCCAAATTGGCCGCGAGTGGAGGCTCCGCTGGCTAGATAGTGGACCTCCACCTTGTTGTTGTAGGTGAGATCCGGCGGAGTGCCACTCGGGGTAAGGCGGGCGCTGGCCTCGCCCGTCCCGTGATAAGTGGCCGGTGGGTAGGACATTGGCAACCTCCTTTGGTCAGCGCCGGTTAGGCGTTCCGCAAGATGCGCGCCATTTCGCGATGGCCGCGCCGCTCGGCATGCTGAAGCGCCGTGACGCCTTGGCGGTCGGCGATACTGGCGTCGGCTCCCGCATCGAGCAAGATCATCACGATCTGCTGATAGCGCTTTGATCCGTCGCCAAGGATCACAGCTTCCAGCAGGGCGGTCCAGCCCAGCTTGTTGACGTGGTTGACATCGGTGTCTGTGCGTACCACCCGCCGTACGTAGCCGACGTGACCGCGCTCGCTGGCCGGGATCAGGGAAGTCCCGCCGAACCGGTTTCGGATCGTCAGGTCAGGCTGGGTGGGGAGCAGCACTTCGGCCATGTCGACGCTGCCGGTTACCCCCGTAACCAGCCATGGGGTGTCCTGCTGGCCGTCCAGTGCATCCGGATCTGCGCCTAGATAGACCAGCAATCGGGCGACCGGGAGATGATCTTCGGTGACAGCAAGGAGCAGCGGCGTACGGCCGCGATCGTCGCGACTCTCAAGGCTGGCTCCAGCCCGGATAGCGAGCGCCGCTGCAGTGGCGTCACCGCTTTCCGCGGCCGCGAGCAGACGTCTCTCGGCCTGTCGCTTCGAGGGTTTGTCAGCCTCTAGGACAGTGCGTAAGACGCGTGCGATCTCGTTGTGTCCCTTGGATGTTGCGTGCTGCAGCGGCGCAATTTGATCACGTTGGGACGGCAGTCGTACATCGGCACCTGCAGCGACCAGGACCCGTACGGTGTCGACATAGCGGCGTGATCCGTCGCCAAGGATGATCGCCTCGTGCAGGGCCGTCCATCCCAGGTTGTTGCTGTGGTTGATCTTGATGTCGGCCCGGACCAGCCGGCCAGCAATGTCGGCGTGGCCGCGATCGGCGGCGCGGATCAGGCCCGTGCCGTTGAAGGAGTCCTTGGAGTCGACATCTGCGCCGTGCTTGAGCGTCAGGTCCAAGAGCTCCAGGTAGCCCTCGCTCGTGGAGATGAGGTACGCGCTCTGGACAGTGGTGTCCTTGGCGTTGACATCAGCACCTTGGGCAATCAGCGTTCGGGCGCGGCGAAGGTCGTTGTCCCAGGCGGCCTTGATCAACTGCTCATTCAGCTTGGCCTGCTCCCTGGCGTCCGGCTTGGCTGATCGCTTCTTCGTCGGCTCGGTGCTCGGCCCGCTGGTCGCCGCTGGGCTGGTCGAGGTTGCTGGTGAGGTTGGCTGTTCGGATGGACGGGATGCCGCGGGCGCTCCCCCGTTGCACGCGGTGATGCCAAGAACGACAGTCGCCAGAACCGCAAACTGGCGGATGGGTCTCATCTGTCAGGCCTCCGCGTTCTACTCTGCGGCCCAGCGCGGTCAGAAGCAACCAGACATGGCCCGCTAGCTGGGACAGATCAGACACGGATGTACCTTGACAGCCGTGGCGACTGAGTCAGATGAGGAATACACCGTTCGGCTCGTTGCAGCCGATGATCCGCGTGCGGTCGCGGCCACCCAGGCGATCCAAGCTGGTGATCTTGATGCGCTCGAGCGGTTGCTGAGCGCCGATCCGTGGCTCTCGACGGCGCGCATCGGCGACTGGGCCGGTTATCGAACCCTGCTACATGCGGCGACCGACTGGCCGGGTCACTTTCCCAACGGTCCCGCGATTGTGCAGCGTCTGGTTGCCGCAGGCGCCGATGTAAATGCACATAGCCGGTTCAGCTCTCACACTGAAACGCCGCTGCACTGGGCGGCCAGCAGCAATGACGTTGCAGTGCTTGATGCGCTGCTCGATTCTGGAGCCGACATCGAGGCCAATGGGGCCGTGCTTGGCGGTGGCACTCCGCTGGCCGATGCCTCTGGGTTCGGCAACTGGGAAGCCGCCCGGAGGCTCGTCGAGCGAGGGGCGCAGACCCGGCTGAGCGATGCCGCTGCTCTTGGGTTACTCGATCGTGTTGAGGCTGCGTTCGCCGAAGGGCCTGAGCCGGATCGCGAAGTGATCACTCAGTCGTTCTGGAATGCCTGCCACGGTGGGCAGCCGAATACGGCGAAGTATCTACTGGCGCGAGGTGCGGACATTAACTGGATGGGGTGGGATGACAAGACACCGCTCGATCTGGTCGATGACGCCACTCAACCAGATCTAGCTGGGTGGTTGCGGGCTCAAGGCGCCAAGCGCGCTGACGAGCTGCGGTGATCACCAGCTCCGGCGACCGGGAAGCTCAATGCGGACTTATCACATCGCGTGGTGGAACCTGGAAAATCTATTCGATGAGGAGAATGCGGTTGCGCTCGGCCGGCGAACCGACAAGGTGTTCCGCGCGATCAAGGACGACATCACCGGCTGGACGCCACAACTGCGCGATCGAAAGATCGACCAGCTCGCCTCGGTGATCGCGGCGATGAACACCGGCTTAGGGCCCGACCTGATCGGTGTCTGCGAGGTCGAAAACCGCTTCGTCGTCGAGCGACTCGTTGACAGAGTAAACGGAACACTGTCGACGCCCCGCAACTACACGGTTGTCCACGCCGACACCAACGATGCCCGAGGAATCGATGTCGCCTTCATCTACGACGACAGCTTGTTCCAGGTGCCCCTACCTCTCAAAGAGTCAGTGTTCTTCCATGTCGTGATGCGCCGCCATGCCACACGCGAGATCGTGCAGGTCAATTTCACAACCACTACTGCGGCTGCGCGGACTTGGGCAGTCTTTGGTAACCACTGGCCCAGCCGCAGCGGCGGTCAGTTCGAATCTGAGGGATACCGTGCCATCGCCGGAGAGACGCTTAGCTACTTCCACCAGCGGGTTTTGGAGGTGCATGGACGACAGACACCCGTGCTCGCGATGGGCGACTTCAACGACGAACCGTTCGACACTTCACTTGTCCGACATGCACTCAGCACCCGCCAGCGAGCCAAAGTCACCTCCGCACGTGAGGAGCCACTCTTGTGGAATCTCATGTGGCCGATCGCCGGCGCTCCCGACGGGAGCTTCTACTTCGACAACCAGCCCAACATGCTCGACCAGTTCCTGGTCAACAAGAACATGGCCACCGCTGACGCCTCGATCAAGATCGATCCAGCCACAGTGCAGATCTTCAAACTGCCGGCGATGATCAACTCAGGTGTCTACCCAAAGCCAATCCCATTCGGCGGAATGGGCAAGCCAGTCAATCAGAACGGATTCTCCGACCACTTTCCAATCACCCTTACGGTCACCGAGGTCGACTAAGGTCGGCTGCCAGCCGGGTTGTGCGCGCTCGACTGAGCACGAAAGTGGCGATGATGGGCAGCAGAATCACGCAGCAGCGGATTCCGCAACGCCCTAGGGTTTCGGCATGGACGCCCCCGATGCCCCGCGGCCGCCGGCTCGAATGGTCGTGGTACTCGGCGGGCTCACCATGTTCGGGCCACTCTCGCTCGACCTCTATCTCCCAGCACTGCCACAACTCGCCGACGACCTCAATGCCTCGGCTTCAGCCGCCCAGCTGTCGATCACCGCCTGCCTCGTGGGTTTGGCTGTTGGTCAGCTTGTGGCAGGTCCGCTGTCGGACCGACTCGGCCGCAAACGGCCGCTCATGATCGGATTGGTTGCCTATCTCTTGGCTTCCGTGGCCTGCGCCCTTGCGCCTTCTGCGACAGTGCTGATTGCGCTCCGGCTCATCCAGGGCCTCGGCGGAGCGGCTGGAATCGTGATCTCCCGGGCCATCGCGCGCGACCTCTATTCCGGATCTGCGCTGATGATCTTCTTCTCTCGATTGCTGTTGATCGCAGGACTAGCACCAGTGCTCGCTCCAATCCTTGGCGGCCAGCTGAGCCGGATCATGAGTTGGCGCGGCATCTTCGGTGTACTGGCGGGGTTCGGTGCGGCGCTACTTCTGGCCGGATGGTTTGGCCTCAACGAGACACTGCCACCGGAACGCCGAGTCGTAGGAGGCTTCCGTCGCACGTTGCAGGGCTACAACACCTTGCTCCACGATCGATTCTTCGTCGGTTGCGCACTCTCATCGGGTCTCGCCGGCGCCACCATGTTTGCCTACATTGCCGGCTCGACCTTTGTCCTGCAAAGGATCTACGGCATGTCGCCGCAAGGCTTCTCCTTCGTCTTCGGAGGGATCTCTCTCGGTCTAGTTGGCGCTGCCCAGGTCGGAGCACGGATTGCCTTGGTGTGGCCGCTGACACGGGTATTAGGTCTCGGACTTCTGATCAATCTCGTCGGTGCGGTCGCGGTGCTTGGCACGGTGATCAGCAGACTTCCGCTGCCGGTGTTGATCGGCGCACTACTCGTCATGGTGTCCGCTGTGGGCCTGATCTTCCCCACGGCGAACGCGCTTGCGATGGCCGACTATCCGGACCTGGCCGGTACCGCATCCTCACTGCAGGGCCTCAGCCAGTTCGTCTTCGGAGCAGTGGCAGCACCCTTCGTCGGCATTGCCGGTGAACACACTGCGGTGCCGCTCGGCATTGTCACCACGACGGTCAGCCTGTGTGCAATGGCGAGCTTTGCGGGACTAGTGATCCCCGTCGTACGCGCCCGGGTAAAGAGTCACTGACGCTCTGGGTCACGCTCCAAAGGCACCGTGACCACCGGACAGGTCGTGCGGCTCAGACAGTGATGTGCCACAGGACCAGCAATGTCGCCAGTCCAGTCAGGTGGAGTCGTACGTGTCCCGATGACCAGCAGATCGGCATCGGCGGCCTCAGTGATCAACACCGGTCCAGTCTCACCTTCGGCGAATTGCAGCTGCCATCCCGGCTCCGGCGACGCTTCCTCGAAGACGCGGCGGATTCCTCGCCGGTAAGTGGCACTGACCTTCTCCTCAGGCAGATGGCCATCTTCATCGAGCTCAACCGATCCATAGGCCTCAATACCGATTGGCCAGTCGATCACATGCACTGCCCGTACAGTGGCTCCGATGATGCGGGCCTGTTGTGCCGCCCACCGCAGAGCAGCGCGAGCCGTCGGCGTGTCGTCGATCCCAACGACAATCCGAGGCGCGCTCATCATCACCTCCGGGGATTGGCTTCCTATCCACTGTGGCGACCCAGAAGGTTGATCAGCAGAGGCGAAAGTCCCATCAACCCTTGACGGCGCCCATAGTGAAGCCGGTGATAAACCGGTCGAGGAACAGGTTGAAGACAAACGCAATCGGAAATGCCACGAGCACGGTGGCTGCCTGCAGCGACTGCCAGAAGAACACGTCACCGCGTACGAGCTCGGTCGGTACGCCGGTGCTGATCACCTTCTCGGCAGTCGGTGAAACGAAAGCAAGCGCGTAAATGAACTCGCTCGCTGTCAGTGTGAATGTGAAGACGATGACCGCGACGATTCCCGGAAAGGCGAGCGGCACGACTGCCCGTACGAATGCGCCCAGCCGGCTATACCCGTCCACCATGGCCTGCTCTTCGATGTCTTTCGGAATGCTCTTGAGGAAGCCGACCAAGAGCCAGACCGATACCGGGATGGTGATCGTGGGATAGACGAGCACCAGGGACCAGGTGTTGTCTTGGAGGTGAACCGCAACCACCAGACGCGACAGCGACAAGAACAACAACGTCGGCGGCACGAGATAGACGAAGAAGATGGCAATGGCCATCGGCCCTGACCACGGCCGGTCGAGCCGGGCAAGCGCGTACGCGGCGGGCAGGCTGAGCAACAAGGTGATCGCAACCACCACCAGCCCCACCCACAGCGTGTTCCACACGAACGTGAGAAACGCTGTGTTTTCAAACAGGTACACCACGTGCTTGCGGGTCGATGGCAGGTTGTACCAGAACGGGTTGTTGTCTCGCTGATAGAGGTCCGGACTCTGTTTGAACGCAGTGATCAGGGACCAGAGGAATGGACCGGCACAGACAAGTGCGGCAGCAACGGCGGCGAGATACAACCCGACACGGGCTAGCCGGTGGCGGCGGATTGCACGGCGCCGAAGCGTCTCGACCGATACTGCGACGGTCGCCATGTCACATCACGTCCATTCGGCGCACCGCGCGAAGAATGAGGATGGCAGCGGCAAGCAACAGCGGAAAGAGAAACAGCGCCACCGCGGCCCCTTGCGCGATGTCTCCACCTTCAATACCGCGGAAGAACGCCCACGAGGCCAGGACTTGTGTCGAGTTCGTCGGGCCGCCGCGCGTCAATACATAGACGACCGTCATATCGGTGAATGTCACGATCGCGCCGAACAAGGCGGCGACGGCGATAAGCGGCATCATGAGCGGGATGGTGATCTCGAACATCCGCCGCCAATAGCCGGAGCCATCCACTTCCGCCTGCTCTTGCAGATCCTTTGGAATCGCCACCAGCCCGGCCATCATGATCACAGCCGCCAACGGGATGAGCCGCCAGGCGTGAACCGCGATCACGGAGAGCAGCGCGAGGTTGGGACGGCCAAGCCAATACATGTTGCCGTTGATCAATCCCACCTGGCGCAGCATCCAGTCGATCGGGCTGAAGATCGAGTCCAGCAACCACAGCCATGCGATGGCCGACAACGCCACCGGTGTGGTCCATGGCAACAGAACGAAGAATCGTACGATCCACTTGCCGTGGAAGTCGGCGACCAGGATGTTGGCAAGCACCTTGCCGAATACCACGATGAGGAGCATCGAGCCGACGGTGAAGATGATCGTGTTTTGCAGCGACCGCCAGAACACCGGGTCGTCGAAGATGCGTCGATAGTTCGCCAAACCAGCCCAGTCGAAGGAAGGATCTCCAGCGGTGACATCGCTGAAGGAAAAAGCGATAGCCAACAAGAGCGGAAGTCCGACCAGCGCGACGATGTAGACAACCGATGGCAGCAACATCGCCCACGCCAGAAACCCTTCCCGGTCGGACAAGTGGCGGCGATCACGGCGGCCGACCTTGTTCTGGGCTGCCGCCTCGGTGTCGGGCCTTGGTGCCGTGGTTTGAACCATGACTAGTCCTCGCGCAACGGCATAGGCGCCGACCGTTCACCGGTAGTCGCATCGAAGAACCGCAGTCGGTTCGCAGCAACGGCAAACGTGTGCTCCTCGCCAGCCTCGACGGGTAGCGTCACGGTAGCCGGGAGCCGGGTGATGACGCGGGTTTCCTCGCCAAGCCGGTGCACGGTCCCATAGAGATATCGATCACCTGACAGATATTCGATCCGATCCACGGTGAAGGGCACCCGGATCTTGTCTTCGCCCTGAAGTAGATCCTCCGGCAACAGGTGCTCCGGCCGGAAGCCGACCAGATGGCTATCCCGCGGCACCAGGTTCATCGGCGGCGATCCAAGGAAGGTCGCAACGAAGGTGTCCGCCGGTTCGTCGTACACCTCCACCGGCGGGGCCAGTTGCCGTACCCGACCGCGCTCCATCACCGCAATCCGGTCGCCGAGGCCCATCGCCTCCGACTGGTCATGCGTCACGTAGATCGTCGTCGTCCCGACGCGTTGCTGGAAGCGTTTGAGCTCATCACGAGCGCTCGCTCGCAGCTTGGCGTCGAGATTGGATAGTGGCTCGTCGAGCAGAAACACCTCCGGTTCGCGTACCAGTGCTCGCGCCAATGCGACGCGTTGCCGTTCGCCGCCGGACAGTTGCCGCGGCCGGCGCGTCAGCAACTGATCGATGCCGAGCAGCTCGGCCGCCCAGCGGGCCTTGCGTTCGCGTTCTGCTTTGTCAAGCTGGGCTGCCTTGAGCGGAAAGACGATGTTGTCGAGAACCGTCTTGTGCGGGTAGAGCGCATAACTTTGGAAGACCATGGCGATACGCCGCAGTCGCGGTGGCAGGCCATTGACGACAGTGCCGTCGATCAGCACCTCACCCTCTGTCGGATCCTCGAGCCCGGCGATGGTACGCAGCAGTGTGGTTTTGCCGCAGCCGGACGGACCTAATAAGACGAGGTATTCGCCCTCGTGCGTTGCGAGGTTGATGCCATCAATCGCGCTGACGTGTCCGTGTCCGCGTCCGCCGTCGAAGTGTTTAATGAGGTTGCGTACCTCGACAACAGCCACGCCTGTGCCTCCCGTCGTACGGGCTATCCCGCGACGAGTCCGCGGGAACGCCAGTTCTGGAAGATGCTGTTGATTTGTTTCTCGGCTTCGGCAACCGATTGCTGCGGTGAGAGCTCTCCGCGAGCTGCCTTGGCGTACATGTTCGGAATAACGAAGGTGTACAACACCTCGCCGATCGCGGGACTGGCAGGTCCCGGGTGTCCGATGTTGGTGCACCAGTTGGTCGCATCTTTCAGTACGGCGAGCTTGTCTGGCGGATTGGCGCCAAACGGATCCTTCGATAGCCAGCCGTCAAGGTCAGGCACCGCATCAGCAAACGCCGGGAAGTCGTATAGCTTCGAGTGGAAGGTCGCCGATGGCAGGTTCGCTGTGTAATGCAGCAGGAATTCCTTCGCCGCATCAACGTTCGGGGAGAACGTCGGGACGATCCAGTTGTACATGACGTGTTGCGCAACGAGCGCGTTCTTCGGTCCCTTGAGCGCCTGTACGAAGGAGATATCGTCAGCCACCGACGGGTTCTCACTTTGTGCCGTACGCCAGGCCGAAATGGAGTTCAGGATGTACGACATCTGGCCGGCGACGAGGCCCTGATTGTTGGACGCGGCGTTCCAGGAGAACACCTCCGGCGTCATGGACTCCTTGTAGAGCTTTGTCATGAACTCGACCGCCGCCACGGTCTCCGGCGAGTTGAGAACGACCTTCTCGTTGGCGTCTTGAATCGAGCCGCCGAATGACCACAGCAGCGCACGTCCGGCCATATTGGAGTCGATCTCCTGAGACATCCCGATGCCCATCTGAATGCCTTGGGCCTTCTTGATCTCGGCGCCGCCTCTGAGGAGGTCGTCCCAGGTCGACGGCCCCTGAGGCAGGCCCACCTTTTCCCACATGCTCTTTCGATAGTCGCCGGGATCGGGGGCCCAGGCCGGGGCGTACGCGTAGTACTTGTTGGTGTTTGGATTGAAGCTCGACTTCCGAACGACGTCGAGCATCTTGCCGTGCCGCTTTTCGGCCTCTTGTACGACATCCTTGAGGTCGACAACGCTCGGCTCGAACTGCGAGAACGTGGCGATGTATTGAATGAGGTCGTGGCCCTGCTTGGCTTGGATTTCGGCCGCGGTGCGGGCCGGGATTTCCGCCTGGTTGATGTGGTCGACGGTGACGTTGACGCCGACTTGCTTCGCCCAGTCCTGCACGAACGGGTCGAACCACTCATCATGTGCCGGTACGAAGTGGCTCCACAGCAGAATCTTGAGGTCACCGGACAGCTTGCGCGTCGGCTCGGTGAACGTTGTGGTGGGCGTCGGGACGTTCGTCGCAGGCGTCGGCTGGACTGCCTGTTCCTCAGCTGTGCATCCCGCAAGCGCTGCACCCGCCATGGTTGCGCCGGCAACCTGCAAGAACCGGCGGCGGGATATCTCGTATGTATTCATAACCGCATGGCTCCTTGTCAAATAGAAATATCTACCCTGGCGCCGCAGGCGTAAACATCGAGCAGGTCTCACCTCGGTTGCGGTCAGATAACTCGGCCGTGCCCTGAGCCTTCAGCCCGCTAGGCCAACAAAGCGAGCATGGCACGTTCCATGTGTGGTGTTTGTCAGTTCCCTGATCTTCGGTGCTAATCATGCTGCCGGTAGGTTCAGAGGACATGACTGCCAACTCAGACGAGATTGCCCAGGTCGCCGATCTGATCGCCGACGCCAAGACAGCTCTGGTTACCACGGTCGGGCCGGACGGTCGGCTTGTCAGCCGTCCGCTGGCCGTGCTGGATCGACCGTTCGACGGTGATCTGTGGTTCTTGACTCCCGATCCGTCATCGAAGACCGAGGAGGTGCGGGTCAACGACCAGGTCAACGTGGCCATGCAGATCGGAAACGACTTCCTGTCCATCGCCGGCACGGCCTCGGTGTCCCGGGACCAGACAATGATCGACGAGCTTTGGAACCGGTACGCCGAGGCCTGGTTCGAAGGCGGCCGGGACGACCCAGCAGTCGCCCTGCTGCGCGTGCACGCCGACTCGGCCGAGTATTGGAAGATGGACGACCCCAAGCCGGTCGCCTTAATCAAGTACGCCAAGGCGATCGTCACCGGGCAGCAGCCGGACCTGGGCGAGAACCGCGCCGTCGACCTGTAAAGCGGGGGGATCCGTGCATCGCTAGCTCAGCAGCAGGTCGCGCAGTACCTCCACGAGCAGTACCGCTCGCTTGTCGTTGATGCGTTGTAGGTCGTTGCTGAGGTAGGCGAATCCGACTTTGTACTCAGGGTCGGCGAATGCCACTTGCCCGCCGACTCCGTCATGGCCAAAGGATGCATCGGTGAGGAACGGTCGCACTTCGGAGGACAACATGAACCCTGAACCCCATCGTGCCCATGGACCCGGGAGCGGAACGGCCGGCTCCCCCGAACTCTGTTCTTGTGACATATCGGCGATCACTTCCTCGTTCAGCAGCCGAATCACCTCCGCGTTGGAGACCGTGGCGCTCCAGATCGTGGCGAGCGCCGGGGCCGTGGCAATGCCTCCGGCGCCGGGAATCACAGCTTGACGTACTTCGTCGCTGTTGAATCCGGTGTTCTCTTCGCCAAAGTCGACGTTAAAGGCCGAACCCAGCGTCATCGCTCTGTCATTGAGGCCGGCGAGTTCGGGTCGTGTACCCGGCGGAAGAGGAAGGGCATCAGGAGGAGGTGACGCCTCATAGAGCTGAGCCACCCGAGGAAGTACTGCCTCGGGCACCCCGATCCAGGCCGCGACGTCGAGCGGCTGGGCTATCCGCTCGGCAAAGAACTCGGCCACGCCCTTGCCGGTAATGCGACGAATGATCTCACCGACCAACCAGCCGAAGGTGAGTGCGTGGTACTGATGGGTCCCCCCGGGCGGCAAGAGTGGTTCCTCCGCTGCAAGGACCCCGGCGATCCGGTCCCAGTTCGCGACATCGCTGAACTGCAGATCCTCGCGGACTGCAGGAAGGCCAGCCCGATGTGACAGCAACCACCGCACGGGCATGGAGCCCTTGCCGTGGCGATCGAATTCCGGCCAATACGTACTCACCGGCGCGTCCAGATCGAGCCGGCCTTCCCGTACGAGTTCACCGGCCAGAATCGAAACCAGCCCCTTGGTGCACGAGAAGATCACGCTTGGCGTGTCGTTTTGCCACCGTTGATCGGCCGAGGCGTCGCCACCCCACAGATCCGCAACGACGTTGCCGTCGAGGCGTACGTGGAGTGCACAACCGTGATCATGTGATGCCTCGAGCACTTGCGCGAATGCCTCACCAAGTGACTCGAAGCCTGGAGCGACCGTACCTTCGACGTCCTGATCAGCGAATTGCATGACACTGATCAAAAACCCTGCAGGACACCTCTGTCCAGCAGTAGTGCTTTAGGTAATGCTGGAAATAACGAAACCGAGCGATTCACCGGCACACTCAGGAGGACACGATGAAGGCGGAGGTCGGCGATCGGATCGTGGTGGCCTCGGGCACCCTGCACCGGCCGATCCGAGACGGCGAAATTTTGCAGGTTGGCGAAGGCGGCGGCGGCCCATACTTAGTGCGATGGTCAGATGGCAACGAGAGCCTGTTCTTCCCTGGCCCGGACGCCCATGTCGAGCATGTCAGTCGCGAGACCGGAGATGGTGGAGGTCAGCCGACTCAGGAGGCGGAGTCGCATCAGCAACCAACCAAGACGTGGAGTGTAGACATTTACCTCTACGAAGATGAGAACGCCACATCTGCCAACGCCGTGTTGCGCAGCGACGTACCAGGTCCACTCGATGTGCACGGGGAGGCTCGGCGCCGTCCGGCCGATCCTGACTTGCCCAAGGTTGGCGACGAGGTGGCAGTGGCCCGTGCCTTGCGGGGGTTGGCCGATCGGCTGCTGGAGATGGCCTCTCATGACCTCACCGATGCCGAAGGTCGTCCGATATCGCTAAGCAGCTAGGTTCCTTGCCAGCTGAATAGGTCTTCCAAGATCACGATTGCGTCGTGGCCTTGGGCGCCTCGCCGTGCGAATGCGCTCCTGGTGATCACCCGGCGGTGAAGGCTAGGGGCGGCGAATGCGGCAAGATCGGTAGCAGAGGTTCCTTCCGAAAGGTCCCGCCATGACCAGAGCCGATGAAACGCCGGTCGATACGCCGACTACAGCTCCTCGAGCGCTGGAAGTCGAGCAGAACGGCATCAATTCCATCAGCGTGCATGAGCACCGCGGCAGGCCTCGAGAACTGTTCTGGCCCTGGTTCGCTGCCAACATCTCGGTCCTGGGAATCAGCTACGGAGCCTTTCTCCTGGGCTTCGGCATTTCCTTCCCCCAGGCAGTCATTGTCGGCGTGATCGGCATCGTTATCTCGTTTCTGTTCTGCGGTCTGGTCTCGCTGTCTGGCAAGCGCGGACATGCACCGACCATGACGTTGAGCAGGGCGGCATTCGGGGTCAACGGCAACCGAGTTCCCTCCGCGATCTCTTGGCTGCTGCTGGTGGGCTGGGAGACGGTCCTTGCCTCACTTGCGGTACTGGCTACCGCAACGGTCTTCACCAGGCTGGGCTGGCACAGCGGCTTCTTCACCAAGGTGGCAGCACTTGTCCTGGTGGCGTTTCTCATCATGATCGGCGGAATTCTAGGCTTCGAATTCATCATGAAGCTGCAAATGTGGATCACTGTGATCACCGCGGTGCTGACCGTAATCTACGTGATCTTGGTAGCCTCCAACATCAACTTCGACACCCTCGCCGCGATACCTGCAGGTCCGACTCCGCAGCTGATCGGTGCCTTTGTCTTCATGTTGACCGGCTTCGGGCTCGGCTGGGTCAACGCTGCTGGTGACTATTCGCGCTACCTGCCCCGGCACGCCTCAAGTGCAGGCGTAGTTGGCTGGACCACCTTCGGTGCGTCACTCGGTCCGGTAGTGTTGTTGATCATCGGGCTGATGCTCGCCGGGTCATCACAAGAACTGAGCGACGCGGTCGCTACCGACCCCATCGGTGCGCTAACCACCTTGCTCCCCACGTGGTTCCTGGTGCCATTCGCACTGGTCGCGGTGCTCGGCCTCGTCGGTGGTGCTGTTCTCGACATTTATTCCTCCGGTCTCGCCCTCCTTAGCGCGGGACTGCCAGTGCCTCGCTTCCTGGCGGCAGCCATCGACGGCGTCTTGATGATCGCCGGTTCCATCTACTTGGTGTTCATCGCCGATAGCTTTATCGGTCCGTTCCAGGGTTTCTTGATCACCTTGGGTGTGCTGATCGCAGCCTGGTGTGGGATCTTCCTCGGCGACTTCGCGCTGCGCCGCAAGCCGTACGCCGGCTCGGAGCTTCTCGACCCGCGTGGCCGTTACGGCAGTCTCCGTCCGCTATCCCTGGCGCTGCTGGTGATCGGCGCTGTCGTCGGCTGGGGTTTGGTCACGAATTCCTTCGCAGACTGGCTGGCGTGGCAGGGATATCTGCTCGGCCCGTTCGGCCTTGGCGGTCGGGAAGGTTCTTGGGCGTACGCGAACCTCGGGGTGCTCGCTGCGCTACTGATCGGCTTTGTCGGCATGCTAGTGCTTGGCCGTCGAGCCGTACGTACCCAAGAAGATCAACCACTATCTCCTGTCGACCTGGAGGCGGCAACTATCGAATGACGTCGAATATCCAACTGCCCGCAAGGGCGCAGACCGATCCCTGGCTGTTGATCATTGATATGCAGCGGATCTTCGCCGAACCGACCAGTGAATGGGCAACCCCTGGCTATGCAGTGGCTTCCGCTGGAATTCAGCGCTTGCTAGGCCGCTTTGAGTCCCGAGTCTGCTTCACACGCTTCCTGGCCCCGTCCTCCCCGACAGGTGTCTGGACCACCTATTACGAGAAGTGGCCATTTGCTCTCGACCCGGTAAATGCACCGCTGTATGAGCTCAGCGATGAATTCCTGTCAGTGCCGGCGATCATGGTCGATCGGCCTACCTTCGGCAAATGGGATGCCGAGATCGACCGTTTGCTCGGGCATCCTCAAGAGATCGTGCTTGCCGGTGTCACTACCGACTGTTGTGTACTCTCCACGGCGCTGCCGGCGTGTGACGCCGGGGTTCACGTCACGGTTGTTGGCGATGCCTGCGCCGGCGTCACCCAGAATGATCACCAGCGCGCCCTCGACGCGATGGCGCTCTATAGCCCGATGATCGACGTCGCAGACGTGGACACGGTTCTCGCGTCGCTGGCCACATGACATCGACCGCCGACCGCGCCCGCGGTGCGTTGTACGGTCTTGCGATCGGCGACGCACTCGGGATGCCGACCCAGATGCTGTCGCGGGATGAAGTCGCGGCGCAGTTTGGCCTTCTTGATGGCTTCCGGGACGCGCCTTCCGATCACAGGATCGCCGCCGGACTCCCGGCCGGGTCGATAACGAATGACACCGAGCAGGCACTGCTGCTGGCCGATACCTTGCTGGCGGGAAGCGGCCACGTCGACAGCGAAGATCTCGCCCGCCGGCTGCTGGCGTGGGCCGAACACGCGCGGGAACGGGGATCGCTTGACCTGCTGGGCCCCTCGACCAGTGCGGCCGTGACGGCATTGGTTGCTGACGGCCCGCTGGATGTGTTCGGACGGTCCGCAGCTACCAACGGCGCGGCGATGCGGGTCACTCCGGTTGGCCTGGTCGCCGTTCCAGATGATCTTGCTGCGCTTGTTGATCTTGTCGTTGAGGCATCGCGGGTGACGCACTATACGAATGTGGCGATCGCCGGCGCGGCAGCTGTAGCGGCGGCCATCAGCGGAGGCATCAGCGGGGCATCCGTCGCTGAGGCTACGGAGCTAGCTATTCGCGCCGCCGAGCTGGGTCAGCAACAGGGCGAGTGGGTGGCCGGCGCGACTGTCTCCCGCCGGATCCCGTGGGCTGTAGATCTGGTCGACTCTGGTGATCAGGATCGTTCGGTGCGCGATGTGGTCGAGCTGGTCGGCACCAGCATCGCCACACAGGAATCGGTACCTGCCGCCTTTGCCATCCTGGCGCTGCATCCCGATGACCCGTGGCAGGCCTGCCTGACAGCAGCATCACTCGGCGGCGACAGTGACACGATTGCCGCCATGACCGGCGCCATCGCCGGCGCCTGCCTTGGCATCGATCGCTGGCCTGAGAACGCCGTGCAGACCGTACGCGAGATCAACAACCTGGACTTGGAGACGGTCGCCGACAAGCTGCTCGCGCTGCGTATCGGTCCATGATCATGCGTTGGCAACCTTGGGAACGTGATCGTCGACATTGTTGCCGAGTTTGAAGCGTTGCCAGAGCCCGATGCCGATATCTGCTGGCTGCTCAAGGTCGCGCAGCTCATTGCGGTCGTACCCGAACACCAGCTGGTCGTCGCCATCGGTTCAGTACCCATCGGTGACATGGGACTTGATGGAAGCGACATGTGGCTTTGGGTGAACGATGTGATCGTGCCAGCGCTTGGATGATGGAGGGCCGCCGCCAGAAAGTCTTGATTACCAACCGTCGATGTGGAGCGCGCTGTCCAACGGCTGACGAGGCGCTGGCTTGAAGGTGTCACCCGTGTAATAGGCGGTGGGTATGAGCGCGCCCTGCCGGACATCCGCGGGCATCCCAACCAGGTCTGAGATCTCCTTCTCATACCGCAAATGCAGTGTTGTCCATGCGGTCCCCAATCCGCGAGCGCGAGCTGCCAGCATGTAACTCCAGGCTGCCGGCAACAGTGAACCCCACAATCCGGCTTCGCTTCCCGGCGCCAGCCTTCGCGCAGTGATGCAGGGAATGACGAGTACGGGCGCCTCACCCATGTGCTCGCCGAGATAGGCGACGCTGTCTCCCACGCGTTGCTGGACTGCGCTGCGCTCCGGATCGTCGGCAAAGAGTGCCGCCGCAGAACCCGGCGACGTGAGACACGACGCAACCACCTGTCGGTAGTAATCGCCGATCACGCGACGGAGATTCTCGTCAGTGATCACCACCCAATGTCAGGTCTGCCGATTCGAGCCCGAGGGGGCCTGCAGGGCGATTTCCAGGCACTCGCGTACCAGGTCAAGAGGCACCGGACGGGTGAAGTCAAGGCGCTTGCGAACCGAACGGGTCGTTGTCAGCAACTCATCAGGCGTCAGAGCCAGTGTGGACATGAGTTCATGATCGCAGCCACGGTGTCGACGCATGAGACCATGGGCAACGTGAAGATCATGTTCTCCTCGCTCGGCGCATATGGGCATCTATATCCGATGATGCCGCTCGCGCTCGCTTGCGCGGCTGCGGGGCACGAGACCGTGATCGCCGCAGGGCCACCGTTTCTGGGCCGTTTGCCGCTGCCAACCGTTCGCGGATATCCCCCGGATATGCAGCTGGGCTGGGCAATCCAGGAGGCCAAGCGACGCCATCCTGACCTGACCGGCAACACGTTCAGTATGGCGATGTTCGCCGATGTTACTGCCGAGAACGTCGCCCCAACCATGATCGAACAATGTGAACGAATGCATCCTGATCTTGTGATCTTTGAGGGCATGAACACCGGCGCTGGCGTCGCCGCAAGTGTGCTCAGGATTCCGGCCGCGGCGTACGCCATTGCGCTGACGACGACTATCTACAGCGCACTGCATCCAGTGACGGTTGGCTACCAGCGCGACATCTGGCTGCGACGGGACCGTACGCCGCCTGAGGGAAACGGCCTGCTGGCCGCGGCGTTGATCAACCCGGCGCCACCGAGTATCGGTCGAACGAGCGGGACCGGCGTTCCGATGATTCCCATCAGATCCGTGGCCTACAACGAATCAAACGCAGACGTACCCGCCTGGCTCAAGGCTCCGCGCACCCGACCTCGCGTCTACCTGACACTGGGCACGGTCTCCTTCGGCGCGGTTGAGGTGCTCATCCGGGCGATCACTGAGATCGCACCGCTTGACGTCGAGATCTTGGTCGCGGTCGGTCCGGAAGGCGAGCCGGCCGCGCTCGGTGAACTTCCGGACAATGTGCACATCGAGCGGTTCGTGACGCAGTCCGAAGTGCTGCCGCAAGTTGATCTCATCGTGCATCACGGTGGCACAGGGACTGTGCTGGGTGCGCTCGAGGTTGGACTACCGCAGCTGCTGCTCCCGCAAGGGGCTGATCAGTTCGTCAACGCGGAGATGTTGACAGCGGCAGGCGCGGTCCGCGCACTGACGAACGATGCGCAGCAGTCCGGGGCGATTGAGGAAGCCGTGCGGGCGCTCCTCGGCGATTGCCCGGAACGTCAAGCGGCCGCTCGGTTGCGCGACGAGATCGCCTCCATGCCTGAACCTGCTGAGGTGGTACCTGCGTTGGTCGAATTGGCCCGCGCCTAACCTGAGCGGATCTTCTCCGAGTCAGGCGCTCCGGGTCTGCTGTGGGTCCTCCATGCGGAACCCGATCTTGAGCGTGACTTGGAAGTGCTCGATCTCGTTATCGACAAGGTGTCCGCGGATATCGCTGACCTCAAACCAGTCGAGGCCGCGCAGCGTACGTGCCGCGCGCTCCACCGCAACGCGGATCGCGTCATCGACTCCTTGGCTTGAGGTACCAACAATCTCGGACAGTCCGTACACATGACCATTCATGGCCGCGCTCCTTCGCCAGTGGGTTTGGTGCGACCTTAGCGAGTGCCCGCGCTATTCGGCGCTTGCCACCGTTACGACACCGAAGGCGGCGAGGACAGCCGCGCTGACCCGGTTCAGCAGCGTGGTCATGCGCGGCCGGCGGAGCCAGCCGACGGCCCGCGCTGCAAAGAAAGCGATAACCAACAGCCAGGCAAAAGCCACGGCGGTATCGATCACGCCGAGCGTCAGCACAGTCGTGAACAGAGACGAGTGAGGCGGAACGAATTGCGGCACGATCGCGAGGAAGAACAGACCGACCTTGGGGTTCAGCGCACACGAAAGCAATCCGGAGCCGAATGCACTAACCGATGTTTGAGCGCGTGTCGGGCGCTCTGATAGATCGGATGACACGTCATGCCGTCGGCGAAGCAGGGCCCGAAGGCCGAGATAGATCAGGTATAGCCCGCCCGCGATCTTGACGATCCGGTACGCGGTGGCGGACTGCTCGAGCAGCGAGGCCAACCCGACGGCAACGGCGAACGCCCAGATCAGTGATCCGAGCGCCGACCCAGCAGCCGCGGCCACCCCTGATCGAGGGCTCTGAAGGCTGAAGCGCAAGACCAGAAAGGAGTCTGGGCCAGGAGTCATCGCCAGCAACAGACAGAGACCAGCGAACGCGATGATCATGGACGCAGTCATCCGCCAAGCCTAAGGTCATGAATCGCCTATCCGAGCATCTGGTCGACGACATGTGATAGATCGGAACTGGACCACGAAGGGCAGGTGCCACATCATCACCGACATGATCATCAGAGCTATCCGCGCGGATGACCGCGCAGGCTGGGAGCCGTTGTGGCAGGGCTACCTGGCGTTCTACCGTGCCGCACTCGCGCCGGAAGTCACCGAGCGGACCTGGGAAGCGTTATTCGATGCGAGGTCGGGGGTTCATGGCCTCGTCGCTGAGCAGCAGGGTGAGCTCGTCGGGCTCGCGCACGTAATCCTGCATCCCACGACGTGGGCGCTACGCCCGTCCTGTTACTTGGAGGACCTTTACATCGCCAAGCCGTGGCGCGGCAGCGGTATCGGGCGTGGGCTGATCGAGGCCGTCTATGCGTTCGCGGATGAGTCGGGCGCAGGCAGGGTCTATTGGCTCACTCAGGAGTACAACGCCCCCGCACGCTCCCTGTACGACACCCTCGGCCACAGGACGTCGTTCGTCATCTACGAGCGGTGACTGCTCACCATCCGGTGTTCAGCAGGTGGTTGACCAGCAGACCCCACACCGCGCTGGCCACCAGGGCCGATGAAGCCCAACGATCACGGAGCAGCGCCAGACCCGAGTAGGCGATCACCCCGAATGACAGCCAGATTCGCTCGGTCTCGGCTTTCGACAGCGCGGAAAGATCGGCGATCAACGCCGCAAGGACGCCGGAGAGCGCCAGCAAGGCCACGATCCGGTCCTGCGTCCATGACCCGAGGCGTCCTCGGGCTAGGGTCGCGATCGATCGCGAGATGCCAATTGCCAGCAGCGGTGAGCAGCTGATGAGCCAGGCGGCGAGATTGGCGTAGAGGAAGTATGAGAACGGACGCTGGCTGGCGATGCCCTGGTAATAGCGGACGCGCAAGGCCAACAATCCGCTCAGCCAGTTGAAGCCGAGGGCTAGATGAACGGCCGCAACCGCGACGAATCCGATCGTGGCCACCAACCACGGCGCCACAGTCGGCCGCAGCCCCCGTTGACGGACGGTCAGGAGCATGGCGAGGAGAACGACGAGCCCGAAAAGCACCAGCCCGTACGACAAGAACACTGCTGTGCCGAGCAGCAGGCCTCCCGCCAGGCTTGCGAAGATTCGGCCGCGTACGGCACCTCGGCACACCAATGCCAGCCCACTGACTGCGACGCCGGCAAACAGACCATCCGCTGACACCGCCATCCATACCGCACCGGGAAAGAGAGCGACGAACGGTACGAT
>DATLQC010000163.1:0-35375 GCA_035535395.1 Propionibacteriaceae bacterium | reverse complement strand
ATCAAGGCGTCCCGCAACACCGAAATCAGCATCCTGCCCGCTCGTCTTGATGATCTTGATGCGATTATGATCATGGAGCGCCCCAGCTTTCCGGCCACCGAGCAGTGGAGTGAGCGCACCTGGCGTGGCGAATTGCTCGCTGCGCATCGCACGATCTTGATTGCCCGAGCCCAACACCCGATCGGGGTGATCTCAATGAGCACCACTGGCGAGCTGGCTGACCTGCATCGCTTGGTGGTGGAGCCGCGCAGCCGGCGCTGGGGAATCGGAGCTGACTTGGTGCGGGCCGGTTTGGACGTGGTACGGCAACTTGGAGCGCGGGAGGTGATCTTGGATGTTGGCTACGACAACGAGCCTGCGATTGCGCTCTATCAGCAGCTGGGTTTCGAACAACTCAGCGCTCGTCAGAACTACTACGGACCGGGTCAGCATGCGTTGATCTTGAAGCTGTATGACCTGCAAGGCTGGCCGGACCGGATGGCGACTATGAGGGAGGAAGTGTGAGCAGCGCCCCGAGCCCGTCCGGTGGCGGGCCGCTCATTGTTGGCATTGAGTCCTCCTGCGACGAGACCGGCGTCGGCATCGTGCGTGGACAGGAACTGCTGGCCAACGAGGTGGCCTCCAGCGTCGAGGAGCACGTCAGGTTTGGCGGGGTGGTGCCGGAGGTCGCGAGTCGAGCGCACCTGGAAGCGATGGTGCCGACCCTGCAGCGGGCATGCGCTGCCGCCGACATCGACCTGTCCGAGATCGACGGCGTCGCCGTGACCGTCGGACCAGGGCTGATGGGTGCGCTGGTCGTCGGTCTCGCCAGCGCCAAGGCTCTCGGGTACGCACTGAACAAGCCTTTGTACGGTGTCAATCATCTGGTGGGCCATGTGGCGGTCGATCTCCTGGAGCACGGCCGGCTTCCCGAGCGCTGTATCGCGCTGCTGGTGTCCGGCGGCCACACTTCGCTCCTTGAGGTGGAAAGCATCGTCGACAACATCGTCGAACTCGGTTCAACGATTGACGATGCAGCGGGCGAGGCGTACGACAAGGTGGCTCGAGTGCTTGGCCTGCCATACCCCGGAGGGCCGTACATCGACAAGGCGGCCACCGGCAATCCCGAGTATGTCCGTTTTCCGCGCGGTCTCACGGCGCGCAAGGATCTAGAGCGGCACCGGTTCGACTTCTCGTTCTCAGGGCTCAAGACCGCTGTCGCACGCTGGGTGGAGGCTAGACAGCGAGATGGGCTAGACATTCCGCTCGCCGATGTTGCGGCCAGCTTCCAGGAGGCAGTGTGCGATGTTCTCTGTGCCAAGGCGATGGATGCCTGCACCGCCACTGGCGCGAGCGACCTACTGATTGGCGGCGGAGTCGCTGCTAACGGGCGGCTCCGAGCGCTGCTCGCCGAGCGTGCGGCGGAGCTTGGCATCTCGCTGCGTACGCCGCGGCCCAACCTGTGCACCGACAACGGCGCCATGATCGCCGTCCTGGGCGCGGAGATCGTTGCAGCTGGTGGGAAGCCGTCGGCGCTCGACATTGGAGCTGACTCTTCTCTTTCCGTGAGCAAGATCCTTGTCTGAAATCAGCCTCCCTCTCGGGCTGACCGAGGATGCCCTCGCTGCTGCAATGTCGGAGGAGGATCCTGAGTCCGTAACAGCCGCCTCTCGGATGCGTACCGGATACGGTTCCGAGCTCGCCGCTGCTGCCCTTACTCAAGCCGCGCTGCGACGGCAGGCAAAGGCGAAATTCGGCGACGCTGCACTCGAGATGTTCTTCACCAGAGCCGGTCTGGAACAGGCGACGCGACCGGAGGTCGCTGATCATCATGCGCAGCGGTTTGTTCGGGCCGACGTGCGCCGCGTGGTTGATCTTGGTTGTGGAATCGGCTCTGACTCCTTGGCGTTCGCTCGCGCAGGTCTTGATGTTGTCGCGGTCGATGTGGATCCCGTGACAGCGGCAGTAGCGCAGGCCAATCTCACAGGCCGCGCCGAAGTGTTATGCGCTGACGCGAGTGACGTGGCGGAGCAGTTGATCACGCCCGGAGTCGGAGTGTTCTGCGATCCGGCCCGGCGCAATGATCACGGCCGGGTCTGGCGAGTGGAGGACTTCCTGCCTGCCTGGTCGATCGTCATCGACCTGCTTGACGGCGATCGAACCGCCGGCGTCAAGCTCGGTCCTGGGCTACCACATTCGCTGATCCCCCAGGCGGTTGAAGCCGAATGGATCACCCATCGCGGGGAGACGGTCGAGGTCGGGCTTTGGGCCGGTCCCGGCTCGAGTGCCGGCCGACGCTCGGCGCTGATCATGCCTGACGCTCGACTGACCGTCACCGATGCGCCGCCGCTGGCGGTGCGCGATCTAGGCCGCTACATCTACGAACCCGCCGGCGCCGTTATCCGAGCGGGGGCAATTCCGGACCTGGGCAATCAGCTCGGTGCCGGGCTGCTGCACCCCCAGGTCGCGTACCTGACAAGTGATCAACTGTGTGACACACCTTGCGCGACCGTGTTTGAGGTGCGGCAACGGCTGCCTTTCCACCTCAAAGTTCTCCGGGGTTGGGTCCGAGAAGCTGAGATCGGCGTTCTGGAGATCAAGAAACGCGGCATCGATGTCGATCCTGCAGATCTTCGGAAGCGGCTGCGACTGGCCGGTCCCAATACAGCGACCCTCGTCATTTCCCCGACGCCAAAGGGAGCCATCGCCGCAGTCGTGCAGCGGGCCTGAATTAAGCTACACAGCCTTCTCCCAAACCGAAATGTGGCTCCGGCTATCGCCAGTGAATGCCTCGCGATCCCATCCTCCCCATCGGTGTGCCAGAATCAGTCCGGCCATTCGAGCCATGAGGTCTAGCTCGGCGGGCCACACGTAACGGTGTGTCGTCGAGAACTGCTTGAGCTGGCCGTCAATCACCCAGTGGTGATGCGAGATCGCAGTCTGGTTCGCGGTGTCGTAGTTCTCGAAGCCAAGATGGGTGGGCGTCGCTGTGAATACGTGAATGGTCTCGCCAGCGGGAAGGCGTCGGAGCTCTGGAACGTAGTTCTCAATAACGAAGCGGCCGCCCGACTCCAGGTGTGCTGCGGCATTGCGAAACGCCTCAACCTGCTCATCTTGTGTGATCAGATTGGTGATGGTGTTGCGAAGAAGGTAGACGAGGCTGAAGGATCCGTCGACCTTCGTTGTCGCGAAGTCGCCGATCGTTACATCGATGTTCGACGTGTCGCGTTGTGCACGCAACTGCGCAACCATCGCTGCGGAGAGCTCAATTCCCTGCACCCGAACGCCCCGGTGGCTAAGGGGGACGGCGATGCGGCCGGTGCCAATGCCGAATTCAAGAGCGGACCCTGTCCCAGCCAGATCGGCAAGGAGTACGACGGCTGGCTCAACTACCCCAGGCTCGAAGAGCTCTGGCCACAGAAGGTGAAACCGCTCAGCAATCCACTCGTCGAAGTGTGACTCCGCCATCTAAGAAGCCTGACCAAAATTCGGCAGTACGAGAGCGGCCCCGCTGGCACTCGCATATATCGAGTGCTAATGTCTGATTAGCACTCTCCCTATGAGTGTGCCAGTTCACGCTGGCGGCCGGGATGGCACCCGCGACGACGTCTCGACCATCACACACATCCGGACATATCACTGTGAAAGGGGTTTGACGTGGCAGTCACGATCAAGCCGCTCGAGGATCGCATCCTCGTTCAGCCGCTCGAAGCAGAGCAGACCACGGCTTCCGGCCTGGTCATCCCCGACACCGCCAAGGAGAAGCCGCAAGAGGGCAAGGTGCTTGGCACCGGGCCTGGCCGTATCGATGACAACGGCAAGCGGGTTCCCCTCGATGTCTCCGAGGGTGACGTCGTGATCTTTAGCAAGTACGGCGGGACCGAGGTTAAGTACGACGGCAAGGAGTTGTTGTTGCTCAATGCCCGCGACATCCTCGCGGTCGTAACTAAGTAGGGGGATCCACACCTATGGCAAAGATCCTTCAGTTCGACGAGGAGGCACGCCGCTCGCTAGAGCGTGGCGTCGACGCCCTCGCCAACACCGTGAAGGTCACCCTCGGTCCCAAGGGCCGCTACGTCGTGCTTGACAAGAAGTGGGGCGCTCCGACCATCACCAACGATGGTGTGACCGTGGCCCGCGACGTCGAGCTCGAGAACCCGTACGAAAACCTTGGGGCGCAGCTCGCCAAAGAAGTCGCAACCAAGACCAACGATGTCGCCGGTGACGGAACGACCACCGCTACGGTGCTCGCCCAGGCCTTGGTGCATGAGGGTCTCCGCGCAGTTGCGGCCGGCGCCAGCCCAGTTGGCCTTAAGCGCGGCATCGACGCCGCCGTGGCTGCGGTCGAGGACCGGCTCCGGGAGAACGCCCGCGAGGTCGAAACCACCGAGGATATGGCGCACGTGGCCACCATCTCCGCGCGTGATGAGGAGATCGGGCGCTTGATCGCCGAGGCCTTCGACAAGGTTGGCAAGGACGGCGTCATCACTGTGGACGAGTCCCAGACCATGGGTACCGAGCTCGAGTTCACCGAAGGCATGCAGTTCGACAAGGGCTACCTCTCGCCGTACTTCGTGACCGATCCGGAGCGCATGGAAGGTATCCTCGATGATCCGTACATCTTGATCAACTCGGGCAAGATCTCCTCGATGACCGACCTGCTTCCATTGCTGGAGAAGGTCATCGGCGCCTCGGGCACCTTGTTCATGGTGGCTGAGGATGTCGACGGTGAGGCGCTCTCCACCCTGGTGGTGAACAAGATCCGCGGCACCTTCACGTCGGTGGCTGTCAAGGCTCCGGCCTTTGGCGATCGCCGCAAGGCCATGCTTGAGGACATCGCCATCCTGACCGGTGGCGAGGTCGTCTCGCCCGAGGTGGGTCTCAAGCTTGATCAGGTTGGTCTCGACGCCCTGGGCCGCGCTCGTCGCATTGTGGTGACAAAGGACAACACCACAATTGTTGACGGCGCCGGTGACCCGAATGAAGTCAAGGCTCGAGTAGCACAACTGCAGGCCGAGATCGCCCGCACCGACTCCGACTGGGATCGCGAGAAGCTGCAGGAACGAGTTGCCAAGCTCGCCGGCGGCGTCTGCGTGATCAAGGTCGGCGCCGCTACCGAGGTGGAGCTCAAGGAGAAGAAGCACCGCATCGAGGATGCCGTTTCGGCTACCCGCGCGGCCATCGAAGAGGGCATCGTCGCCGGTGGCGGCTCGGCCCTCATCCATGCAGCGCAAGCGCTGAACGGCGACCTGGGTCTTACCGATGACGAAAGGCTCGGTGTCGGCATCGTTCGGCGGGCGTTGGCTGAGCCGCTCCGCTGGATCGCAGAGAACGGTGGCGAGCAGGGCTACGTCGTGACCTCCAAGGTGGCCGAGCTCGAGCCTGGCCAGGGCTACAACGCAGATACGGATACCTACGGTGACCTGTACGCCGACGGTGTCATCGACCCGGTCAAGGTGACGCGCTCTGCGCTGGCCAACGCCGCTTCGATCGCCTCGCTGCTGCTGACCACCGAGACACTGGTGGTGGAGAAGCCCGAGGAGGAGGAGCCGACTCCGGCCGGCCACGGGCATACTCACTGATCTAAGTCACCAGCACGCTGAAGGGCCTCCGTCCACTTGAGGGAGGCCCTTTGGCTGGGTTGAGGTACCAGCAACGGGGTACCCGCTAAATGTGTCGAATGACGCACTGCCCTCTGTCTGGCTGGACCCTCCGCCAGCCATAGAGACTGACTGGTTCACGTCTGGCTCGCATTACGACGACGTTGTGGTTGGTGCTGGGCTGACCGGTCTTGTCACCGCGTTGCTGCTTGCCCGCTCGGGTCGCCAGGTGGCCGTGTTGGAAGCGCGCTCAGTCGGGGCAGTAACAACTGGCCACTCGACCGCCAAGGTCACGGTGCTGCAGGGCACTCGACTGTCCACGATTGTGGCCAACCACACCGAGCACGTCGCCGGTGCCTACGTAAACAGTAATCGGGAAGCCCAGGAGTGGCTGCGGGCGTACTGCGAGGAGCACGGCGTCGAGATCCAGCGCCGAGATGCCTACACCTACGCGGGAACCCAATCCGGCGCTGCGGCTGTCCGGCGCGAGTTCGACATCGGTCGCAGGCTCGATCTGCCTGTCGAGATGACCGATGCCGTCGAGCTGCCCTATCCCACCTACGCCGCAGTGTGCCTGCGTGATCAACTGCAGTTCAACCCGGTGGACGTCCTTGCCGCGTTGGTGCGCGAGCTGCGTGAGGCCGGCGGCGTTGTCATCGATGGCGTTCGGGTGATCAAGGTCGATCCTGGCGAAAGCTCAGAAGTGATCACTTCGGCCGGCCGGGTGATGGCCAACAATGTGGTATTGGCCAATGGCATTCCGTTCCTGGATCGCGGTTTGTACTTCACCAAGGTCACCGCACAACGTTCGTACGCGCTGGCCTTTCGCGTTCCGACACAAATCCCTCGTGGCATGTACATCTCAGCGGATTCGCCAACCCGGTCGCTGCGCACCGCGATGCACGATGGGGAAGAGCTCTTGCTCGTTGGTGGCAACGGCCACCCGGTCGGCCGACAGCAGAGGGATCCCTCCGAGTTGGTTGCCGATCTGACTGCCTGGACCGGCAAGTGGTTTGACGGCGCCGAACGAACTCATGTGTGGTCGGCGCAGGACTACGAGGCGCATGGCGGCGTGCCATTCGTTGGCAAGCTCCCGCGTGGCGGAGGTCACGTCTACCTCGCTACTGGCTACAGCAAGTGGGGCATGACCAACGCCGTGGCGGCTGCCCTGCGGATCAGCGGGGAAATCCTTGATCACCTGCCGCAGTGGGCTCGCATTTTGGGGACTCGGGTGAGCAAGCCGGCAAGTGCAGTGCGGTACTTCAGCGCTAACGCCGCCGTGGGACTCGAGGCCACCAAAGGATGGCTAGGAGCCGAACTCCACCCTCTGAAAGAGGAAGATCGGACGCCAGCGGAAGGCACCGGTGTCGTTGGTGCTCAGCGAGGCGAGCCTGTCGCCGTCTCGACCGTCAACGGCAAGACCTGCGCATTGTCTGCGGTCTGTACCCACCTCGGCGGCGTCGTCCGCTTCAACGATCTTGAGAAGTCATGGGACTGTCCGTTGCACGGCTCGCGGTTCGCAGCCGACGGCACTCTACTGGAGGGACCGGCCACAACCGATCTCAAGTCACGCGAAACATCTGCTAGCTGATCTCTGAAGAACCATCAGCGACCTGGAGACAGCCAGGTGGCCGGGAAATACTGGGTGGGGTTCGCGTTTCTCCGCACAGGGCCACAAACGTTGCCGATTCGGGCAATCGGGGTCCATATGTGTACCTGTGCGGACAGACGCCAGCGTCTCCGGGACGCCCCGCGCCTGGCTCGTGATGGTCTGCAGAATGAGTCACGGCACGACGATCCGCGATTGAATACCTGGACTCGACTAGCATGAACCTCTACTTCGTCAGGTGAAAGGCTTGCCGTGTTGCCCCCCTCCGATGATCTCAGCCCTGTTGGTGTGCCGCATGCCTTCGAGGCTCTCGGGCTGACCTTTGACGACGTGTTGCTTCAGCCGGCTGAGAGCGACATCATCCCGTCCGAGGTAGACACTGCGTCCCGGGTCTCCAAGCGCATCACGGTCAAGGTGCCACTGCTGTCATCGCCGATGGATACCGTGACCGAGGCGCGGATGGCCGTCGCTATCGCCCGACAGGGCGGTCTCGGCATCATTCACCGCAACCTCTCCATTGAAGATCAGGCCCACCAAGTAGATGTCGTGAAACGCTCCGAGGCGGGCATGATCGAGGAACCGATCACGATCTCTCCGAATGCCACCATTGGCGAGGCGGATGCGATGTGTGGCCGTTTCCATATCTCCGGCGTCCCTGTTGTTGATCGTGAACTCCGGCTGCTCGGCATCATCACCAACCGCGACATGCGCTTCGAGAGCGACCCCTCGCGGCCGGTCGGTGAGGTTATGACCCCGATGCCATTGATCACCGGCCCGGTAGGAATCAGCCGCGACGACGCGATGCAGCTGCTGGCTCAAAACAAGATCGAAAAGCTGCCGTTGGTCGATGATCAAGGCAGGCTCAAGGGCTTGATCACACTCAAGGACTTCGTCAAATCCGGCATGTACCCCGATGCCTCCAAAGATGATCAAGGTCGGCTCCGGGTGGGCGCAGCGGTCGGCTATTTTGGTGACGCCTGGAAGCGGGCGATGGCGCTCATCGAGGAGGGTGTCGACCTGCTGGTGGTCGACACCGCTCATGGGCACTCCCAAGGCGTGCTGGAGATGGTGCGACGGCTGAAGTCGGATTCCGCTGCCGCCAAGGTCGACATCGTCGGCGGCAATGTGGCGACCTACGCTGGGGCCAAGGCCCTGGTCGATGCCGGAGCCGACGGCGTCAAGGTCGGAGTCGGTCCAGGATCCATCTGCACCACCCGCGTCGTCGCCGGGGTGGGCGTCCCGCAGGTTACGGCAATCGACAATGCGGCGCGTGCCTGCAGACCTGCTGGGGTGCCGCTGATCGGTGACGGCGGCTTGCAGTACTCCGGCGACATTGCGAAAGCCCTGGTAGCTGGCGCTGACACGGTGATGCTCGGCTCGCTATTGGCCGGCTGCGAAGAGAGCCCGGGTGAGCTGATCTTCATCAACGGCAAGCAGTTCAAGACCTATCGCGGCATGGGCTCGCTCGGCGCGATGGCCTCCCGTGGCCGCAGCGCCTCCTACTCCAAGGATCGTTACTTCCAAAGCGACGTCACCTCGGACTCGATGCTGATCGCAGAGGGGATCGAGGGCCATGTTCCCTACCGAGGGCCACTGGCCGCGGTCGCGTACCAGCTGGTTGGTGGTCTGCGACAAGCCATGTTCTATACCGGAGCATCGACAATTCCAGAGCTGCAGGAGCGCGGCTCCTTTGTCCGGATTACTTCGGCGGGTCTGCGGGAGTCGCATCCTCATGACATCCAGATGACCGTCGAAGCGCCCAACTATTTCGGCTGATCTTGGGCTGGACTCCAAAGGGGGTAGTCCATGTTTGACGTGGGTCGCAGTAAGCGCGCCCAGCTGGCGTTCGCGTTCGACGACATCACGATCGTCCCGTCGCGGCGTACCCGCGGTGAGGAAGAGGTCTCGTTGCAATGGCGGATCGACGCGTACACCTTCGACTTCCCGCTGCTCGCCGCTCCGATGGACTCAGTGGTTTCACCAATCACCGCCATCCGGATCGGCCAGCTGGGCGGGCTAGGTGTGCTCAATCTGGAGGGAATCTGGACGCGCTACGACGACCCGCAGCCGCTGCTCGAAGAGATCATCGCAGCGGAGAATCCGATCGAGGCGACCCGGCGGATGCAGCAGATCTACGCCGAGCCGATCAAGTCCGAACTCATCGGCAAGCGTGTCGCGCAGATTCGAGAGGCAGGAGTGCCGACTGCCGGCGCGCTATCGCCGCAGAACACTCAGGCGTACGCCCAGGCCGTGGTGGATTCTGGTGTCGACTTCTTCGTCATCCGTGGCACCACCGTCTCCGCCGAGCACGTCTCTTCTGATCTTGAGCCGCTCAACCTGAAGAAGTTCATCTATGAGCTAGATGTCCCGGTGATTGTGGGCGGCTGCGCGACCTACCAAGCCGCTTTGCACTTGATGCGTACCGGCGCCGCGGGGGTCCTGGTTGGATTCGGCGGCGGAGCTGCGTACACCAGCAGCTCCGTCCTGGGCGTCGCAGTCCCCATGGCGTCGGCGGTGTCCGATGTAGCCGCGGCTCGGCGCGACTATCTCGACGAGTCCGGTGGCCGCTACGTGCACGTGATCGCCGACGGTTCGGTCGTACGCTCTGGTGACATTGCCAAGGCCATCGCCTGCGGCGCGGACGCGGTGATGGTTGGCTCGCCCCTGGCTAGGGCCGAAGAAGCTCCCGGACGCGGTTACCACTGGGGGCCTGAGGCATGGCACGACAAGCTGCCACGCGGCGAGCGTGCCGAGTTCTCGACGGTTGGCACGTTGGAGCACATCCTGGTTGGGCCGTCCACGGTCCCTGACGGCACCATGAATTTGGTCGGTGCCTTGCGCAAAGCGATGGCGACCACCGGCTACACCGAGATCAAGGAGTTCCAGCGGGTCGAGATCGTCGCCGGCTGACCTCTCGTTACGCTGACAAGTTGGTGAGCTAGCTGCCGCCGGGTGGCAGGAGTCCTTCCATGAGCTTCCAACGGCTGATCTGACAACCGTCATTACGCGCGAATCTGCTGATGATCTTCTTGCCTTGCCAGGTGCCCGTGATGGTGGCGGTCTCTGCACCTCCATAGATCTGGGCGCACACCTTGTCCTTCGGCACCGGCGGTAGCGCCGCAGCACCATTGGACTCGAGTGCCCGGCAGGCAGCCTTCGGATTGGGATGGGTACCGCCAGGCGGATCACAGGTCAACCCCCACGTCAAGGTCTTTCCCGAGCCGTCCCGGACCATGATTGTCAGATCGGTACTCGCGGGCTCGGCCGGCGTTGCAGGGGACGCCTCGCCGGGCGTCGAGGAAGCTGGCGTCTGGGCCATGGTGGTCCCTGGGGTCGGGCCGGAAGGTTCGGCGATCTGGTTTGCACATCCAACAACGAGCAGCAAGACGAGGAAGCTGAGCGCCACTTGTCGCACTCGCTACACCCCGTCCTTTTACATGCCCGGCAAATGTATTCGATCTCCCACACATCTACGGGCCCCGCTGCTAGGGTCGAGCCTACTTTTGCTCGACTTGCCGCGCTTGCTGCCCGAGAAGAGCGACTCAGGGCATCTGAAATCATCGGGGGATTTTCGTGCTGCTGTCTTCTCGTCGAGCCCATTTCAGGGTCATCGCCACGAGCGTCGCCGCTGCGGCGCTCTTCACGTTGAGCCAGCTGCCCGCGGCGTACGCGACACCACCGGACCCAGCAAAGCCTTCGGTTCCGGCGGCGATCCCCAGCCGTTACATCGTCGCCCTGACGGGGAAGCCGATTGCGACATACGACGGCGATGTGACGGGTTTGCGTGCGACGCGTCCCAGCAAGGGTCAGCGGGTGAATGTGACCTCAAGCAGGGCCAAGCACTACCGGGCCTATCTGAAACGGCAACAGGTTGAGGCAGCGGCTCGGGTTGGTGCCAAACCGCTCAAGCACTACGCCGTGAGTCTCAACGGTTTTGCGACGACCCTGACCCCGGACCAGGCGCGTACGCTGCAACGCGCGCCGGGCGTTCTCTCAGTGACCAAGGACCGGCCGCGCAAGCTAGTCAACAATAAGAAGCCGATCGATTTCTTGAAGTTGTCCGGTTCGAACGGCGTGTGGGCTTCACTCGGCGGCAAGCAGCGGGCCGGGCGTGGCGTCGTTGTGGGAATCGTGGACTCCGGGTACTGGCCGGAGAGCAAATCCTTCGCTGGCGAAGTCCTGGCGACAGCCCCGCCGACGCCATCCGACCCTTTCCGGCCTTATCGCTCGGGCAACAAGATCGTGATGCAGAAGGCCGATGGGCATACCTTCACGGGGACCTGTCAGGCCGGCGACTCGTTCACCGGTCACGAGTGCAATACCAAAGTGATCGGCGCTCGTTACTTCTCAACGACGTACGAGTCCCAGACTCCACCATCGCAGAGCACCGACTTCCTTTCGCCCCGCGACAGCAATGGGCATGGCACGCACGTAGCATCCACGGCCGCCGGTAAGGCAGGCGTTTCCGCCTCGATCGCGGGTCACTCATTCGGAAAGATCTCTGGAGTTGCACCGGCTGCCAAGCTCGCGATCTACAAAGTGGGCTTTAGCAGCGCCACTGACCCCGAGCCGGCCATTTACATCGGAGACGCGCTGGCAGCCGTTGATGCCGCCATCTCCGATGGCGTTGACGTGATCAACTACTCGATCAGTAGCTCAGATGCCGTCGATGATCCGGTCGACTTGGCATTCCTCTCAGCGGCCTCGGCTGGCATCTTCGTCTCAACGGCCGCGGGCAATGAAGGGCCCGGCCCGTCGACCCTGCAGCATGTCACGCCCTGGCTGACGACCGTCGCAGCAAGCACGGTTGCGCCGTACGCCGGCACGGTCATCTTCGGCAATGGCAAGAAGTACGCCGGAATCAGCACCACGGTCTTCAGCAAGGTGGGTCGCGCCAAGCTCGTTACGGGACGGTCGGTGAAGCGGGCTTCGGCGTCTGCGGCCGACGCCGCGATTTGTGCGCCGAATACTCTCAGCAAGACCAAGGCCGCTGGCAAGATCGTGGTCTGCGACCGCGGCGAAGTGGGGCGGGTCGAAAAGTCCATAGAGGTTAAGCGGGTACGCGGCAAGGGCATGGTCTTGGTCAACCTCACCGACAACTCAACTGACGGTGATACTCATGCCGTACCGACAGTGCACCTCAACGTGCCATACGGCCCAGCCGTCAAGGCCTACGCCAAAAAGGCCGGGGCAACCGCCACGCTAAGGCAGGGCAATCTGTCCTCCACGCCGATGAGATATCCGCAGATCACGGGCTTCTCCTCCCGAGGCCCCTCGGCCGGCACCGGCGGTGACCTGCTGAAGCCGGACATCGCCGCACCTGGTGTCTCGATCCTCGCCGCAGTAGCCCCACCGTCGAATCAGAACCGCAAGTTCGACTTCTACTCGGGCACCTCCATGGCTGCACCCCACGTCGCTGGCATTGCGGCCCTCTTCTTCGGTGTTCATCCGAGGTGGTCACCAATGGCGGTCAAGTCCGCGATTATGACCACTGCTTCCAGGGTCAAGAAGGCCAATGGCAAGCTGAGTCGGGATTACTTTGCCCAAGGAGCGGGCAACGTGCGTCCGGACCGGATGTTCAACCCTGGCGTGATATTCGACGCCGGTGAAAAGGATTGGCTGGCGTTCCTTGAGGGCGAGGGCTTCGATACCGAGAGCGGCGTAAGCCCAATGGATCCGAGCGATTACAACTCGCCGTCGATTGCGATTGGGAAGCTTGTTGGTTCCCAGACGGTGACCAGAAGGATCACCGCCGTGAAGCCAGGCTCCTATCAGGCGAGCATCTCCGTGCCAGGTGTAACCGCGACGGTGAGCCCTTCGGTGGTGAACTTCGGCAGTGCGGGTCAGACCAAGACGATCAAGATCACATTCACCCGCAAGACTGCTCCCTTCTCTGAGGTGGTCTTCGGTTCACTGAAACTCCAAGGAGCAGGCACAGTCGCTCGGCTACCCGTCGCCGTGGTCCCGCAGGCCGCGACAGCCCCAAGTGTGGTGAACGGCGCAGGAGCAGCGGTTCGCTGAGCTCGGGATTGAATCGCACTCTGTGTCCAAGCTCACACGAGTAGCAGGTGACACATCCCGGACTGGCTAGGCTGAGCGCCATGAGTGACCCGGTCGCCGAAGAGTTGCTGCGGCTGCGGATGAGCATCGACAACATGGATGCCGCACTTGTGCATCTGCTTGCCGAGCGCTTCAAAGTCACCCAGCAGGTTGGTGAGCTGAAGGCTGCGCATGGCATGCCACCCGCCGACCCTACGAGGGAAGCTCAGCAAATCGCTCGACTGCGCGCGCTGGCCGAGGATGCCAAGCTCGATCCTGAGTTCGCCGAGAAGTTCTTGAACTTCGTAGTTGCTGAGGTGGTACGCCATCACGAGGCCACGCGAAGTCGTCTTGACTCAGATGGGTACGTTTCCCACCAGAACGACGGAAACGAACGGTCGATCAGCCCCTGAGTCGTGCGTCTTCCACCACAAGTGCGCAAACGTAGGTTCCTGCCGTCAAACCGGAATCGGTCAGAGGGCGGCGGCCAGAGCTCGGCCAGCAGTGCGGCCAGTGAACAAGCAACCACCCAAGAAAGTGCCTTCTAAAGCCCGGTAGCCGTGGGCGCCTCCGCCACCGAACCCGGCCGCCTCACCCACCGCGTAAACGCCTCGAAGTGGCGAGCCGTCGGACCGCAGCACCCGTCCGTCGAGGTCTGTTTCCACGCCGCCAAGAGTCTTGCGAGTCAGCACGTGCAGCCGGATCGCTACGAGCGGTCCGCCCGATCCTGCGCGACCCTCACGCGGCGCTTTCGCATTGAGCAGCTCGTGCGGCGACACCACTCGCAGCAGCCGATCACCGAGGAACCGCCGCGCGGCCGCCGTGGCGACCACCTGTGGATCCTTGCCGAGCCCGCTTCGTACCTGGAGATCTCGCGCCTCGATCACTTTCCGTAGCGCATCACCGTCAATGAGGTGCTCGCCGACCAGCTGATTCATCTGTGCGGCAAGTTCCAGCACCGATGCCGCGGAGACGAAGTCCACTCCGACCTCTTGGAAGGCTCGCACCTCTGGTGTCGGTCCGGACCGTACGCGGCCCGCCAACCGTCGCACGCTCTTGTCGGTCAGATCGCCGTTCTGCTCCGATCCGGAGAGCGCGATCTCAGCAGACACGGTCGCCTGGTCAAGGACCAACCAGGAATAGTCGTAGCCGCTCTTGATCACGTGCCGCAACGCACCAAGAGCATCGAAGCCCGGAAATAGCGGCACCGGGAAGCGTTGACCGCGGGCATCCAGCCACAACGAGGATGGCCCTGCCAGGATCCGGATGCCGTGATGGCTCCAGATCGGGGAGTGGTTCACGATGCCCTCGGGATAGTGCCACATGCGATCGGGGTTGATCACCCGACCACCCGCGGCCTCGGTGATCTTGAGCATCGAGCCGTCAACGTAGTCCGGCACGCCGGCGATCATGCGTTGCGGGGCTGGGCCCCAGTCGGCTGGCCAGTTCTGTCTGATGAGGTCGAAGTTTCCACCAATCCCGCCGCTGGCTACCACCACGGCCTGCGCTGAGAGGGCAAATTCACCGACTCCGGTTCGCGATGTGTGAACGCCACGTGGCACATCGGTCGGCTCCAGAATCTGCCCGGACACCCGTACGCCAGAATCGTCCGCCTCCAGCGACGTGACCTGGTGTCGTGACCGTATTCGCACCAGATGCGAGTGCATGACGCCCTCGGCGAACGGCTCAACTAACCCAGGACCAGTCCCCCAAACGATGTGGAAACGCGGCACCGAATTTCCATGGCCGGGGGTAGCGTAACCGCCCCGTTCAGCCCACTGCACAAGCGGGAACCAACCCACGCCTAGGTCATGTAGCCAGCGGCGCTGCTCACCAGCCGCGAAGTGAACGTACGCCTCAGCCCAGCGGCGCGGCCAGTAATCCTCCAACCGATCGAAGCTGGCACTGCCCAGCCAGTCGGAGAGCGCCAGCTCTTCTGAGTCATGGATTCGCAGTCGGCGCTGCTCCGGGGAGTTGACCATGAAAAGGCCACCCAGCGACCAGTACGCCTGGCCTCCAATGGAACCGAGGGGCTCGGCGTCCAACATGATCACGGACCGATCGGCCGCGGCCAGCTCGTGTGCGACGACGAGACCCGATAGCCCCGCGCCGACCACGATGACGTCAGAGTCCATAAAGCGAATGCTGCCACCAGCACCTCTGGTATTCGCTTGCGCGCTACCGATGCTCGCGAACAGGTCCGCCACTAATCTGGCCCCATGACCGTGGCAGCAGTTGTTTCCTCCTCCGATCTGATGCGGCTGCAGGGGCTGCTCACCGCTACGGGGCCCGGCATGGAACTGATCTCACCCGTGACTGGGGAGGTCATCGGCGAGCTGCCCACATCGACTGCAGCCGATGTCGAGGTCGGCGCACAGATAGCGCACAGAGCACAGAAGGAATGGGCCGCCCGGCCCATCGAGGAGCGGGCCGAGTTGCTGCTCTATTTCCATGATCATCTGTTGGATCAGCGAGACTACTTCACTGACCTGCTGCAGGCCGACGGCAAGGACCGGATGAGTGCCGTATCTGAAGTACTCCATGTTGCGCTCACTGCCCGCTACTACGGGCGTACCGCACGTCGCTATCTGCGCTCCGAACGAGGGGAGGGCCTGCTCCCTCTCGTGACCCGAGTCGAGCGGCATTACGTACCGAAGGGCCTGGTCGGCGTTATCGGCCCGTGGAACTATCCATTGACCATGGGAATCTCCGACGGCCTGGCAGCTTTGGTCGCCGGTAATGCGATCATGCTCAAGCCCGATCACCAGACGCCGCTGGTCGCGCTGGCAGCGGTAGAGCTGCTGCGTATCGCCGGCCTGCCCGCCGACCTGTGGCAGGTAGTGCACGGCCGTGGCACGGTCGTCGGAAGAGAGTTGATTGACGTCAGTGATTACGTCTGCTTCACCGGTTGCACCTCCACAGGACGCACCGTTGCCGCTCAGTGCGCCGGTCGGCTGATCGGCTGCACGCTCGAACTGGGCGGCAAGAATCCGATGGTCATTTTGGAAGACGCCGACGTGGGGACCGCGGCAGAAGGCGCAGTACGAGGGTCATTTTCCAGCGCTGGCCAGCTGTGCGTATCAACCGAGCGCATCTACGTCGCAGAGCCGATCTTTGAACCGTTCGTTCAGGCGTTCGTCGAGCGCACAGAGGCGATCCGACTCGGCAATGCGCCAGACTTTGGCTACGAGATGGGCAGCTTGATCAATCATGATCAGCTGGCACGAGTTAGCGGCCATGTCCAGGATGCCCGGACCAAAGGTGCAACGGTGCTGACGGGCGGCCGCAGACGAGAAGACATTGGCGAACTGTTCTACGAGCCAACGATCCTGACCGGTGTGACGGCGGAGATGGACTGCTACGCGGAGGAGACGTTCGGCCCGGTTGTCAGCGTGTACCCGGTTGCCAGCGAGGCCGAGGCGGTGGCTCGGGCCAACGAGTCCGACTACGGTCTCAACGCCAGCGTCTGGACCACCGACCATGCTCGCGGGCGTCGGGTTGCCAGCAAGATCAAGTGTGGCAGCGTGAATGTCAACGATGGGTTTTCCGCAACCTTTGGCAGCATCGACGCGCCGATGGGAGGAATGAAGAACTCCGGACTCGGCCGTCGCCAGGGACGAGACGGCATCCGGAGATTCGTCGATGTCCAGTCAGTGGCCACTCAAAGTGTGATCCCGCTGGCCCCAAGTCACGGCCTCGATGCCAAGTCATTCACCTCGCTTTTGACTGGCGTATTCAGGGTCATGAAGAAGGCCGGCCGGGCCTAGCCGTATGGTCATAGACTCGTCGCTTCCGGACGCGGTCGGGGGAGAGGACGCGAGATGAACCAGCGAGACCACGATCTGGTGTTGGTGGTCGACTTCGGTGCTCAGTACGCGCAGCTGATTGCGCGTCGGGTACGCGAGGCGAATGTTTACTCCGAGATCGTGCCGCACACCGCCTCGGTCGCGGAGATCATGTCACGTCGGCCCAAGGCGATCATCCTCTCCGGCGGCCCCTCGTCGGTTTACGAGCCGGGAGCCCCGCAACTCGACGCGGCTCTCGTTGACAGCAGCACACCGGTGCTGGGCATCTGCTACGGCTTCATGGCCATGGCTCAGGTCCTCGGTGGATCCGTCGCCCGTACGGGGATGCGAGAGTACGGCCGCACTCCTGTAAACGTCACCGATTCCAGCAGCCTGCTCGCCGGAGTGCCGTCGACCGTCAGTGCCTGGATGTCCCACGGCGACGAGGTGGTCGCAGCACCGGACGGCTTTCAGGTGGTGGCCACCTCGGCACGGGCTGCCGTCGCCGCGTTCGAGGACTACGGCCGCAAGCTGGCGGGCGTGCAATGGCACCCCGAGGTGTTGCACACCGAAGGTGGCCAGCAAGTGCTGGAGAACTTCTTGTTCGACATCGCTGGCTGCACACCGGACTGGACTGCAACCAACATCGTCGATGAGTCGGTACTGGCCATTCAGCAGCAGGTGGGCGGCAAGCACGTCATCTGCGGTCTCTCTGGCGGAGTCGACTCCGCGGTCGCTGCAGCCCTAGTGCAGCGCGCCGTTGGTAGCCAGCTGACCTGTGTCTTTGTCGATCACGGCCTGCTACGCAAAGGAGAGGCCGAGCAGGTGGAGCGCGACTATGTGGCGGCGACCGGCGTCGACCTGAAGGTTGTCGACGCCTCGGAGCAGTTCCTTTCGGCGCTCTCTGGAGTAACGGAGCCGGAGGAGAAGCGCAAGATCATCGGTCGACAGTTCATTCGGACTTTCGAGGCGGCAGCCCGCGAGGTGGTCGGTGAGGCCGGCGAGGTGGAGTTCTTGGTGCAGGGCACGCTCTATCCGGACGTGGTTGAGTCCGGTGGCGGTGAGAGCGCGGCCAACATCAAGAGTCATCACAATGTCGGCGGGCTGCCTGATGACCTGCAGTTCCAACTGGTGGAGCCGCTACGCACCCTCTTCAAAGATGAGGTGCGGGCTGTGGGCGCGCAGCTTGGCCTGCCGCCCGGAATCGTCTGGAGACATCCTTTCCCCGGACCGGGTTTGGCCATCAGGATCATTGGCGAGGTCACCCGGGAGCGCCTCGCCGTCTTGCGAGAAGCGGATGCGATCGCTCGAGCCGAGCTGACGGCAGCTGGTCTTGATCGCGACATCTGGCAATTCCCTGTGGTGCTCTTGGCCGACATTCGCTCGGTGGGTGTGCAAGGCGACGGCAGGACGTACGGACACCCCATCGTCCTTCGGCCCGTGACCAGCGAGGATGCGATGACCGCTGACTGGGGCCGGCTACCGTACGAGGTGCTGGAAAAGATCAGCACCCGAATCACCAACGAGGTGGATCAGGTGAATCGGGTCGTGCTGGACATCACCAGCAAGCCTCCGGCAACTATCGAATGGGAATGACACATGCGTTCTGCATGTGAGCTATGCTAACTGCATGACAACGCTGCAAATCAGAAACGTTCCTGAAGAGGTTTCGCGCATTCTTAAATCCCGAGCCGCACAATCCGGACAGAGCCTGTCGGAGTATGCACTCAGTCTGCTCAAGCGGGCGGCGCTGACGCCAACGATCGAGGAACTGACTAAGCGGATCGAGGCTCGCGGCCGCGTCGACATCGGGACTGCGGCGGCCGACATAATCCGAGAAGAGAGGGACGCGCGCTGATCGTTCTCGACGCGTCGGCGGTTCTGGAGTACTTGACTGGAGCGTCGATGGGCCCAGTGGTAGCGCGCAAACTCACCAGCAATGAGTTCGCCGCGCACATACCGCACCTGACAGTCGTTGAGACAGCATCAGTCCTTCGAGGGCTTGTTCGTGCGTCCAAGCTCAGCCAATCGCGGGCACAGGGTGCGCTCATGGATTTGGTCGAACTCCCCTTTATTCGCCATCCACACGAGCCACTACTTAAACGTGTCTGGCAGCTGCGCGCGAACCTGACTGCTTACGACGCGACTTACGTCGCCCTTGCGGAGGCCCTCGATGCGACGCTTGTCACATGTGACCGTCGGCTGGGCCGCGCGGCCCCACCAACGATCACGGTCGATGTCGTCCATCCCGACGCTAATTGAGACAATCGCTGGTTAGGACCCAAGGCTTGCTTCGGCCGAGCGTGCCAGATCGGCGTACTGGGATTCATGTTCGGGCGGCACCTGCACCCAGGCCTTCATTGGCCGACCGGCCATGGGCTCGAAGAGATGCGCCCCCTTTAGCACCAGAGCCCGCTCATGATCCTCACCGGCCAGCTTGAAGATCATGTCGTCTCCGTAGAGTCCGCAGAACGCCTTTCCGCCGCGCCGCTTGATCCCCGGCATGCCGAACATGGAGGCTTTGACCACATCCCGCTCGCTTGACAGCTCCTCGAGCAGTGTTGCGAACCGGGCCATGCCAGCCGCGGTCGGCTTGGACATGTGGTGTGCTTCCGTCATACCGGGAGCGTATTGGTGCTGGCTGGTCCCGAGGGTACGTTTCCCACCAGAAATGGCGGAAACGAGCAGCCTGAGTGCGCACCGCTGCTCACGGTGAAAATCATCTCGATCCCGTCCGGGGCGCACCTAGACTGAGGGACGAAAAGCATCGTTGCGCGCGGTTACGCCGCAACATGCTCCATCGGGAAAGCACCACAAAGCAAGAGGAAATTGACCGTGTCCGAGATCACCAGCCCCACCCCGCCAACAGGCCTGACCGGCACTGCGCGTGTCAAGCGCGGCATGGCCGAGATGCTCAAGGGCGGGGTGATCATGGACGTCGTCACACCAGAGCAGGCCAAGATCGCTGAGGACGCGGGCGCGGTCGCTGTGATGGCGTTGGAACGGGTGCCCGCCGATATCCGAGCGCAGGGCGGCGTGGCGCGAATGAGTGATCCCGACAGGATCGACGGCATCATCGCGGCCGTTTCCATTCCGGTGATGGCCAAGGCGCGGATAGGGCATTTCGTCGAGGCGCAATTGCTGCAGTCGCTGGGCGTTGATTACATCGACGAATCGGAGGTGCTGACGCCGGCCGACTATGCCAATCACATTGACAAGTGGCGGTTCACAGTGCCGTTCGTATGTGGCGCCACCAATCTCGGCGAGGCATTGCGCCGGATTGCTGAGGGCGCGGCAATGATCCGCTCCAAGGGCGAGGCCGGTACCGGTGATGTCTCTAACGCCGTCACCCACATGCGTCAGATCCGGGGCGAGATCTCGCGGCTCACCTCAATGGCATCCGATGAGCTATACGTAGCAGCAAAAGAGCTGCCGGCACCGTACGAGCTGGTCGCTGAGGTTGCACAACTGGGCAAGCTCCCAGTGGTGCTCTTTACTGCTGGTGGCATCGCGACCCCCGCCGACGCCGCGATGATGATGCAGCTTGGCGCCGAAGGGGTCTTCGTCGGCTCCGGAATCTTCAAGTCGTGCAACCCGGCCGAGCGTGCGGCGGCCATCGTCAAAGCGACCACGTTCTACGACGATCCTGACGTGATCGCGAAAGTCTCCCGAGGGCTCGGGGAGGCGATGGTGGGCATCAACGTAGACGACATCCCGCAGCCTCATCGCCTCGCCCAGCGCGGCTGGTGAGCCGCCCACCGCTCATCGGTGTCCTTGCTCTGCAAGGTGATGTCAGAGAACATCTCCGCGCGCTGACGGCGTGCGGCGCCGATGTCCGACCGGTACGCCGCCCGGAGGACCTGGATGGTCTCGGCGGGATCGTGCTGCCTGGGGGTGAGTCCACCACTATCGACAAGCTCTCGCGGATCTTCGAGCTGCGCCAGCCCTTGATCGCGGCGCTGCAAGCCGGATTGCCGGCGTACGGTTCCTGCGCGGGGATGATCTTGCTTGCCAAGACCGTACTGGACGGCACTAAAGATCAACAAACCTTCGGCGCTCTCGATATCACGGTTCGCCGCAACGCTTTCGGTCGCCAGGTCGAGTCCTTCGAGACCGATGTTGATCTTGACGGCATCGAAGGCGGGCCGATGCATGCAGTATTCATCCGGGCACCCTGGGTGGAGAGCATCGATAATGGTGTTCAGGTTCTCGGTGCCGTGGTACCACCAGGTTTGAATGAGTCCAAGATCATCGCCGTCCGTTACCAGAACGTGCTGGCCACCTCGTTCCATCCTGAGGTCACCGACGACCTGCGGATCCACTGCTACTTCGTCGACTTGGTACGCGCTGCCAGATGAGCTGACAAGTCGGCGCTAGGAGATGCCTTTCCGAACGGGCTAGAAACGGTCGGTTTGCTGTCCACCCTCGGACTCACTGCCAGATTCTGCTCCAGCCGCTCCCTCAGACTGGGTGCTCTCCGTTGCAGCCGGCCGCGCCTCAGGGCCCTCAGGCTCGGCTGCCCACTCGGTGGCGTCCTCTTCATGAGCGGCTGGCGCGACCGGCGCCTCAGGCTCGGATGGAGCAGCCGGCTCAGATACGGATGCAGATTGAGCCTGCGGTGTCGTGGACTCCGGCTGGCGCTGCTCCCAGGGCGCGCCCTCGCTACCCCAGACAGAGTCCTCAGCTGAGGCTGACCCGCCTGCCTGAGAGGACTGCCCAGGCGCTGACGTGGTTGGCGGGGCGTACGCGGGTTGACCAGTCTGTGGGGGCGCTGCCGAGAAACCGGAGGTCTGACCTTGCTGGCCGCCAACCGGAGGATAGCTGGGAGGGATGGGCTGCGAGCCCTCTTCGGGCACGACAAACAGCGCGATGATGTAAAGGATGATCGGAACGCCGGTGAACAGTGAGATCACCACGGTCAGCACCCGCACCAGGGTGGGATCCATGTTGAGGTAGTTCGCGACTCCAGCGCAGACACCACCCAAGACGCGGTTGGACTTGCTCCGCTCCAGCCTCTTGGGCGCCTGCGGGGGGTAGGGGCTGCTCATGACACACCTTTCACTAGAGGGATAGCTAAGAACGGTTCCGAGAAAGGACGAGGCCGAGAACACCGACAGCGACCAGACCCATGGGAGCCACGATTCTGATCACCTGCCAGTTCAGAGGTCCGACAAAAGTTAGCCACAGCGATCCCAGTGCTACGCAGCTGAGCAGCAGGCCGAAGATCAAGGCAACGACGTCGTAGGTTTTTCTCATCGTTGCACCTCGATGTTGCCGGCGTCTACGGACAGATCGAGGGTCAGCGTGTGCTGTCCCGGCCGGGTGGGTTGTGGTGGATCTTTGAGTTGGCCGGTGAGTTCGGAGCCTGCCCGGATCTCTGCACCGTACGCGCGAACCGCTCCAAGATCAGCTGTGTAGTTGATCACAACGTTGGAGTCTTTCGGCACTGTGATCAGAAGCTGGCCGACGTCAACATGTGCTGCGTAAGTCACGTCACTCGTTACTGCAAGCCGACTGAGATCGACCGAAAGCTTGCCAGCCTCTTCTGAATCACCTGCCGGCAGCTCAGCAAGGCTGCTGTACGCGTGAGCTGAGGTCGCAGCGAAGGGTGCGCGCATCGCTGGTCCTGCTGCGGTGACGAGCACCACAGCGATCGCCAATAGCACTCCCAACGGCAGCAGACCACGCGCCCTGCCGAGCCAGGTCGCCGCAACAAGTGTCAAGGCGATCACGAGCAACGCGACCGCCAGGTAGCCGGCGAGCGGGATTGCGACCCCTAATGCTTGGGCCAGCCCCAACCCAGACAGGGTCAGTCCGAGAACGATCAAGGAGACCAGCCGAAGTCGTTTGGCTGACCGGGTGTCGGACATCTTTACCGGCACTGAGGGGGACGGGTCTACATAGAGGCCGGCCGGATCCGGCTCGGCGAGGAAGGCGGCGTGCGCTGCAGCCTGTGAATCAGCTGTCGTCTGCGACACATTTTCCGCTGGGGGACTGGGCCACTCATCATGCGACGTAGCCAACACGGCGCTGGCGGCGGCAACCTCACGAGTGTGTTCCTCAATTCGGCGTTGCCATGCCCCGGCGGCCTCAGTGAACGGCGTGGCAGGCCCGGGATATTGCACGAATTCCGGAAGCACGGGCTGCGTCGAAGGGGAATTGGAATCGGCTGGCGGCGGCGCTGCTTCCGCCGATCCCTTGTCCTGGCGACCCTTATAGAAACCGAAGTACCAAATGACTGCAATGACTATTGCAGGTCCGATGCTGAACGGGCTGAGCGCGCCAAAGATGGCAAACATCGCAAGAGCGGCCACCACAACAAGCGTGATCCACAGCTCCCGTGGCCAGCGGCGGACCGATTCGCCGAATAGAGCATCGACCGGTGCTTTATCGCTGCCTTCGACCGGGATCAGCAACCAGCCTGCGACATAAAGAACCAGCCCTATTCCGCCGCTCAATGCAAGCAGGACCCAGCCAACCCGTACCAGTACTGGATAAACCCCCCAGTGTTGCGCGACACCGCCGCACAGGCCGGCGAGCTTCGCGTCCGTCGCGCTGCGGCGGATCGTCCAGACCGAACTCATGCAGTCAATCCTGCCGAGCGGGCTACCCTCGAACTATCAGGGACGCCCCCCAATGCTCCCGGCTGTTGGCGTGACATGCGGAACCATTCGTGTCGCTGATACGTCCAGGTTCTTTCGGCTCGGGGGGAAGTGGGGGACGACCCTGCTGGTAGGACGCCAATAAGCGTGTGAGGCTTAGGAGACCATGACTGCGACGGACTCGAGCCAACTCGAGCCTGACCTTCACCACTCTGAGACTGAGCCCACGCAGCACGCGAGCGGCACAGGCCAGAATGCGCAGTCCTCCGTCGAGAATCTTGAATCACCAAAGCCAGCCACGATACTGCCACCAGCGGCAGCCAGGGGCTACTCCAGCCAAGCCACCCCCGAGGAGCGGCCACGGGCCGCCCGAGTAGCCGAGGGTGCCTGGTTGGGCGGCGTCTGCACGGGACTGGCTCGGCACCTCGGTTGGCCGTTGATCGCGGTGCGGGTGGCCTTCGTCGCATTGGCAACCTTCCAATTCATCGGAGTCATTGCTTACGGCGCACTGTGGCTGTTGCTACCCCCCGAATCGACCATCACGGCTCCCGGTCTGGACTCTGCGAGTCGGGCAGGCATGCGGGATCAGAGCAAACCGAAGCGACGGATCGACTGGGGCACGTTGCTGGCATTGATTGCCCTCGGAGTCGGCCTGCTGTGGATCATGCAGAACACCGGGTGGGGCGTTAGCTCGCAGCTGTTCTGGCCGGTTGCCTTCGCTTGTGCCGGAGCCGCGCTGGTCTGGCGCCAGGCCGATTCGGCACAGCAGAAGCGCTGGCGCGAAGAGGCGGGGGGCAAGGCGTGGCTTGCACCCTTCGTCGCTCGTGGCGGCTGGCCGTCGCTGGTACGAGTGATCGTCGGTCTGGGACTAGTCGGTGCGGCATTTGGCATCGTGCTCGCCCAGCGAGGTCAGATTTCTCAGTTGCCTGATGTCATGGCAATGACCATGCTCGCCCTCGCGGGTGTGGCGATCGTGCTGGCGCCGTGGCTGCACCGTTCGCGTACGGCCCTCAACCAGGCGAGAGCCGAGCGGGTCCGCGCCGACGCCAGGGCGGATATGGCCGCGCATCTTCATGACTCGGTGCTTCAGACGCTCGCCATGATTCAACGGCAGGCCGATGATCCCAAGGCCGTACAGCAGCTTGCTCGTCGTCAGGAGCGGGAGCTGCGGAACTGGCTGTATGGCGATGAGCTGCACGAAGCGACACTTAAAGCTGCTCTGACGGCCGCCGCGGCGGAGATCGAGGATGAGCGTGGCGTACCGGTCGAGCTTGTGACGGTTGGTGATTGCGACACCTCGGAGCCGATCCAGGCGCTAGTACGCGCCGCGCGAGAAGCCATGGTGAATGCCGCCAAGCACTCCGGTGCCGACAAGATCGATGTCTATGCCGAGGTGGATGAGGATTCCGTCGAGGTCTTCGTCCGGGACCGGGGCAAGGGCTTCGACGTGGACGCTGTGGCCCTGGACCGATTAGGCCTCAAGGGCAGCATTATTGATCGCATGGGCCGCCATGGCGGCACTGCAACGATTCGTTCGGCATCGGGCGATGGCACCGAGGTACGACTGGAGATCAAGAGATGACGGAAACCACCAATCAGCAGAACTCACAGAGCGCGCCAGTGGAGCGGGGACCGTACCGGGTCGTCATGGTCGATGATCATGCGATGTTTCGCACCGGCGTCAGGGCCGAGATCGGCCGTTCGGTGGCCGTTGTCGGTGAAGCTGCCGACGCGGAGCGGGCCGTCGCCGTCATTCTGCAGACGCAACCTGACGTGGTATTACTTGACGTGCACCTGCCAGGTGGCGGCGGCGTCGAGGTCATCCGCAAAGTGCATGAGAAAAATCCCGAACAGAAGTTCCTTGCCTTGTCAGTCTCTGACGCTGCCGAGGATGTTATCGGTGTGATTCGGGCCGGTGCTCGCGGCTACGTCACGAAATCGATCAGTGGTACCGAGCTGATCGATGCGATCCGCAGAGTCGCCGAGGGTGATGCCGTCTTCTCACCGCGGCTGGCGGGATTCGTGCTGGATGCCTTCTCCGGGTCTATTGATCTTGCGACGGTAGATGAGGATCTGGACCGATTGTCGCAGCGGGAGCGTGAGGTGCTGCGGCTGATTGCCCGTGGTTACGCATACAAGGAGGTGGCGAAGGAGCTGTTCATCTCAATCAAGACCGTTGAAACTCATGTCAGCAGCGTGCTGCGCAAGCTACAGCTCTCCAACCGCCATCAACTCACCCGCTGGGCAACCGACCGCCGCCTCGTCTAGGAGTTCCAGAATTCTCCTGCCCCGGCCATTAGGGTCGGGCCATGCAGCTCGCCCATCAGATCCTGGTGCTGTTTCACCTGATCGGCTTGGCGGCCTTGCTCGGCGGTTTTCTCGTCCAGATCAGGTCGAAGGAGCCCGAGGTCAATGCGTCGATGCTGAACGGGTCATTCACGCTCCTCATTACCGGCCTCGCACTGGTCGTCTTCGAGGAGATCGGGTCGGGTCCGCTGAACTACATCAAGATCGCGATCAAGCTCCTCATCACGGTGGTGATCGTCGTGCTAGTGGCCAAGAACCGTAAATTCGCAACGATTCCGCGTGGACTCTGGGGACTGATCGGCGCTCTGACGATCACTAATGCCGCACTTGCTGTGCTGTGGCAGTAAGGTCGATCGTGGGGTGAGGTTGTGACCGAAGATTACGGCGCCATAGCGGGTCTACTGAGATGAGGCTTTCGGCTCGAGTGGACTACGCGCTGCGGGCATTGTCCGAGCTGGCCGCCGCGAACGCGCCGCGTACGGTGGAGCAGCTCTCCGAAGCGCAACACATCCCGAACAAGTACCTGGAAAGCATTTTGGGTGAGCTGCGTCGCAGCGGCCTGTTGCGGAGTCAACGCGGCCCCGAGGGCGGCTATCGACTGTCCCGGCCGGCCACGGAGATCAGCATTGCTGATGTGATTCGAGCACTCGACGGGGAGTTGGCCAACGTACGCGGCAGCCGCCCCGAGAACCTGGCTTACATCGGGTCCGCTGCGGCCTTGCAAGAGGTCTGGATCGCGCTGCGGGCCTCCGAGCGGACAATCCTGGAGGGCGTCACCTTGGCGCATGTGGTTTCTGGTGAGCTGCCGAAGCCGGTTGCCACTCTGGCTGCGAATCCTGCCGCCTGGAGCTGATCCTCCAATTTCAGACAGTTCGTCCGACTCCTGAGACTGCGGTCAACCCCGGCAGATGTAACCCGGTAAGGTTCTCGCTAATCCCTAGGGACTCTGTAGTAAAAGTCGTCAAGGATATTAGTGAGAAAGCTCATCGTTGTTGCCTTGGTCGGCCTGGTCGCCCAGCTGGTTGACGGCGGTCTTGGCATGGGCTACGGAGCGACGTCATCCACGCTGCTGGTTCTTGTGGGTCTGACGCCGCTGGCCGCATCAGCGTCAGTGCACTTCAGCGAGCTGGGAACCAATCTGGCATCAGGGCTAGCCCATTGGCGATTGCAGAACGTTGATTGGTCCGTGGTGGTAAGGATCGCGGGGCCGGGTGCAATCGGTGCGTTTCTCGGCGCGACGGTGCTGTCTGTGCTGTCCACCGAATGGGCCAAACCGGTGATGTCGGTGATCTTGGCACTGTTGGGCATCTACATCATTGTCCGCTTCGTGGTCGGCATCCGGCCACAACTGAAGAAGCGGCTTACCACCCCGTTCTTGGCGCCCCTCGGTCTGTTCGCCGGCTTCATTGATGCCACCGGCGGTGGCGGTTGGGGTCCGGTGGCCACTCCAGCGTTGCTAGGCGATGGGCGCCTGGAGCCCCGCAAGGTCATTGGCTCGGTCGACACAGCCGAGTTCGCGGTGAGCGCCGCAGCGAGCCTTGGCTTTCTCATCGGGATTGGGGCCTCGGGGATCCACTGGGGTTTCGCACTTGCCTTGCTTGCCGGAGGGCTGGTCGCCGCCCCGCTGGCCGCGTACCTGATCAAGATCGCGCCGGCGCATCTGCTCGGGGTGGCCGTTGGCGGGCTGATCGTGCTCACTAACCTGCGTACCATCTTGGGCGGCTTCGAGGTGTCTGGCTCTGCCCGGATTCCGGCTTACCTCGCCGTCTTGTTGGTCACCGGTGTAGGCCTGTATATCGCAGCTGCGCGCGGCAAGCGGAGAACTCTCCGCCCCGCCAGCGATCCAGCGTTGGAGTCCGTCAACGCCTGACGGGGTGCTAGAGCAGCGGGCGCAGCGGGGTTAAGACGGTCTCGGAGAACTTCACCATGGCATGCCGCCGCTCCCAGCCCTCCAGTGTCAGCTCAACGGTATTCGTCGAGTCGATGGCGAAGATCTCTTCCATTTGGGTGGCCACATCGCGGTTGAAGGCTTCCATGTTGATCTCGTAATTGCCAAGCAGGCTTAGCCGGTCGATGTTTGCAGTGCCAATCGTCGACCATTGCCCGTCGATAGTGGCTGTCTTCGCGTGCACCATGGCGCCCTGATACAGCAGCAGACGCACGCCGTTACGGAGCAGGTGGCTGTAGAAGCCGCGGGACAACCAGTCGGCCACGATGTGGTTGGACTCTGCGGGAATGATGATTCGTACGTCTACGCCTCGGCGGGCGGCGCGCACCAGGGCAGACAAAATGTCTGTGTCGGGAATGAAGTAGGCGTGTGTCAAGTAAATGTGGTGGGATGCGCGGTCGATCGCGTCGAGGTACATGCCGCGAATCGGATAGACCATGTTGCGGGGCATGTTCCGATGAATCCGAATGTCGGGCTGCCAGCTGGCGCTGCCGAAGTCGGGCAGCGTGGCACGGCGCCGCCCTGCCCACAGATTCCAGAAGTCGATAAAGGCGTTCTGAACATCCCACACAATGTCGCCGGTGAGCCGGGCATGGGTATCACGCCAGTCCGTCGCGTACAGGCTTCCGATGTTGTAGCCGCCGAGGAACGCGACGACGTCGTCGACGACTAGCAGCTTGCGGTGATCGCGGCCCGTACTGCGCGGGAATCGGAAGCCGGAGACGATCAACGGATGCCGGCGTACCGCGATGTTCTTGGGAAAGATGAAGAAGGAGCGCGGCACGACGAGGTTGGCGAACTCATCGAACACCACATAGACCTTGATTCCGCGATTGGCCGCATCGATCAGCGCGTCCTTGAACGCCTGTCCAACGGCGTCGCTCTTCCAGATGAAGCTCTCGAAGAAGATGCGCGACTTGGCCTGGCTGATGGCGTTCAACATGTCGCGGTAGAGATCTTCACCGTATGTATAGACCGTGACCTCTGAACCGCCAACAGTTACCGAGCCAGGCGGGAGTCGCGGAAACGTCGCCGGCTTGCGAAGTTTCTTACGTCGATGGTCGACGATGAACAGCCCCAGTAAGGTCGCGCCTTGAACTGCGATCACGGCCTGAACGATGCGCTTGAGCAACGTCCAAAGCGAGATCGGCGGCACCCGCATAGTTCAAACTTACGCTGGGGTGCCTGGACCGGCTCAACGCGAGATGCATGTCGTGGCACGCCACTAAGGTGGTCTGAGCGATGACGAGTACGACTGAGGCCAGGCCGGCCCGCCCCCATGGTGCATTGACCACAGAGCGGCTGCTTGAGGGACTGAACCCTCCGCAGCGCGAGGCAGTGCTACACGAGGGCGTCCCGGTGCTTGTCGTCGCAGGCGCGGGTTCTGGCAAAACCCGGGTGCTGACTCGCCGGATCTGTTATCTGGTGAGCCAGCGTCGAGTGCACCCTGGCTCGATTCTCGCCATTACCTTCACCAACAAGGCAGCTGCCGAGATGCGCGGCCGGGTCATGGACCTGGTCGGAAACAGGGCCAAGCTGATGTGGGTCTCTACCTTCCACTCCGCCTGCGTTCGCATCCTGCGATCGGAGATCGGCCGGTTCAACATGTCGCGGACATTCTCGATCTATGACGATGCCGATTCCAAGCGGCTGATGCAGCTAGTGGCTCATGATCTTGATCTTGATCCGAAGCGGTTCCCGGTGCGGGCGATCATGAACTGGGTGTCCCACTGCAAGAACGAGCTGATCGACTATGAGTCGGCGCCCTCCCGGGCGCGGACGCCGCAGGAGGAAAGCTACGCCGAGGCGTACCGGGAATATCAGCGGCGGCTGATCGCCGCGAACGCCCTGGATTTCGATGATTTGATCATGACGACGGTGCATCTGCTGCAGGCATTTCCCGATCTTCGTGAGCAGTACCGGCGCCGGTTTCGACATGTCCTCGTCGATGAGTACCAAGACACCGACCATGCTCAGTACGTCCTCATCCGGGAACTCTGTGCTGCCGATCGGCACCCTGATCCGAATGTCGTGGCGATCGACCCGCCGGAGCTCATGGTGGTGGGTGATTCGGATCAGTCGATCTATGCCTTCCGTGGCGCAACGATTCGAAACATCAACGACTTCGAGTACGACTTTCCGGGCGCGAAGGTGATCTTGCTTGAGCAGAACTACCGGTCAACGCAGACCATCTTGAACGCCGCCAATGCTGTCATCACGCGGAACGAGAACAGGAAGCCGAAAAACCTGTGGTCTGATGCGGGTGACGGTGAGCAGCTCGTCGGTTATGTCGCTGATAGCGAGCATGACGAGGCGCAGTTCGTGGCATCCGAGATTCGCCGGCTCAACGAGACCGAAGGACACCGCTACGGCGACGCCGCAGTGTTCTACCGGACGAACGCTCAGTCCAGAGCCTTCGAGGAAGCGTTCATCCGGGCCGGTATGCCGTACAAGGTTGTTGGCGGTGTCCGGTTCTACGAGCGGCGTGAGGTACGCGACGCGATTGCCTATCTGCGGGCCATCGCCAACCGGGCCGATGACGTTTCGCTCCGCCGCATCCTGAATGTTCCGAAGCGGGGGATCGGTGACCGGGCCGAAGCCGCGGTAGCTGACCTGGCGGCTCGGGAGGGCGTTAGCTTCGGCGACGCATTGCGCCGGGTTGATGAGATCCCTGGTCTAGCCACACGTTCGGTGAACCAGCTGAAGGCGTTCGCTAGGTTCCTCGACGAACACGAGGCAATGGTGGCTGCTGAGGTGCCCGCCGATGCCATCCTGACCAGCGTCTTGAACAAGTCGGGCTATCTCGCGGAGTTACATGACTCGACCGATCCGCAAGACGAGACTCGGTTGGAGAATCTCAAGGAGTTGATCACTGTCGCGCGCGAGTTCGTTAGCGGCGTGGCAACCCTCAGTGTGCTGGAGGAAGAGCTCAACGACCTGGACTCTCCTGATGAGTCCGAGGTGCCGACCGATCCGGAAGGCGACTTGGCGGCCGCCCTTGATCCGGAGGCAGATCTCGCGGCGGGAGCGGCCGAACCAGACGCCTCCCTTGGTGCCTTCCTCGAGCGAGTGGCGCTCGTCGCTGACTCAGACCAGATTCCAGACGATCCGGACAAGGAACATACGGGACTCGTCACCTTGATGACCCTGCATACGGCGAAGGGTTTGGAGTTCGACACCGTCTTCCTCACCGGTTGCGAGGACGGCGTCTTCCCTCACCAGCGGGCGATTGACGCGCGCAGTGGCGCAGAGCTTGCCGAGGAGCGGAGGCTGGCGTACGTCGGCATAACGCGTGCCCGCAAACGGCTCTATATTTCTCGTGCCATTGCCCGGTCGGCTTGGGGCTCACCGCAGCACAACCCGCCGAGTCGATTCCTCAACGAGGTGCCGAGTCAGCTGATCGACTGGCGGCGGAGCGAGTCGGCCGTGACTAGCTGGCGAAATACGTCAGCGACAGCAGCCAATCAGGAATGGCGGAACCGAGTGGGGTACGGCGCCAAGCCGCGGGTGCGAGAGATCCCATCACTGGTTGCTGGAGACCGGGTCGTGCATACCGCCTTCGGGATGGGCAAGGTCATCGCAACCTCCGGCGAGGGCGATAAGGCGATGGCCGATGTGGACTTTGGGTCCTCTGGGCTGAAGCGGCTTGCGCTGAGGTATGCGCCGCTGGAGAAGCTCTAGCCGCGAAACCTTATGGCTTGAGGCCGTGAGCGTTGAGCCAGGGGACTGGATTGATCGCCCGGTAGATATCACCTGGTGGGATGCCTGCTGGGTAGACCTCGAAGTGGACGTGCGGTCCGAAGGTTCGGCCGGTCATCCCTACAGCGCCCACAAGCTGGCACGCCGATACAGTCTGGCCGACGCTGACCGAGATAGTCGACATGTGAGCCATCAGTGTGTGGGTGCCGTCGGGGTACTTGATGGCGACATAGTTGCCGGCCCAGCCGCTGGCAGGTCCGATTCCAGCGTTAGTCACCACACCCGAAGCAGGAGCGTGTAGCGGGGTACCGACACGTGAGGAGAAATCCAGCCCAGTGTGGTAGCGCGCCCACATGCCCACCTGGCCGAAGCGGGCGGCAATGCTGTAGCCGCTCGTAATGGGCAGACAGCCCTTAGATCTGGTGTTCGCGTCGGCTTGCACCGAGGGAAGTCGGTTGGTCGGGGCGCTCTTGCCGCGCGCGAGGAGCACCGCCTGCCTCCGGGTCGCGTCGGAGACCTCTTCGAGGGCCTTCTCGCGCGCTTTCGCCGACTTGTCCATGGAGGCCTCAGAGACCTCCGAGTCGATCTTGCTGAGCAGCTCGGCTCGCTGATCAGCGAGGCTCTTCACTTTGGCCGGGTCAAGTTGGGGTCGTTCGGCGCTCCGGCTGGTCTGCTTGGCAAGGTCGGTCGTCGCGACAGTTGCTGTCCAGGTGGTGTGTTGGGCGGCGCCAGTAAGGACCACCGATCCGGCCACGCCAAGGCCAAGGACCGACACGGCTATGGCCACCACCCCATGGCGCAGCCAGCTCTTCTTGTCCTCTTTGATCTCTTCTTTGATCTCTTCGATCACGGCGCGGCGCGCGCGCATACGATCCGACGACGAGCCAGACACCCCGAATCTCCTCGTACGACGACAGGTTCCCCGGTCCTGCCCCCGCACGGCGTAGATGTCGGTGATCGTCTGCTGCTGGAGGCCCGCGTTCTGTGACAAACGGTGGACGCTGTCGACGACAATAACGGATTTGTAACAGGGCGCAAGTCGATCTCGTCAACTTGCGGCGTGTCTTTTTGCGAATGTGGCCGAGATCCCTTATTACGCCCGACGCTCGCAGCTAGCTAGTGGTCACTCCGTTTGATGCGAGCCAGGGCTGGGGATTGATGGCTTTGTAGACGTCGCCGTACTTGACGCCTGCCGGATAGAGCTCGAAATGCAAGTGGGCACCGAAGGCGCGGCCAGTCTGGCCGACGTAGCCGATGACCTGCCCGGCACGAACGGTCTGGCCCGCCTTGGCCGCCATGGATGACATGTGCGAGTACATCGTGGTCATACCGTCTGCGTGCTTGATCGCGACATGGTTGCCGGCCCAATCACCGGAGTTGCCGGCATAGAGCACGACTCCAGCCTTGACTGCCCGAATCGGTGTGCCATAGCCGGCTCGGAAGTCGAGCCCGGTGTGGTAGCGCGACCAACTGCCGTACTCGCCGAAGTGGGCACCGATGACGGCTCCTGGCACTGGGGCTACGCCGCCGCTGTTCGATCCGCCGCCGCCAGATCCGCCGCCGTTGCCGGAACTATTTCCGCCGCCGCTGTTGGAGCCTCCTCCGCTGTCACCGGCAGACCCATTGGCCTTATTGCCATTGCTTTCATTGGACTTCGATGAAGCCGTTTCATGACCGCTTGGCTGGTCCTCAGCGGCGCGCCGCTTGTTCGCTGCCGCCACTCGAGCGGCGACGGCGCGACGAAGGTTCTCCGCGGCAATCTGAGCTGCCGCTTCGCGAGTCGCTCGATTCACAACCTGAAGTTTTTTCTGCCGAGCATCGCTACTGGCTGATTGTGCTGCCCGGCTGATCTCGTCAGCCGTCTTGGCCAACAGCTCGTCCCGCTGTGCGGCCTGCTCCTCAACCAACGCGTCCCGAACCGCGGCGCTTCTGGATGAGCGATTGCTCGCAGACGTGTCCTCTCTGTCGAAGGCAGCGAGGGCTGGGTCTTTGGTCGATTGCTCGTCGCCCTTATGAAGCGGCGCAGTCGCGACTGTAGGGGAGGCGTCCGGGACAGCGGACAAGTCACGCGTTGTTTCTGCATTGGTCGTCAGGCCAACTGCCGCTGCCACGGCGAGGCCCAGGCCGGAGACGCCAAGTGCGGCAAATCCGTGCCAGAGCCAGCCCCTGCCCTGATCGGGCTCAGGCTGACTGATGACCTCTTGATAGCCCTCGCGTTCGGTTCGCTGCTCCCCGGACAGCTCCCTCATCCCCTACTGGGCGCACCTCAGAATCGGGCCGGAGCCCGACTCGGCATCCAGAAGATTGCTCCCTGGACGGCGCGCCAAACGTTTGTCTGATCTAGTTCCTGTCTTTGACTGGACCCCCGAAGTAAGCCAGACAACGTGAGAAAGATAACAAGCAGGTCACGGAAACCTCAACGGCTGGGGAGACCCGCGCAACATATTTACGGACCCAAGCGTTACGACGTGCCTGGCGTACTGTCCGGATCAAGCTGACGCAACGCTTGAGCGATCGTAAAGGCGATTCGGCCGTTGTTGGGCATGGAGAGATGGCCGATGCCGCGTACCGGGACGTTTTGCGCGTTGAGATCAGGATGGTCGAGCCGAGCATTGCGACTGGGCACCACCAGGTGGTCGATGTCGCTGTAAAACGCAATGAACCGGGTGTTGCACAGCGGTGCCGGCTCGGCGAGCTCTTGAATGATCGAGGAATTTGGTGCGAGCTGACGTACCAAGGGCAGCAGCGGCGCTGCCCATGCCAGCTGAGTGCCCTGGTGTGGCGTACCGAGCGTTACCAACGTGTGTACGTGGCGGTCGCCTCCCAGGCGCTGTACGCAATACCGCGCGATCAGACCGCCAAGGCTGTGCCCGATGATATGGACTCGTTCGTAACCTGTGGCCGCTGACAGCTCCTCAATGGCCTGGCCCAATCGCGCAGCGGCCCGCGGAATGTTGTGGGTGAGCAGCCCGTAGTCGTAACTGGACAGCGTTTGGAACCCACGGCGCCGTAGGGTGTACTCCAAAACAGTGAAGATCGCGTGGTTGTCGATGATCCCATGCACGAAGACGATCGGCGTCTTGGCCGCGTCGACCCGGTAATGGAAGAGTCCACGCTGTTCCGGGCTGAGGCCAGTCAGATCATGGCGGCGGTGTCCAGCTCGAGTAGGTGTGGAGAGAAATCCCAATGGATACATCATCAGATGAGCGGTGGCCCACGCGGCTTCAATGGCCAGTCCAGATGCCACCCGCGGCAAGTCCGCTGCTGCGAGGCGCGACAGGTCCGGCAATGAGATGCCCTCATGGGCACTGGCCCGCACAACAAAATATTACTGGGTAGTAGGTTGGAAGTCGTGGATTCGGATGTGCAGTCATCCTCAGCTCCACTTCGAATTGTTGTCGCTAAGCCAGGCCTCGATGGCCACGATCGCGGCGCCAAGGTGGTTGCCCGCGCCCTGCGAGATGCAGGCATGGAAGTGATCTACACCGGACTCCACCAAACGCCGGAGCAAATTGTTGCTACCGCGATCGCGGAGGATGCTGACGCCATCGGTCTCTCGGTGCTCTCGGGCGCCCACATGACACTCTTCGCCAAGGTGATCGAGCTGCTGAAGAAGGCGAACGCCGAGGACATTGTGGTCTTTGGCGGCGGCATCATTCCCGATGCGGATTGGCCGGCCCTTGCCGAGATGGGCGTTGCTCAGGTCTTCACGCCTGGCGCCACGATGAGTGAAATCGTTTCTTGGGTGCATACCAATGTTGGGGCTGCTCGCGGGGTTGATGCGGGCTGACCTGACGATGACAGAGG
>DATLQC010000162.1:0-9822 GCA_035535395.1 Propionibacteriaceae bacterium | reverse complement strand
TCGTCGCATGGCCGGGCTGCAGAAGCGCAGAAGAACGGCCTGTTCGACGACGAGATCCTGACTGTGGAGGTGCCGCAACGCAGGGGCGATCCCGTAATGGTCAATGAGGATGAGGGCGTCCGTGCGGACACCACAGCGCAGACGTTGGCAAGACTGCGCCCCGCATTCGCCGCAGACGGCACGGTGACGGCTGGGTCGTCGTCGCAGATCTCCGACGGCGCCGCAGCGGTCGTCGTAATGTCGCGGGCGAAAGCCGAGGAGTTAGGGGTGCCGATTCTGGCGGAGATAGGCGCCCACGGCACGGTGGCAGGACCGGATCCGTCGCTGCTGTCCCAGCCAGCCAACGCCATCAGCAAGGCGTTGGGCCGCGAGAACCTTACCCCGGACCAGATCGATCTGTTCGAGATCAACGAGGCATTCGCGTCGGTGGCAATCCAGTCGATGCGTGAGCTGGAGGTCGGCGAGGACGTCGTCAATGTCAACGGCGGCGCCATTTCCATGGGTCATCCGGTGGGCGCATCCGGGGCTCGACTCGCGCTGCACCTGGCCCTGGAGCTCAAGCGCCGTGGCGGTGGCGTCGGCGTTGCCGGGCTGTGCGGCGGCGGAGGGCAGGGCGAGGCACTGATCCTCCGGGTAGCGGGCTGAGGGTTAAGCGGCTGCAAAACGGTTCCGCCCTACGCACGGTGCGAGACCGCACTAACCCAAGCAGGCACGGAACAAGGGTGGGGTCATTGACCCCACCCCTTGTCGTTTGATCACGTTCCTATGGATGCCCGTTCAGATCCTGGCGCCGGTCGACAGCCCGATCGGAGGCAAGTCCCATTCGTCGTTGGGGGTCTTGATGATCTTGACCGCACAGCAGGTAAAGGCCAGCGTCATCAGCAGCCAAGCCGCCATGTCGAGCGCTGGCATCTGGAGCACCACGAAGGCAAGGACGTGCATTGGCGTGGTCAGCAGCATGGCCAGCCAGCCGACGGTTGCGATGCTCCCGCGTAGCGCGATGCCCATCAAGATCGCGCCAAGGATGTGCCCGAAAACAAAGAGATTGGTGCTGATGCCAGGAATTCCGGTCGACCACATCTTGTCGATCACGAGGGCAGCGACGTCGCGCTGATCGGACGGCAGCGACGCGCCGATCAAATAGAGATTGTCGATCGCGGACATCGCGAAGGCACCAAGGTAGGCCAGGAGGTTGACCGCGAGCGCGATGGTGGTGAGTACTGGCCGCCGACGACGCGAGAGGCTTCCAGCCGCGAGAAAGGCCGGGACGACGCAGAGGAGTCCGATGAAGCCGAGTAGCGCGAACGTGAACTGCCGATCCGGATTGGCCGCGATCAGGTCGAGCGTCCGCCTCGTGTCAGAGTCGTCGGTCTGGAACAGTCGACCGACCGCGACCGTCGTGGCGGGAACGAGCATGATGACTGCGGCCACGTACCGCTGGAAGGTCCGGACATCCCTGACCCTGTGGGCTCGCCCACTCTCGGTGTTGATCTTGGTTTTCGTGGCTTGAGCAACCGACATGGTGACCTCCTGTGTGCCTGGGAACTATCTGGTCCCTGCACTGTGCCGCCACCTCTGGAGGCCCAGCAGGAGGACTCCTGCCGCCGTACACCAGGAACTTGCCTGGGCTGCCAAGGAGACAACTCCCTAGTGGCCGGGAGTTCTTGGCGGGATCATGAGGGCATGCCGAAACGGCTCACGATGTTGGCGTACGCGCTCTTCGGGTTTGCGGTCGTGCTCGCTGGGGTCGCGGTGGTGGAAGCACTGGTCCTCGGTCTCGACCGCGAGGCGGCCTGGTCTAACTTTTTGATCACCAACACCGCGATCGGCCTGTCCGCAGCGCCATGTGGCCTGCTGATCGCCCGCGCCAAGCCGGACAACCCCATCGGTTGGCTCTTCCTCATCGCAGGCATTGCCCCGCTACTGACTGCAGCAGTAACTCCATTTCTGATCTATGGTGCCGCGCATGACTGGCCGCAGTTGGCACAGCGGTTGCTGGTCACGGTCTTCTCGTTTTCCTGGTCCTGGGGCGTTTTCTGCTGCCTTCCATTGATCTTGCAGCTCTTTCCAACCGGGAAGCCGCTGAGCCGCCGTTGGGCCGTACTGTGTTGGCTGACCGTCGGGAACGCGCTTCTCGGCAACATGTTCGTCGGTCCGACGCCGGAGTACGGCGCATCGTCATTCCTCGTTGCGCCGTGGTGGGAAACGACGGACCGCATAGTGTCCGTCACGACTAATTTGATCATCTTGGCCTCAGTCGCCAGCCTGATCGTCAGGTTCATCCGTGGCTCGGAGACGGTACGCCAGCAGGTGTTGTGGCTCGCCGCCGCGGTGATTCTGGTGATCTTGATCAATTTCCCGACGTGGTTCGCCATCCCGAGCGGACAGACGATCTTTCTCTTGCTGAGCTTTCCGTTGATCCCGGCTGCGGTGACCATCGCTGTCCTGCGGCACGGCCTGTACGACGTTCGGATCGTCGTGTCGCGACTGGTCGTCTATGTGCTTCTCACCGCAGCCGTGATCGCGCTTTACGTTGGGCTCGTCGCGTTGCTCGATAAGGTGCTGCGCGGCATCGGCGCGCCGGTGGTAGCCGCGCTTGCCATAGCACTGGCGTTCAACCCAGCCCGGGTACGCCTGCAGCGCCTGGTCGACCGCGCGGTGTACGGCACCCGGCGTGACCCGGTAGCCGCGGTTTCAGCGGTCGGCGAGCGGTTGGCCGGCGACGACCTCGGCGGCGTGGCGGATGCGCTACGCGACACCCTCCGGCTGAGCTACGTGGCCATTGAGCAGACGACAGGCGGCGCAGTTGAAAGCGGCGAACGGCCAGTAACCACGCAGAGCTGGCCGCTGATCTACGACGGCGAACCGACTGGGAACCTGATCGCGGGCCCACGTCGCGGCGAGCGCCGCCTGTCTGGATCGGATGAGCGAGTGATCGATGTCGTAGCGGCTCCGCTGGCGATTGCGCTGCATGCGCAGGCGCTGACCGAGGACTTGAAAGCCTCTCGGGAGCGCGTTATCGAGACTGCCGAGGAGGAGCGGACGCGGCTACGCCGCGAACTGCACGACAGCCTCGGACCGCTGCTCACCGGCGCCGCATTCAAGGCTGACGGCATCGCGCTTGCCGCCCAGCACAGACCCGAGCGGGCGGAGTCGTTGGCGACTGAACTTGCTGATCAGCTGCGGCAGTCAGTCGACGCCGTACGCCAGCTCGCGTACGGACTGCGGCCGGCCGCTCTCGACGAGCTTGGACTGGTTGGGGCGCTGCGGGAGGAGGGCAGACGCTTCAGTCCGGTGAAGGTGATCATTGATGCGCCCGAATCCCTACCCGGACTGTCCTCCTCGGTTGAGGTGGCTGCCTACCGCATCGCCGCCGAGGCATTGACCAATGTCGTCCGGCACTCAGATGCCAAACTTGCCTCGGTACAGCTGATCACAAATGACGGCACCCTGGAGATGATCATCACCGACGACGGGAGTTCTACTGCACCTTGGTCGCCTGGGCTCGGGCTGGCCTCGATCAAGAGCCGAGCGTCAGAGATCGGTGGTGACTGCGAAGCGGGCCCCACAGCTGACGGCGGTCGAGTGGTCGCAACGCTTCCGCTACAGGTCAGCTAATGATCAAGGTCCTTGTGGCAGACGATCATCCGGTGGTCCGGGACGGCCTGCGGGCGCTGTTCGCCGAGTATCCCAACATCGACTTGATCGGTGAGGCTGCGACCGGCCGCGAGGCGATCAAGGCGGCGGTGATCGACAAACCGGATGTGATCATCATGGACCTCGCGATGCCGGACACAGATGGCTTCGCTGCCACCGCGGAAATCAACCGCGTAGCGCCAGAGGTCGCCGTGCTCGTCCTGACCATGAGCGACGACGACATCACCATGACCAAGGCGATGCGCGCCGGTGCCCGGGGTTACCTCCTCAAGGGCGCCACGAAGGAGGAAATCCTGCGGGCAGTCACCGCAGTGGCTGATGGGCAGGTGATCTTCGGACCGGCCGTCGCCCAACGAGTGCTGGCCCGGCTCGGCGCACCAGCTACGGACAAGGACCCGTTCCCACAGCTCACGCCGCGCGAGCACGACGTGCTGGGGCTGCTTGCCCAAGGCTTATCCAACTCGGCCATCGCCGATCGTCTCGGGCTCTCGTTGAAGACCGTGAACAACAACACGTCATCGATCTTCACCAAGCTCAACGTCGCCACTCGTACCGAAGCAGCAATTCTGGCCCGTGACCGTGGCGTCGGCCACGCCTGAGGCAGCTAGGTGGGTCGGCTATTCGGGATTGATGGCTGGCTTGGCCACGGCCAGGCCGTTGTGACGCGCAGCGGCTTCCAGCCGGGTGTCGTAAGTAATGATCAGATCTGCATCCACGAGCACTGCAGTGGCGAGATGAATTGCGTGGAGACTTCGCAGTGCCTTCGGGCCGCTAGCGGTACCGATCTTGTGCCACCAGCAATCGGCTCTTAGGCCTTGGCGATCGCCAAGGCCTCGCCCGGCTCGATGCGCGTCGCGAGGGTCTCAGCCTTGATCCAACCCTCATGACGCAGCAGGTCGTCGCCGTCGGGCAGGGTGAGCACGATCCGGTCGGTCAGCTCGAGCCCTGCGTCCTTGCGCATCGTGTTGACGGTGTGGATCAGTTCGTAAACCCGGCCTCGGAGTTCCAGCTCCGGGTCAATCTCGGTATCGAGGGCGACCGAGAGCGCTAGGTCGTTCGCTATTGCCCAGCCGCTGATCTCGACGCGCTCGCCGCGAATCAGCTCCTCAGCCTCGAGCTCCACGTCGGCGACCCGAACGCGCCCGTCACCAAGCTCCTCGGCTTCGCCGCGTTCCAGCGCCGCTTTGATCTCGCGGACCTTCGGTCCCAGCCGTGGGCCGAGCACCCGAAGGTTGGGCAGCAGCCGGACCTGGGCCACAGGTCCTTGATCAAATCCGACCTCGTCTACCCGTAGTTCCTCGGCGATCTCGTCCGCATGATCCCTGGCGAGCTGCGCGCCGCGTACATAAACACGCCGCAGCGGCTGGCGCAGCTTCACTCCCGCCGTGCTGCGCGCCTCCCGACCAAGCTCCACAATCCGGCGTACCTCGGCAATTTCGGCGAGCAGTCGCTCATCGGGCTCACGTGCCTCCGGCCAACCCGCGAGAAAGATGCTTTCTGGCGCGCCATCGCAGACGTCAGGTACGAGGTTCCGCCACAGATGATCAGCGAGGAATGGCATCACTGGTGAGATCACCCGCAACCCCGTCACAACCGCGAACCACAGCGTCCGGAATGCCGCGTCATCGTAGGAATAGAAGCGCCGGCGTGACCGGCGGATGTACCAGTTCGAAAGATCGTCGACGAAGGATTCGAAGGCGGCGATCACCCGGTACGTGAGCTGTTCCTCTAGGGCGGCGGTAACCTCGGCGACAAGCTTGTCGGTCCGAGCTACGAGCCAGCGATCAAGTGGGCGCAGCTCAATCCCAGCTGGTCCCGCTCCAAGATCATCCAGCCTTGGCCGGAAGCCCTCGATGTTGCCGTACCGGACAAGGAACCCAACAGAGTTCCAGAGCGTCAGGAGCTTGCGCTTGATCTCGTGCGCTGGTCCGTAGCCGAAGTGCAGGTCACGATCGGGGGGCTGATCGCAGTACTGCCAGCGCATTACGTCGGCGCCCATGCGGGCGAATGCTTCTTCCGCCGCGATGAGGTTGCCCCAGGAGCCGTGCATCTGGCGCCCGTGCTCGTCGAGCATCTTCTCGTATCCGAGGACGGACCGGAACGGCGCCTTATCGACGAGGCAGACCGACATGAACAGCTGCGAATAAAACCAGAGTCGGATCTGCTCACGCATCTCGGAGACCCAGCTGGCTGGGAACCACGTCTCCCAAAAGGCGTGATCGGGAAGATCGGCGCCCGTGAGCCCCTTTGCGGCACCATTTCCGTAGCCGCCTTCAATCCACTTGGGATTCTCCCAGCCGAGCGTCGAGAAAGGCACGATTCCCGCGTCGAGCCAGACGTCGCCGATCTCGGGAATCCGTTGCACGCCTTCGGTTCCACAGGCGGGGCAGCGGATCTCGACCGCGTCGATCCACGGGCGGTGTAACTCGGAAAGCTCCTCCAGGCCGGCCGTCGCCAACTCCTCGAGCTCTGCTCGGGACCCGATCACCGTGATGTGGCCACACTCGCACGGAAAGATCGGCAGTGGCAGACCGAAGTAGCGACGCCGGGAGATATTCCAGTCCCCCATATTGCGGAGCCAGTCGTCCATCCGCTTGCCGAAGTACGCCGGCGTCCACTCAACGGTGGCGTTGGCCTCGAGCAGCCGCGGCCGCACTTCGTTGACGGCAATGAACCAGTCATCGGCAATGCGGAAGATCAGCGGGGTGTGGCAGCGCCAGCAGAACGGATAGCGGTGCACATACTCATCCGCCGCGATCAAGCGCCCGCGCTCGGCGAGGTCCGCTGCGATCTGCTCGGCCGACTCCGACGTCGAGAGTCCGTGCAGCCAGCCGAAGCGATCGTAGAAGCGCCCTCCTTCGTCGACTGGGGTGATCACCGGGAGGTCATACACGCGGGAGAGCTCGAAGTCCTCCGCGCCGCATCCAGGCGCGATGTGGACAAGCCCGGTGCCCTCTTCCATCGAGACTTCGTCCCATGCGATGACGCGGTGCTCGATGCCTTCGGCCGCCGGCAGGTGATCAAACGGCCCTTCGTATCGCCAGCCAACGAGCTCAGATCCGCGCCGGCGTTCGAGGAATATCGCGTCGGGGTAGCGCTCGACCGCCACCCACTCACCGTCTTCCTGGAGGCCGTACTCCTTATCCGGATGAACGGCGGCGGCGACGTTGGCGGGCAGTGTCCACGGCGTCGTCGTCCACACCGCCAGCGACTGGCCGGGCCGGTCGAGAAGTGGAAAGCGGACGAACAGCGACGGATCGGTGCGTTCCTCGTAGCTTCCGACGAGTTCGTGTGCCGAGATGGACGTCCCGCAGCGCGGACACCACTCGGTGGAGCGGTGGCCGCGGTACAGCCAGCCACGATCGTGCACGATCTTGAGGAAGCGCCAGATGTATTCGATGTTGGTGTCGGAGAAGGTGTAGTAGTCGTTGCCCCAATCCATCCACTGGCCCAGGCGCTTGGACCCGCGAATCAGCTCTTCCGCCGACCACGCGACCTTCTCCCGACATTTGCGGGCGAACTCGGCGAGCCCGTACTCCTCGATCTCGCGCTTGGAATTCAGGCCCAGCTCACGCTCGACTCCGACCTCGATCCACAGACCCTGGCAGTCAAAGCCATTCTGATAACGCTGGTCAAAGCCGCGCAGCGCCATGTAGCGCTGAAAAACGTCCTTAAGCGTACGGCCCCATGCCGTATGCACGCCGAGCGTCTTGTTCGCCGTAACTGGGCCGTCAATGAAGCTCCAGACCGGACCGCCGCGGTTGCGTTCTCGAAGCGCATTGAAGACGCCACGGTCGTCCCACCACTTGAGGATCTCCTCCTCGAGCGCGGGATGGTCCGGAACAGATGGAAGTGGCCTGAACATGCGGAACGTCAGTGTAGTGCGAGCGCAACCAGCGCGGCTCGGCAGCAGGCAGTCTGAACTGAGAGAGTGGACCGGTGATCGACTTTTCTCTGGACGGCAAGGTAGCCGTCGTGACCGGTGGCGCCTCCGGTATCGGCGCCGCGATCATCGATGCGTACGCCGCCAAGGGCGCCACCGTGGTGGTGTTTGACAAAGCTGTGGAAGCCGCACAGCGCAAGGTCGGCGACGGCAGCGCAGCCGCGGCCTTCAGCTGCGACGTGACGAGCGAGCAGTCCGTCGTCGACGCAGTCAATGCCGTAACGGCGCAGTTCGGACGCGTCGACGTACTGGTCAATAGCGCGGGCATTGCCGTCACCGACCCTGCCGAGCAGCTATCGATCCAGGCTTGGGATCAGACCATGGCCATCAATCTGCGGGGCGCCTTCTTGGTCAGTCAGCGGGTGGGTCGGATCATGCTTGCCCAGGGCAGCGGCACCGTGATCAGCTTGGCCTCCCAGGCAGCGACGATCGCACTGCCGGGGCACCTTGCCTACTGCGCGTCGAAGTTTGGCCTGGTTGGTATGACCAAGGTGCTTGCTCTGGAATGGGCCGGACGAGGAGTCACCGCCAACACCATCAGTCCCACAGTGGTGATGACCCCGCTCGCCAAGGAGCTCTGGGACAACCCCGAGGGTGAGGCGCTGAAGGCCCAGATCCCGGTTGGGCGTTTTGCCGAACCGGATGAGATCGCTGCGGTCGCTGTCTTCCTGGCCAGCGATGCGGCGAAGATGATCAACGGGGTGGACCTGCTGGTCGATGGCGGCTACACCATTCGTTAATCATCGGCTTTCTTGGTCGGGCCAAGACCTAGCCACGCCTTACTTGACCGAACCACAATGTGGGAAAGAGCGAGAAAGGGACTTACAGCCATGACCCAGACTGCCAGCGCCGCCACCCCAGCCACCATTCCCGAGACGATGCGTGCCAGCGTCCTCACCGACATTAAGACGCTCAGCATTGAGCAGGTGCCCACACCTCCCATGGCCAGCGACGAAGTGCTGGTCGAAGTTGCTGCCGTAGGGGTCTGCGGCTCAGACACTCACTACTACCGACATGGCCGGATCGGCGACTTCGTCGTCACCAGTCCCCTGATTCTGGGTCACGAGCTCTCCGGGCGCATCGTCGCCGTCGGTGAGGAGGTGCCCGAAACTCGGATTGGCGAGCGGGTGGCCATCGAGCCGCAGAAGAACTGCCGACGCTGCCGGGAGTGCCGTGCCGGCCGCTACAACCTCTGCCCGAACATGGAGTTCTACGCCACCCCGCCCATCGACGGGGCGTTCGCGCAGTACTGCGTCATCAGAACCGAATTCGCCCATAAAATTCCGGATTCCATGTCGGACGAGGCGGCCGCACTGCTGGAGCCGCTCTCGGTGGCGATCACCACAATGCGCAAGGCAGGGGTCACGCCTGGTTCGAGCATCCTCATCGCCGGGGCGGGACCCATCGGGATCCTCTCCGCCCAGGCCGCACGGGCCTTCGGCGCGGCGGAGATCATCGTGACTGATCTTGTCCTGGAACGCCGGGAGCGGGCATTGCGCTACGGCGCGACTCGCGTACTCGACCCTCGGGAGACGGACATCGCTACCGCCGGGCTGGATGTCAATGCCTTCGTCGACGCCAGCGGGGCACCGCCTGCGGTGATGTCAGGCATCAAGGCCGTACGGCCGGGCGGCACTGCTGTGCTGGTAGGTCTCGGCTCGTCCGAGATGAGCCTGCCCGTCGAGCAGATACAAAACCTGGAGATCGCCGTGACCGGCATCTTCCGTTACACCGACACCTGGCCGGCAGGCATACACATGGTGTCCAGCGGCGCAGTCGAGCTGGACTCCCTAGTCACCGGCCGATTTGGCCTTGAGCATGCGGCTGAGGCGCTGGAGAGCGACGTGGATCCGAACAGTCTGAAGTCTGTGGTCTATCCAAACGGGTATCAACAAAGCAACTCATGATCACCCGGTGATCTTGCTGAATGGACAGCTTGGCAACGGTACGTGCATTGCTGGTGATCGCGGCGTAGCTTGAGGTGACTTGGTTTACCAACGGCGTTTTGAGGTGCGCCAACTCGGGGGTCGTGGCTTTGTCTCATTGTGACGTCGGCTCACCATGAGCCGGATCCCTACGCCGTTCGTCGGCTTGGTGCTGGCTGTGCTGGTGTTGGTATTCGGCAATGCGGCAGCTGGAGACGACAACCCGACTACGGCCGTCGCCGGCGCATCGCCATCGGCCGTAGCACCGGCACATCCGAGACCGACCAACCCGTCCGC